>JAQRMV010000013.1:30753-41283 GCA_028598985.1 Gammaproteobacteria bacterium
TGGGAACTAAAGCACTCCAATTAGTGGGTTTGCTCTGGCTTTTCTGCTGAATCAGCTTCGCCTGAAGCCGCTTGTTGTGCCGCACTTTGTGCATACAATGCATCAAAGTTAACCGGCGCCAGCATTAAGGCTGGGAAGCTGCCTTTTTGCACTAAATTATCAATGGCTTCACGGGCATAGGGGAACAAAATGTTAGGGCAAAAAGCACCCAACACTTGGCCCATAGATTCTTTTGGCACATTGGCAATATGGAATAATCCAGCCTGCTGCACTTCGGTAAGGTAAACAGTCTTTTCTTCGGCCATGGCAGTAATAGTTAACCGCAAAACCACTTCAAAGGTGTTTTCGTTTAGCTGGCGCGCTTGACTGTTAAGATCCACACCCACTTCTGGTTTCCATTCAGCAGTAAACGACTGGGGTGAGTTGGGTGATTCAAAAGATAGGTCTTTCAAATAAACACGCTGAATCATAATTTGTGGCTGTTCGGTCCCTTCGGCTGCTGCACTTTGTGCTTCTTCGGTCATGATTAATTCTCTGTACTTTATCAATTAATGGATTAATAGGATCGCTAAATTTCGCTTAAGAAGCCTTTAATAACGGATCCAACTGTTGTTGGCGTTCCAGTGCATACAATTCATCACACCCGCCAATAGATTTACCGCTAATAATAATTTGCGGCACGGTATGCCCGCCGGTAAGCTGCATCATCTGTTGACGCACATCACCCTGGCCATCTACGCTTATTTCATCGTAAGCAACACCCTTGCTGTCGAGTATACGTTTGGCACGAAAGCAATAGCCGCAATAGTTAGAACTATAAATAGTTACTTGTGGTGTCATAGCAGGGGCCTCAGGTGGTGACTTTTATTTACGAACAAGGGGTAAATTTTGCCCAGTCCATTCGGCCATACCGCCGGCCATACGATGAACATTGGTAAATTCGGCCTTTTTAAGCACATTGGCTGCACCAGAAGCCGTTTGGCCTGTCTTACATATAACAATAATGGGTTTGTCTTTGTGCTTTTCAAGCTCTGTTATACGCTTTGTTAAATCTGCAAACGGAATGTTTTTAGCACCGATCACGTGTCCCGCTTTAAAGTCTGCCGGAGTGCGGATGTCTAACAACAACGCATCTTCGCCATTGGACATTACAGTAGCCTGCTGTGGCGACACTGATGGGGCTGCTTTGCGGCGCTCGGTGATCAATAACACCGACAAAGTAAGCAGTAAAGCCAGTACCATTTCCCAGTGATTGATCGCAAATTCAAGATAACGTTCCATAAGCTTTATTATTCCCAACGGTTAATAGGTTCAAGGCCGCCATAAAGAGCGACTAGTCCGGCGGCATTATACGCCATAGCATGGATAAATTGGGGGCGGACTGCTAAAATATCAAGTGCCATTTGCCTATTACAGACTCCATGACCACTTCTAGCCCAAAAGCCCTCATCATTCTTGATGGATGGGGACAAAGCGAATCATCTGCTTCCAATGCCATTAAAGCGGCAAAAACCCCTACATGGGATGCTCTGCTTGCAGATCATCGCCATAGTTTATTAGGCACCTCTGGCGCTGACGTTGGGTTACCCGAAGGGCAGATGGGCAATTCTGAAGTAGGCCACATGAACATTGGTGCTGGCCGTGTGGTGTATCAAAACTACACCCGCATTGGCAAAGCCATTGTCGATGGAGGGTTTGACACCAATGAAGTCATCCTTTGCGCCATTGACAAAGCCGTAGCGAATAAAGGCACCGTACACATATGCGGCCTATTGTCTGATGGTGGCGTACACAGTCATCAAGACCACTTGTTTGCCACCTGTCGCTTGGCCCATCAACGCGGGGCCAAATCTATTGTGGTGCATGCCTGGCTAGATGGCAGAGACACCGCGCCTAGCTGTGCGCAAGGTTACATTGAAGCACTCATGGACACTTTAGAGCCTATTAACGGTCGTATCGGCAGCCTGTGCGGGCGCTATTTTGCTATGGACCGAGATCAGCGCTGGGATCGTATTGAAAGCGCCTACCGCGCTATGCGTTATGGCGAAGCCGAATACGAATGTTTATCGGCACTTAATGCCTTACAAGAGGCCTACCTGAACAATCACACCGACGAATTTGTACCGCCTACGGTTATTTTAGATAACAAAGGCCAACCAGCCACCATTAAAGATGGCGACGCGATGATCTGCGTTAATTTTAGGCCAGACCGCTCACGTCAAATCACTAGAGCCTTTGTAGATGCCGAATTTAACCAATTTGATCGAGGCGAGCCTCTTGATTTAGCTGATTTTGTAATGATGACACAATACAGCGCCGACATTGACACTGCCTGTGCATTTCCACCCAGCCAAGTGAACAATGACCTAGGCGAAGTGATGGCTAATCATGGTAAAACCCAGCTACGTATCGCCGAAACAGAAAAATACGCCCACGTTACTTTCTTTTTTAGTGGCGGCCAAGAAGCGCTTTATCCGGGCGAAAGCCGTGAATTAATCCCGTCTCCCAATGTGGCTACCTACGACTTGCAGCCAGAAATGAGCGCCCCCGAGCTAACCGACAAACTGGTTGCGGCGATAAAAGATAAAACCTATGACTTGATTGTGTGTAATTTTGCTAATGCAGATATGGTAGGCCACACCGGCAAATTTGATGCCGCAGTACAAGCCGTGGAAGCTGTAGATGCTTGCCTTACCCGGATTGTTGCTGCATTAGAAAAAGCCGACGGCGAGGCCTTAATTACTGCAGACCATGGCAATGTTGAGCTGATGATCAACCCCACCACTGGCCAGCCACACACGGCTCATACTTTATGGCCTGTGCCTTTGGTGTATGTTAGTAGTAGAAGCCAGCAGGCCACACTGTCTTCTGGCGTACTAGCCGACCTAGCACCCACACTGTTGCATTTAATGGGTGTAGAACAGCCAGAGGAAATGACCGGCAGTAACTTGGTGGAATTTAGCTAAATTGCGCGCTTTCACCTTATTGATTTGTACTTTATTGTTGCTGGTTGCTAATGCAGCCTATACAGACGATCGGCAACAAGTGCGGCAACGCATGGCACAATTGCAAACCGATATTGGCAATCTGCAGTCTTGGCTTAATAAGTCACAAGACCAAGCTTCCCACCTGCAGCAACAATTACGGGGCAGCGAACAGGACATTAGCAACCTAAGCAAAGCCATCAAACAAAACCTACACGACAGTAAAGCCTCATCGTCTGCATTAGCCCAATTACAGGAACAATCTAGCCACCTGCAAGATGCACTGTCGGAACAGGAGCTCCAACTGAGTACGCAGCTAAAACGGCAATACCAACAAGGCCAAAACGCCACAGAAAACCTACTACTTAACTTAGATAATCCCACCACCGTGGCGCGAAATTTGGCATACTACCAATACTTAAACCAAGCCAGTGCAGAACAAATGGCAGCCTATCGCCAAACTTTAGACAACCTTGCTCAAGTGCAACAAGAGCAAGCCGATTTAACCCTAAATTTGCAGCAGCAAGCGGGCCTTCTTCAGCAGAAAAACCAGCAATTAGAACAAGCCAAAACCAAACTGGCCATCCATCTAAAACAGCTAAAACTTAAGCAGGCCACAAAATCGCAGCGGTTAGCCGATGCAAAAAAAGATCAATTACAAGCTCAGCAGCTGCTTGAGCAAATCCAAATAGCCTTAGCCAAAGCCAACCTTCAAGTAGCCGACACCCCGTTTGCTGAGGCTAAAGGCAAGATCCCCTGGCCGCTTAAAGGTAAAGTGCTAAACCGTTTTGGTGTTTCGCAAAACCACTACCCACTCAGTCAACAAGGCTGGCTTATTGCCGCCCCACAAGGCACCGAAGTGTTGGCAATACATAGCGGGCAAGTGGTGTTTTCTGATTGGCTAAAAGGCTATGGTTTAGTTATTATTCTGGATCATGGTGATGGCTTCTTAAGTTTGTATGGGCAAAATCAAGCCTTGTATTTGTCCGCAGGAGACCGCGCTACAGCCCAACAGCTTATTGCTAGCAGTGGTAAATCTGGCGGCAATACCCAAGCTGCCCTGTATTTTTCCTTACGTAAACAAGGCAGCCCTTTAAACCCTAAGCATTGGTTGCAATAGTGTGATCCTATGAAGCATTCATCTGTCCAACATAAATTCCTAAGGTTTGTATTGGGGTTGTCGCTCTTTATTCATTCAAGCGCCATGGCGGCCACTGCAACAGCACCCGTTCCCCTAGCAGCCTTACAATCGTTTGTGGCGGTATACGAACGCATTCGCCTACAGCACGTAGATGCCAAGACCGATGAAGAGTTATTGCAGCTGGCTCTTGAAGGCTTAATTTTAAAATTAGATCCATTTTCCAGTTATTTAGATGCCAACGACATGGCTCGTCTACAGGAAGAAACACGGGGTGAGTATTCTGGTATAGGTATTGAATTGGTGCCAGATGGCACTTATATTCGCGTAATCACTCCCATCGACAACGGCCCGGCAGATCGCGCCGGTATTCGTCCAGGCGACTGGATCACCCATATTCAAGGCAACTCAGTAAAAGGCTTGGATGTGCACGCTATTGATCTTCTTATGACCGGCGAGACAGGCACTGAATTAGCCCTGACTCTGTTACGTGATGGTGAAGAACTTAAGGTTAATTTAATCCGTGAAATAATCACTACCAAGAGTGTCCGTAGTGAGTTTATGGATGAATATGTGGGTTATATTCGTATTAGTCGCTTCCAAGAGAACACCAGTAAAGACCTTATAGAACAAATGCATCACCTCACAAGTCTAGGTGCAGATCGGTGGTTATTGGATTTACGCAACAATCCCGGTGGCACCCTAGAAGCCGCATCCCAAGTGGCCGACGCATTTTTAACGCAGGGGAATATTGTCACCACCAAGGCCCGTCAAAGCCATGACAACATAAGCTACGACGCCCACTCAACCGACCCTAGCAATGGCTGGCCATTGGTTGTATTAATCAATGCTGGCAGCGCTTCAGCATCAGAAATAGTGGCAGGGGCCATAAAAGACCACAAGCGTGGGCAATTGGTAGGGAATACCAGCTATGGCAAAGGCTCAGTACAATCCATTATCGCACTACCCCAAGGCGCAGGTGTAAAACTCACTACAGCCTATTACTACACCCCAGCAGGCCATAATATCCACCAAACGGGCATTGCGCCTCATGTGCAAATAGACGATAGCAACAGCAAGGACCCCAGCGACGCCGATATACAGCTTGCTACGGCCTTAAACCTATTAAATAAGCCAAATTCTGAAAACCAACAATGAACCTTTTACGCTTCTCAAAACAGATATTACAAAGTATAGGGCTGGTTTTATTAGCCGTAGCTTCCATCACTTCGGCCGACGAACAGCAACCTACAATGGTGATCATTATTGATGATTTGGGATACAGCCTTGCCAATGGCCTAGGTGCAGTAAATTTGCCAGGCCCCATTACCTTAGCGATAATGCCCCACACGCCACACGGGGCGCTATTGGCGCGACAGGGCGCAGCGGTAAATAAAGAAATTATGCTTCACGTGCCTATGCAAAATCATGCTGGGTTAAGGCTTGGCCCGGGCGGGCTTACCCTTAATATGACGGAACAGAAATTTAAACAAACACTACTCAACAATGTGGCAAGCATACCCTATGTAGAAGGCATCAATAATCATATGGGCAGCGCTTTAACTGAACAGCGATTGCCTATGCAATGGACCATGGACGTAGCCGCGGAACTGGGTTTGTTTTTTGTAGATAGCCGAACAAGTGCTCAAAGTGTTGCATGGCAACAGGCGCAAGCTCAAAAAGTGCCCGCTTTAAAGCGCAACGTATTCTTAGACAACGACACTTCTGCCGAAGCACTAGAAAGACAGTTTCAGCAGGCCATAAGCATTGCCCAAAAGCACGGCTCTAGCGTACTTATTGGCCACCCTTACCCTACCACTGTAGCCTTTTTAGAAAAGTCGCTTGGCAAATTAGATGAGGCGGGCATCAAGCTGGCTTCTGCCTCGGCTCTAATCCGTGAACTAAAGCCGCATCTCAATGCCCTTTGAGGCCATATACTGCTTAGCTTCTGGGATAGAGTATTCATTAAAATGAAAAATACTGGCAGCCAACACGGCGTCGGCTTTACCTTTAGTGACTCCGTCCACCAGATGATCTAGATTACCTACACCGCCCGAAGCAATCACAGGCACTGAAACAGCATCACTTATGGTGCGTGTTACCCCTAAGTCATAACCATTTTTAACGCCGTCTTGATCCATACTGGTTAACAAAATTTCCCCAGCGCCATAATCCACCATTTTAATAGCCCACTCCACCGCATCTATGCCCGTGGGTTTACGGCCGCCATGGGTGAATATTTCCCAACGGGGTGTTTCCCCCGGGCTGCTCACCTGTTTAGCGTCTATAGCTACCACAATACATTGAGCACCAAAGCGGCCTGCAGCTTGTTGCACAAAATCTGGATTAAATACCGCTGCAGAATTAATGCCCACTTTATCTGCTCCGGCATTAAGCATACGACGAATGTCTTCGCAGGTTCTTATGCCACCACCCACCGTGAGTGGAATGAACACTTCACTCGCCATTTTCTCTACCGTGTGCACCATGGTGTCGCGGTTTTCGTGGGTAGCGCCTATGTCTAAAAAAGTGATCTCGTCTGCGCCTTGTTCGTTATAACGCTTAGCCACTTCCACAGGATCGCCTGCGTCTCTAATATCAACAAACTGCACGCCTTTAACAACACGGCCGTTATTCACATCTAAACAGGGAATAATGCGTTTGGCTAAGCCCATGGGTGTTTCCTTAGAGTGAATGGTGGTTAGTTTTGAGCATCGCAATAAGCTTGCGCTGCTGCCAAGTCCAACGTGCCTTCATAAATAGCGCGGCCTGTAATAGCACCCACAATGCCATCTCCAGCTACGGCAGCAAGAGCATGCACATCGTCCATATTGGTTACGCCGCCCGAAGCAATCACAGGAATGCCTGCCTCTTTAGCAAGGTGGCGCGTGGCTGCTACGTTAACACCCTGCATCATGCCATCGCGGGCAATGTCGGTGTAAACAATAGAACTCACACCATCATTACGAAAACGTTTGGCTAAATCTACCGCCTTTACATCGGTTACTTCGGCCCAGCCCTCTACGGCCACCATGCCATCGCTGGCATCTAAGCCAACTATAATACGGCCAGGGAAGTTGCGGCAGGCTTGAGTGACAAAATCAGGGTCACGCACAGCTTGCGTACCAATAATCACGTACTCAACTCCAGCGCTAAGATAGGCTTCAATAATTTCTACACTACGGATACCACCACCAATCTGAATAGGCAGTTTAGGGTGCGCCGTAGCAATGGCTTTAACGATATCGCCATTCACAGGATTACCCGCAAACGCACCATTCAAGTCGACCAAATGCAACCGCCTACACCCGGCATCTACCCACTGACTAGCCACGGCTACAGGATCTGCGGAGAACACAGTAGACTCTTCCATTCGGCCTTGGCGTAAGCGTACGCACTCACCGTCTTTTAGATCGATGGCTGGGATCATTAATAAAGGATTTTGTGACATAAACGATTTTTCGATAGCGCTTAGCTACCGTCCCACTGTAAGAAGTTTTGTAAAAGTTGAAGGCCTGCGCTGTGGCTTTTTTCCGGGTGAAACTGCACTGCAAACAGATTTTCCCTTGCCAAAGCTACATCAAAATCAAGGCCATAGTTGCAGGTGGCAGCCACCAAATCCCGTTGATTTGTACGCACATAATAGCTGTGTACAAAATAGAACCGGCTGTTGTCTTCTATGCCATTCCACAATGAATGGGGCTGCTGCTTTACTTGATTCCAGCCCATATGAGGTACTTTTAAGTGCGCGGCTTTAACCGTGGGTTGGTCTCCAAAAAAGGCCACTTCGCCCGGCAATTGACCTAAACATTCCACCCCACCATTTTCACTAGAATGCTGCATCAAGGCTTGCATACCCACACAAATACCTAACATCGGCTTTTTGCCCATTTGGTCTGCCACAATTTGGTCCACACCCAAGCGTTTAATTTCGGCCATACAATCACGTATTGCACCTACACCGGGCAATAGAACACGGTCGCTGGCTTCAATTTTGGCCGCGTCGTTGGTTACGTAAACACGGGTATCTGGGCACACATGCTCTAAGGCTTTGGCAACGGAATGTAAATTTCCCATGCCATAGTCAATTACTGCAATGGATTTCATAGAAAGCCTATAAATGGAGGGCTTATAAACTGCCTTTAGTAGACGGCATCATGCCAGACATACGCTCATCGGCACTTAACGCCATGCGCAAGGCACGACCAAAGGCTTTAAATACTGTTTCGGCTTGATGATGAGCATTTTTGCCACGCAGGTTATCAATGTGTAGCGTTACCTTGGCGTGGTTTACAAAACCGTGGAAAAACTCATCGAACAAATCCACATCAAAACCGCCAATTCGGCCACGGCTATAGTCCACGTGATGAAACAAACCTGCACGGCCAGAGAAATCTAACACTACACGCGACAAAGACTCATCTAAAGGCACATAGGCCGAGCCATAACGAGTAAGGCCTTTTTTATCGCCCACAGCTTGGTCTATAGCCATACCTAGGGTAATGCCCAAATCCTCTACGGTATGGTGAGCATCAATGTGTAAATCGCCCTGGGCATTAATGTCTAAGTCAATCAAACCATGACGCGCCACTTGTTCTAGCATGTGGTCTAAAAAGGGTAACCCTGTAACACAATTAAATTGGCCAGTGCCATCTAAGTTGACGCTCACTTTAATTTGAGTTTCTAGGGTATTCCGTTCTACAGTGGCGGTACGTTCCGACATGACCTGACCTCGTAATTCATAATGAGTAAACCTACACAATAAGCCCAATTATACGGCCTTTAGTAATGCTTTTACAAAGCACAAAGCCCCCTAAAAGCGATAAAACAATTGTATACTCAGCATTACTCCCATTTACTCGTCTATTTGCACCGTTTCAATGATTAATAACGCCACCTTTGCAGACCAATTACTCGCCTGGTTCGACCACCATGGCCGCAACCACCTACCGTGGCAAAAGAACCGCAATGGTTATCGCGTATGGGTGTCGGAAATTATGTTGCAGCAAACCCAAGTGACCACTGTTATTCCCTACTTTGAACGCTTCGTGGGCCGCTTTCCCACAGCAAAAGACTTAGCCCACGCACCCATAGATGAAGTACTCAGCTTATGGACAGGCCTTGGCTATTACAGCCGGGCGCGCAACCTACATCACAGCGCCATTACCATTGCCGAACAACATAAAGGCCAGGTGCCCAAAGATTTAGAGTCCCTCATGGCTCTTAAAGGCATAGGCCGATCTACCGCCGGCGCCATCATCAGCCAAGCGTACAACCAACAAGGCATAATATTAGATGGCAACGTAAAGCGACTACTTACACGTCTGTATGCCATAGAAGGTTGGCCGGGGCAAAGCCAAATAGATAAACAACTGTGGGGCATAGCCACAGACCTAACACCCAACCAGCGCAACGCAGATTACACCCAAGCCATCATGGATATAGGCGCAACAGTATGCAGACCCAAACAACCTTTGTGTGTAGCCTGCCCCATGCAAAACCATTGCCAAGCACTAGCACAAGACAAAGTGGCCACTATTCCAACACCTAAACCCAAAAAAGACATCCCTCACAAAAATATCAGCGTGTTGTTGCTCAAAAATAAACACGGCCAAACATGCCTAGAGCAGCGCCCAAGCAAAGGTATTTGGGGAGGGCTTTGGAGCCTACCAGAATTTGCAAACCTTAAAGCTTTACAAACACAACTGGCATTGGATGGACTACCCACACAAACCCGGCCATTAGCCCCAATTAAACACGCCTTTAGCCACTACAAACTCACTATAGAGCCACACCTGTTAGTGCTGGATAAAATGCCACAAAAAATTTCAGAAAACAGCAAAAGCCAGTGGTACGACAACCAACAAATACATACAATAGGCTTAGCTACACCGATCAAAAAACTACTTGAGAAAACCCCATGACACGCACCGTTTTTTGCACTAAATACAAAACTGACATGGAGGCTATGGACCGCCCTCCATACCCGGGAGCCAAAGGCCAAAAGATCTTCGAATCCTTATCCAAACAAGCATGGCAAGATTGGCTAGCCCACCAAACCATGCTTATTAATGAAAAACACCTCAACATGATGGACCCAGAAAGCCGCTCCTACCTACAGGGCGAGCTAGACAAATTCATCTCTGGTGAGGATTACGACCAAGCCGAAGGCTACGTGCCACCTTCTGCCTAATAAAACGCGCAACAATAAAGAAAATAACCATTTTTCAGCAACTTATTGTTGACAGGAAAAAGCAAAACGGGTTTAATACGGCCCTCTTCTTGGTAGCCAACGCGTGCCTCCAGCACAGAAGAAAACAAAGCAATATGCCCGGATAGCTCAGTCGGTAGAGCAGAGGATTGAAAATCCTCGTGTCGGCGGTTCGATTCCGTCTCCGGGCACCATTT
>JAQRMV010000130.1 GCA_028598985.1 Gammaproteobacteria bacterium
CAAAGGCAGCAGCTTATAGATCACCACAGCATAGAACTGAAATATTGCATAAAGGGGAGTCCTCAGATAGTGATCCAGCCAGAGCTTGACCGACACACTGTCCCCACTAAAGCAGTGAAGGGGGATCGCCTGTTGGGCGTTGGGAACGTTTTCCAATACCGTCCGGTAGAACGCGTTGGTCTCACGGGGGCAATTCCCGGAGGCTCGAATGTGCAGCACCAGAGGCAGGTAGGGCCGGCACAAGGCCAACGCACATTTCAGGGTATTGAACTGCAGCGTGAAGGGCTCAACTCCCTCGCTGCAGTCCACCCCTACCTCTCCCAGGGCAGTCACGGCCGGGGAATCCACCAGCCTGGACAGCTGGTCAAAGTAGCAATCCCCGAACTCTCGAGCATGCTTAGGGTGGACTCCCACGGCTATAACCCAACCCCCTGGAAGCTTCAACTGCTCAGGGTCCATGTCTTGGGGTCACAGAAGACCAGCACTCCTCCCACCAGGTTGACCCGCTGCTGAGGAGCGGGATCCGGACATTGGGCTAAGAATTCCTGGATCCCAGTCCAGATGGAAGTGGCGTTAAAACACTAAAAATCAATCAAATCAATAATTATATTCCAGAACATGAATATTTTGCTGTATTTCAATTACGCCTTCCTAGTAAGGACTGAACACCAATCTTTCCTCATTTGCGTTGAGCCATTTATGTTTGTCGCATGTTCATCTGCTAATGCTGCCATTATTTAATATCAACTAACTTCGTACTTACCATGATACGACCCATAACAGTGTCTAGGCACTGGTGCCTTGCCTCCTGCTGGTCGCTCTTATCGTAGTATTTATCTGCCGTACCGACGCCGTGAGCAAAGTGCCTAGCTAGGGCCTCTTGCTTTTCCCGGGTAGCTCCCCCTTCTCGATGAACCGTAATAATAAGCTTACGGTTCTTCGAAGCCGTGAGCTTCGGTGCTGGTTGCCCATGTCTGACCCATGTTTCTGCCACCGGTCTCCACCAGTTTTGACATGGTCTGAAATAGAATGAAAAAATTGTATTGATACCAATACGTATTCCTATATATAGTGACTGAAATATGTAAATGCTAACACTTACGTATATACGACTCGGTAATCCTTTAGTGGTCGAAAAGTATCTTCGACTAATAAGCTCCTGGAATTGACATATCCAGTGTATTCGATGTGTTCCAAGGGTAAAATATTGTAAGTCTTATATGTCGATATTGTCTGATCACACAAAATGTACATATAACACAGAATAGTTTACGAGTTTTCCTAAAAGTATGTATTAAAGTGTGTAAGCAACGCGGAGGCAGGTACGCACTCACTCCATCAATGTAGATGTAAACGTTTGGTTATAATCAAATTTCCTGATGCACACTGAAGTGGACAACAGAACAAGTTATATGGCAT
>JAQRMV010000131.1 GCA_028598985.1 Gammaproteobacteria bacterium
TAGTGCCTGTCCCAAACCTAGCTATCCATAAGGTTACAATCTTAGTGCCTGTCCCAAACCTAGCTATCCATAAGGTTACAATCTTAGTGCCTGTCCCAAACCTAGCTATCCATAAGGTTACGTAGTGCCTGTCCCAAACCTAGCTATCCATAAGGTTACAATCTTAGTGCCTGTCCCAAACCTAGCCATCCATAAGGTTACAATCTTAGTGCCTGTACAACACTTCCTGCCATCTTTACCTTGTCCATTGCAAATGGGTTCTAACCCATGCTTAAACGTTGTTAGTGATGTCGCGGTCCTCTGAATGGTCTACTTGCACGTAGGCCATTTCCACGCAGTCTGCGACGCGCTGTTGCTGAGCTGATCCGTGGATTGTGTCTTCCTGGAGGTTCCCCAGCAGTTGATGCAGCTATTTTGAACCGGTTGCGTAAAAATGTAGTAACCGGATATGACGATCTTGTTGGTCAGTTGTTACTCTTGGTTGTCCTGGCCGAGGACGATCTGACACATTGTTCGTAGTTTGAAACGTCTGTCTGAGGCATACAACAGTACTTTGATGGCAATTGAATAGTCGAGCAACTTCTCTGGTTGATATGCCTGCTATCAACATACCCAAAGCTTGGTTGCGATCATTATTACTCAGACTTGGCATTTTTGAAACCCAATAAAAACTTCACTATAGCAAACAGTGCTGATATCTGATTATCCTTTTCACAGGTGGACATAGTTCTTTCAAAAAGTGGGTTAAAAAAATTCATTTCGCCCGTTCACGATTTGCACGTGCAAGAAATACTGTTTTTAAAATTCAATAGATACCCATTTTTGGTGATATGACACATCAGAAAATTTACCTGTATTGTTTTAAGGAGGGCATTATGAAAAATTACATTTAATCAAGCATGATTTTTTTTTATATTTTACCCCAAAAAATATGTTTTCTAGTGATGCGTTTCTAATGATGGTCAGTATATCTATAAGGTTACATAGTGCCTGTCCCAAACCTAGCTATCCATAAGGTTACAAACTTAGTGCCTGTCCCAAACCTAGCTATCCATAAGGTTACAAACTTAGTGCCTGTCCAAAACCTAGCCATCCATAAGGTTACAATCTTAGTGCCTGTCTCAAGCCTAGCTTTCCATAAGGTTACAATCTTACTGCCTGTCCCAAACCTAGCTATCCATAAGGTTACAATCTTAGTGCCTGTCCCAAACCTAGCTATCCATAAGGTTACAATCTGAGTTAAATAAAGTAGATAACAGTAGCTACCCTATATTACACACCAGACCACCAACTCTTCACCATCACCACCACCACTAATTCATCCAACCGTAAACAGAAAAACGTAAAAAAAAAAAAGCGCCACAGACAAAAAGGAGTAAACAGAAGGTCGAGACTACCTGACTTGGTACAGGCACT
>JAQRMV010000132.1 GCA_028598985.1 Gammaproteobacteria bacterium
TTGAATGATGGCGTCCGAGCTCTCTCGCATCCAAGGGTTAGTGCGTTCGCCGGCGGAAAGGATGCGGGTTTCAATCCATTCACCACCGTTACGAATGTTCTCAAAGTGCAAATGGGCCCAAGTTCGTTTTCGCTAATGCCCGGTTCGCAGTGGTCCCACATACGTTCCATGCGTTTGTTGTGCTTAGAAATACTGTATCTGGTTGTGTACAGCCCCAGGCCGATATTGATCGTTTGGTTGAGTGCGCTCAGCAGCATGGTCTGGCTACCCACATGGATGGTGCACGCTTACTCAATTCAGCAACGGCCCAAAATCCGTCACCAGCGCGTATGGTACAAGCCATAGACAGCGTGTCTTTATGTTTATCTAAAGGCCTTGGTGTGCCGCTGGGGTCGATGTTGGTAGGCGAAGTGGCTTTTATTAAACAGGCCCGCAGATGGCGTAAAATGCTAGGCGGCGGAATGCGACAAGCGGGCGTTATTGCAGCTGCGGGGCGTTATGCGTTACGCCATAATGTGGCCCGCTTGGCCGATGACCATCGCCGTACTAAAAGGTTAGCATCGGCGCTAGAAGGCGTTGGTGATTTAACCTTTGACATGTCTCTAGTGCAAACTAATATGCTGTTTTTGCAATCGGCACAAATGTCAGCTATGGCCGCTTACCTTGGTCAGCAGGGCATCGCCATTAGTGCCAGCGGCGACACCACGCGTATGGTTATACATTTAGATATAGACGATGTAGCCTTGCAGCAAATTATTGATGCTATCACCGACTTTTTTAGCCAAAAATAACACATTTGCCAGCCATCGAGCCGGAGCTAAAACCATGTCACAAACAAACTTAGTGCGACAATTTTTACAAACCATAGATTACGCTCAGCTACCGGTTCAAGTTACGGCCCATGCAAAATTGTGTTTATATGACCTGCTTGGCACTGCCGTAGGCGGTAGTCGATCGACAATTTCGCCTATCATTAATCGCTTTGCGGAAGATCAGTTTTCTCCCGGGCCGCGCATGAACGCAGTGCAGCCTTTGTTGGGTGGGCCCAATTTGAGCCCTGCCGGTGCAGCCTTAGTCGGCGCTACCACCATAGACGCACTCGATTGCCACGATGGTCACCGAGAAACTAAAGGCCATGTGGGATGCAGCCTGCTCCCCAGCCTGATTGCGGTGTTGGAGTCTTTGGATAGGCCGGTAACGGGGCAAGAACTGATTACTTTAATTGTAGCCGGCTATGAAATTGGCTCTCGGGCTGGCATGGCGTTACACGGCACGGCGTCAGATTATCATACCTCTGGG
>JAQRMV010000133.1 GCA_028598985.1 Gammaproteobacteria bacterium
CTCGCTGATGGCACTTATCAACAAAAAAACATTCAAGTTAGAGATAAGGCAGATGGTAACAATATAGTCAAACTGAGTGATATAGGTGCAATAACAATTGACACCACTATTGCCCAACCTTTATTTACAGTAGCAGGCACTATTGCCACCATAACAGGGTTGGAGCCTCAAGCCACTTGGCAATACTCCACAGATAACGCTCAAAGCTGGACAAGTGGCACAGGTGCCTCCTTTGCTTTACCAATCAACACCACTTTTGCAAGTAACAGTATTCAGGTTCAACAAACAGACCTGGCAGGCAATGTCTCTGCAATAACCAAAAATTCAGCGAGTATTACAACCACCTCTTTAGGTCTAATGCTCAATGCTGACACAGGTGCTTTTAGCACAGATGGCTATACAAATGATGCAACCGTCAATGTTGTCACTGATGCTAGCATCACTTGGGAATACACCGTTAATGGCACAGATTGGCAGCAAGGCGGCACAGGTAGTGGTAGCTTTGAACTATTAAGCGACAAAGTTGCAGACTCTATTTTATTAAGCAACATCCAAATTAGAGATAAAAACACACCGACAAATACCGTAACACTTTCTCATGGGGTAATAGACAAGATAGACCTCTCAACCGCCCCTATCAGCAAATTAGACGAACCTAGTATTGCCAAAATAACGAGTGACAATACTGTCAAAGTAAACGGTGTCAACACCAGTGAGTACACTTGGGAATACTCTACCGATGCGGGCAAAAACTGGACAACAGGCACAGGCACAAGCACAAGCTTTCAATTATCAAATAATGACACCTATGTTGAAAATCAAATACAAGTTAAGCAAATTGATGTCTATGGCAACACTGCTATTACCAAATTATCACACACCGTAAAAATTGACCAAACACCGCTCATTAAAATTAGCGCCTACGCTGAAAATGACAACAATCCAACCCCCAGCATTAAAGACTATGCCGCAGCAGGTGTTACAGGGGTTGACGCTAACAACCTAAATACAACCAATGCCGCCATCAAAGCCAGTAATGGTATTGGCACTGATACCTTGGCAGAAGTCCAAGCCATTGCAAGTGTCGCAAATAACACCGCTGATACTGCTTTAGCGATAATCACCGCTTATGCTGATAGCAACACAAATCTTGCCCCAAGTCTGCAAAACTACACGGATGCTGGCGTTACAGGGGTTGATAATAGCAACTTAGCTGCCGTGAATGGCGCTATTGATGGCGTTGCTAAAGCCGATGCCGATACCACGACTGAGGTGCAAACTTTGGTCAATATAGTGG
>JAQRMV010000134.1 GCA_028598985.1 Gammaproteobacteria bacterium
TTGATTTTGATTTTTCATCTGACGCAGGGTAATTGCGGAGGGGGTTAGTTCGCTGTGTGCGATGCGTTTGCTTATTTGTTTAACAGCGCGTTGATGGTTTTGCCCTAGTAACTCGGCACATCGATGAATTTTGTCCATTGTTGTTGTGCCTAGTGTTTGCAGTGTGGTGCTTTGTCCTTGATGGTTTAGCACTAGGTTGGGTTGGCGGCCTTGGTGGGCGACGAGTTGGTCGTTGCTGTCGATGTCGACTTGTTCTCGACTTGAGATAAGGGGGGAATCGACTAGTAGGCAAAACAACAAAAAAGCTTCTAAAAATAATACTTGGGTTTTATCAATGCCTAGGGGTAGGGTTGGGTTGATGTCTAATGAACGCAGTTCGATATAGGCAATGCCGTTGTGGTATAGGGCATCTAGGGGTTTTTTGCCTGAGGCAATGTCTGCTTTAGGGCGCACAGAGGCATAGTATTCGTTTTCAATTTGTAAAATATTGGTGTTTAGTTGTTGGTATTGCCCTTGTTTTTTCAGTCCAATGTCTTCATAGTCGTGGCAGGGTGTTTGCATGCCGGATTTGAGGCTGTGAATATAATGTGCTAAGGAATTATAATTCGCCTTTACACCCGCCTCATCTTCACGCAGATTTTGATAGCCAATATCCCCCATGCGTAATGAGGTGGCGTATGGCTCGTATAAGGTGGCGGGGTTAAATTCGACTAGGGAGTGTTGGTGATAGCCTTTTAAAAACGATTTGCAAACCGCACTTGATGCACCAAATAAATAAGGGATGAGCCAGCCATAGCGCACCACATTACGCGTCAATGCCATGTAGCTTTGGTCGGTAAATGCTCTGAGGGTTTGGTGTGGGGCTTTTAATTGGCGATATTGTTGGAGGAAGTCTGGCGAAAAAGAGTAATTAAAATGAATGCCGGCAATGGTTTGCATAACGCTACCATAACGGTTGGCAAGCCCGTGTCGATAGATGGTTTTCATCATTCCTTGGTTGCTGGTGCCGTATTGGGCGATGGGGATGGTGGTCTCGCCACGGATGACACAGGGCATAGAGGCGGGCCAGAAGTTTTGATCCTTGGGTAGGTGATGATAGAGGTATTGTTGGGTTTTGGATAGAAATGTCAGCATTTCGTCGGCGCTATGCACAGGCGGGGTGACTAGCTCGATGAGGGATTCGGAGAAATCTGTGGTGATGTTTGGGTGGGTGAGTGGACAACCTAATGCTTTTGGGTGTGGTGTTTGAGAGATGCCGC
>JAQRMV010000135.1 GCA_028598985.1 Gammaproteobacteria bacterium
AAATAATAATGTGAATTTATTTTGTGTCAGTAATATATTTTTATAGCCCATTGGCTAGCTAATCTATTACAGGTAAATTTTCAACCGGTGCTCAATCAACCGACGCGCTAGGCAAACAGATTCAAAAACTGTTTTTTTGCACGTGCAGTCAGTGGTGATACGATTTTCAAAATGTTTCGACTGCTTTTATCAAGCTATTGACACCAAGCACAGAAGAAAACTTCAACTTCTGTGTTTGCTTAATCTGCAAAGGTAAATTACCATTGCTCGTCTCAGAGCTGATGAACGTAACCAGGCAATTGGTATGTTACGTGCCGGAATGTCAACGAGAAATGTTGCCAACAACTTTAACTGCAACCACAGTACAATAGTGCGTCTCAGACAACGGTTTCTGGCTACAAATACGGTTGCCGATAGACCAAGGCCTGGAGCACCAAGGGTGACAACACAGGCGCAGGACCAAATGATAATGCTTCAGCATTTGCGTGAACGATTCAGAACTGCAACTGTACCAGCTAGAGAAACAGCTGGACGCTATAGGCCAAGAATCGCAGACCATACTGTTCGGCGGCGTCTCAGGGAACACGGTCTCCATGCTCGTCGTTCATTCAGAGGTCCAATACTTACCCAGTATCATCGACGTCAACGATTGGAATGGGCAAGAGGGCATTTGCATTGGACTCGTCAGCGATGGCAGGAAGTTATGTTTTCAGATGAATCACGCTTTAACTTGTCCCATGGTGATGGCCGTATACGTGTGTGGAGGCGGACTGGTGAACGATATGCTTGCTGCATTCAAGAAGTCGATCGTTGGGGTGGAGGTAGTGTTATGGTCTGGGCAGGAGTTTCATTCCGATACAAGACTGCCTTGCATTTTTGTGACCAATCTTTGAATGCGCAACAGAGATAACATTTTGACTCCACTTGTAGCACCAATGTTTCAAACACATCCTGATTTGCGAGTGTACCAACAAGATAACGCAAGGCCACACAAGGCAAGAATATCCATGGACTTTCTAAACTATGCAAACATTCGTGTGATGCCATGGCCCGCTTTATCTCCGGACTTAGCACCAATTGAACATGTCTTGGATGAGTTAGGAAGGCGTGCCTATAGTCGTCCCAATAAGCCTACCACTGTCGATGATTTGCATCGCGCACTGACAGAGGAATGGAACAACATGCCACAAACTGTTATTCAAAACATTATCTTGTCAATGCGTCGTCGCTGCACTGCATGCATCAATGCTAGA
>JAQRMV010000136.1 GCA_028598985.1 Gammaproteobacteria bacterium
GCCGCAAGACTTTTTGCAGTAAGTAACATATAATTGCAGCCACATTTTAGACTCCAAAACGGACGACCTTAAAAATCTCATGTTGAGCCTCAATCAAGCCCTTGAGCAAGCCCAAGTTGACCCACAACTTGTCAGCGTCATTGACTCTGTTACCACCACCTGTAAAAACATTGCCGAGCGTCTTCGCGGCGGCGCCTTAAGCGGCCTTTATGGCTCTGCTGACCAAGAAAATGTACAGGGTGAGGTGCAGAAAAAGCTGGATGTCATTTCTAATGATTTACTAAAACAAGCTTTATTGTCTAATCGCAGTGTGGCTGGCATTGCTTCTGAAGAAGAAGAAGACGCCATTGCTGGCAACCCAGAAGGCCTGTACTTAGTGACTTTTGATCCGCTAGACGGCAGCTCGAACATCGACATTAACGTCACCGTAGGCACTATTTTTTCTGTATTGGCATTGCCTGATGACTGTACTGAAGTGACCACGGATACGTTTTTACAAGCCGGCCGTAACCAAATCGCCGCGGGGTATGTGCTGTATGGGCCATCGGTCATCCTAGCCATCACTACAGGCTCTGGTGTAGCCATGTACAATTTGGGCGCGGATGGCGACTTCTATCAAACAGAAGGTCAAATTACGGTGCCACAAAGCACTGAAGAGTTTGCTATCAATATGTCTAACCAGCGGTTTTGGGAAGCTCCTATGCAAGCTTATGTGAACGACCTACTACTTGGCGAAGAAGGCCCCATTGGCAAACGTTTTAATATGCGTTGGATCGCCTCCATGGTGGCCGAAGTGCATCGTATTTTGACCCGTGGCGGGATATTCATGTACCCTTATGATGAGCGAGACCCAAGCAAAGCTGGCAAATTGCGCCTCATGTACGAAGGCAACCCAATGAGCTTTCTTATTGAGCAAGCCGGCGGCGCCTCTAGCAATACCCAACAGCCTATCATGCATGTAGAACCTCACCATATTCACCAGCGAGTGCCGGTAATTTTGGGTTCCAAAGAAGAAGTTGAGCGCGTTAATCGTTACCACCAAGCTTAGTTGCTGAGCCTTTATCAAATTAGTTATTAACCATTATTAGGATCAAATAAGATCATGAGCTACCAAAATATCCCTGCAGGCAAAGACCTACCGAACGACATCTACGTTGTGATTGAAATCCCAGCCAACAGCAGCCCCGTTAAGTATGAAATCGATAAAGACGCAGACGCTTTGTTTGTCGATCGTT
>JAQRMV010000137.1 GCA_028598985.1 Gammaproteobacteria bacterium
CTTACTGTTGGTGAGCGTCCTACCGCAGGTAAAGACTTGCGTCCAATGATCAAGTTGATTGACGCTAAAGGCAATGATGTCATCAATCCAGAATCTGGAGCCCCAGCACAGTACTTGCTTCCAGGTGGCGCTTTGTTGTCTATCGTTGATGGCGGCCAGGTAGAGGTGGGTGATCTAATTGCACGTATTCCACAGGAAAGTGCAACCACTAAGGATATCACCGGTGGTTTGCCTCGCGTAGCCGACTTGTTTGAAGCTCGTAAGCCAAAAGAAGCAGCCGTCTTGGCAGAAGTGTCTGGTATCGTAAGCTACGGCAAAGAAACTAAGGGTAAGAATCGCCTAGTGATCACGCCTACAGACGGCAGTGACAACTACGAAGAACTTATTCCTAAGTGGCGTGTACTGAACGTGTTTGAAGGTGAAACGGTTGTGAAGGGTGAAGTTATTGCCGACGGCCCATTCAACCCACATGATATCTTGCGTATCTTGGGTGTTGAAGAGTTAGCGCGATACATCACTACCGAAGTGCAAGACGTTTACCGTTTGCAAGGTGTAGGCATCAACGACAAGCATATCGAAGTTATCGTACGCCAAATGTTGCGTAAGGTGGATGTGGTTTCTTCTGGTGATACTAATTTGATCAAAGGCGATCAGGTTGAGTACACCCGTTATCTTGAAGCTAACGAGAAGATGATTGCCGAAGGCAAGATTGCAGCTCACATGCAGCGTGTATTGTTGGGTATTACTAAGTCATCCCTAGCGACTGAGTCCTTCATTTCTGCGGCGTCTTTCCAAGAGACTACCCGAGTATTAACGGAAGGTGCAGTAACCGGTAAGAAAGACCACCTGCGCGGCTTGAAAGAGAACGTAGTCGTTGGTCGTTTGATTCCAGCAGGCACTGGTTTAGCATACCACTCAGAGCGTAAGCGCCAACGTGCAGCTTTAAAGGCTTCTGAAGGCACATCTACCGTGAGTGCAGAAGAAGTGCAAGCAGCACTGACTGAAGCATTGCAAGCCGAGATGTCAGCTAGCTAACTACCAGCTTGTCCCCACGCTCCGCGTGGTAACAGTCAGTCTCCTAAAAGCCCGCCTAGTGCGGGCTTTTTTATGCCTGTTATAGGTGCTTATTCAAATGCTATAACTGCTAAACTAACGCCTTTATCAAGGCCAAAATTAAGGTGTGCCCATGGGCTTTTCTAAGCTGCAAGACCATTTGTTTCAACTGCG
>JAQRMV010000138.1 GCA_028598985.1 Gammaproteobacteria bacterium
ATGGCAGAACCTCTAAAGCACCTCGTAGGGCCAGACCTGATTGAGCAAATAGCCAACAATATAAGCCAAACACTGCCTGAGTTTAATTCTTCCTCATTTAAACGGCGATTTGCCGATCAATATGCAGAGCTTGAGCTAATGCCTCGGTGTCACTTGGTGGCCGATTGCCTATATGAATTTTTGCCTAACAACTACCTCGTAGCGGTTAAGGTTGTTGTAGACAGCCTTGGGCCTGTGCATGGGTCGACCTCTGACTTTAGCAACATGGACTTTTCACATCTGCCTTTTAGCTTATTTGTAGGTAAATATGGCCTAGACCATTTTGAAGCATCAATGGCAGCGCAACGTGAGATTACGCAGCGCTTCAGCGCCGAATTTAGCATTCGTGCCTTTATTGAGCGCTACCCAGAACAGAGTTTTAAATTGTTTAAGGTATGGGTGAAAGACCCCGACCCGCACGTGCGTCGGCTGGTATCAGAGGGAACGCGGCCGCGGTTGCCTTGGGCTAGTCGATTACGTGAACTACAGGTGGATCCGTCACCTATCGTTCCGATTCTCGAAGCCCTTAAGGATGACCCAGAGCTCTATGTTCGGCGCTCGGTGGCCAATAATTTGAACGACATAGGCAAGGATCATCCTGCTTTGGTTTATCAACTACTGGCCCAATGGCAAAAGAACAGTAACAAGAACCGTGATTGGATGATTAGCCATGCATTACGCTCTGCCGTTAAACGCTGCGAACCAGAAGCTTTAGCTTTACTGGGCTACACCGATGCTACCCACATAGGAACTATAGACAGCGCCATAACCCCCAGCCATGCCAAAATTGGTGAATCAGTAAGAATAAGCACTACACTTCATAATCAAGACAGCCGCAGCAAAGCACTGATGGTCGATTTTGCAGTGTATTATATTAAGGCGAATGGCAAAGCCCGGCCTAAGGTTTTTAAATGGTGTCAAATAGAATTACAGGCTTCATCGAAAAAGCTGCTACACAAAAAGCTCAACCTTGCCAACCTGTCTACACGCACTCACTTCATTGGTACACATCGGGTAGATATTATCATTAATGGCCAGTGGTCTTATTTGGGCGAGTTTGAGTTAGTCTAGACCGGCACTAGAAGAAGCGCCGGCAGCGAGGCCAATGTACACAGAGTACAATGGCACGAGGCATGAACGGGGGTATGAGGGTGCGTTCCCACGCGGAGCATGGGAACGAGG
>JAQRMV010000139.1 GCA_028598985.1 Gammaproteobacteria bacterium
TCACCGTTGCTTTACCTATTCTAGTGGCAGCAGCACCATTGACAGAGTCATATACTGCCAACTCTTCATTTGTGCCAAGTGCTACATCTAATTTGCCTGAGAGTGTAGGTGTAGTGTCATCAGTAACAGTACCCTCTGTAAATGCAAAAGTATTTACTTCAGATGCTTCAGTACTAAAATTGGTCACACCCACAAGGCTAGCAGTCGAGCTGGCTTCTAACTCCGTATAGGTGCTGGTACTCATATCATTGGCAGATAAGAAGATACCGATATTGCTGTGGCGAACATTCTCACTTCCCTTATCAAAACGCTCGTAGAATTTCACTTCGTTTACGTTATAGTATCCACCCAGGTCTATTTGCACCCAGTTATCCTTGGTCTCTTGGCTTGCCGCATAACCACCTTCGCCAGTTTTAACGCCATCTACTATTTTAGTGCCATCCCAAAGAGCACTATCAGGAAGGTGATAACTTACGCCTGTTTTGCGTACTACTGTTGCATTCAGCGCAACATTATTACCCTTGGCATCCCATACTTCCACTTCACCAATACGCATCTCTTGCTCAGCATCAGGAGAATTTTGATACATCATCACATAACGAACACCAAGCTCGCCTGTATTGGATCCCTCATCGTAAGCTATCGTGACTGCGTCAACAAGGCTTTGAACATTAAGATCAAAGGCTGGACTTCGGCTACCTGTCTCACCATCAACATTCTCCACCTGTGCAGTGAAACTGTACGCACCTTTTGCAAGTGCAGTTGGTGTGAATGTCCATCCTGTTCCTGTAACAGTCGCCTCTCCCAGTTTAGTTGTACCGTTATAGATACTCAGCACCTCTCCTGCAACTAATTCAGCATCAATCGTACCGCTAAGTTCAGGTGTAGTGTCATCAGTAGAGATACCACTTTTTAGATCTGCGGTTATTGTTGAACCATTGGTGCTGACATCATCTGCAACAGCGTCGATAGTCGCTTTTGTGCCAATAGTAGTCGCTTTGTTAACCGTTAATTTAGTTGTGCTACTTACCACTCTACCTGTAGTGCCATCTGCACCAATGGCTTGAATCTGCACCTTAATCGCATACTCGCCATCCTCTAGCGCACTTGGTGTGAAATCCCAAGTCAGATCATCATGCACCGTTGCTGTACCTATTTTAGTGGCAGCACCATTGACAGT
>JAQRMV010000014.1 GCA_028598985.1 Gammaproteobacteria bacterium
ATAAGATTTTGTATTAATGGATGAGCACTTGAAGGCACTGTTGGTGTGGGGCGTATCGTGCGGGCATGGATGATTGTAAGCCAAGGTGTTGTCTAGCTTGAGGACTATGAGTAACTTCTTGAGAAGCTTACAAGGTTCACGCCGATTGGCCCCTGTCCGCAGTAATAACGGATTTCTCCGGCTGCACCGCATCACCGGTACCACGCACATTTATAGAGAATACTTCTTTGAGGTTAAATCACTCCTTCAGTGGCGGGACGACCGCTGTTTATAGCTTTCCAATCCGCGCCGAATAAATACTAAAAATACCCCTAGCATTCCACCTAAAATCAATGACAATGCAGCAACCAAAGAAATTTTTGGCGCTTTCAGTACAACCTTAGGCTCCATTATTTCAACCGCATTGATGCCATTATTAATACGAGCAAGAAGGCGCTTAGCATTAAGGTAGTTAGTCGCAACGCGCTCTGTCGACAGCAGTTGTGGCTTAAGTTGATTGGCAATTAAACCTTCCTCCTCTCGAGCTTCCTGACGTAGCTGCGTATTGAAGCGAATGCTCGCCTCTAATAACTGACCATGTATTAGCGCTACGGATTTCTTGTCAGTTAAGACTGTGCTCCATTCACTATTTGCGGATGTCCATGCCGACAGGCCGCCCACTAAATTCAATATGGATGCTGTAGTCTGTTCATTCGAACAATTTACATTGCCACCGCACCTCTGTTGAACTTCAATAGAATGTAAATTAACACTATAAGGTATTTTAACTGAATATTTAATTGGTACTTGGTTGAGATAAAGCATACCTATTAGTAATGCAACGCAGGTAGAGCTTACAATCACCCATTTGCCTTTCCAAATAATTTCTATAATCTCAAATAAATCAATTTCATCGTTATATTGTTCTTGGTGTTCAGATTGCTGTTGCATAGATTGTTTCCTATTCCATATTGGGATAAATCAGGGGACCAAACAAGAGCAGGCAAGATATGGTTTTAATGCATTAAACAGCCAAACATTAAACGACACCTTGTTTTTAGCTCCTATCCTACGATTGACACGTCTTCGGCTTGTAAGCCTTTGTCGCTTTCGGTCACGCTAAAGCGCACACGCTGGCCTTCTAGCAGGGAACGATGGCCTTTGCCACGAATAGAGCGGAAATGAACAAACACATCATCACCTTGATCGCGGGTTACAAAACCAAAGCCTTTGGTTACGTTAAACCACTTAACAGTGCCTGATTCGCGGTTTGGATCATCGTCCATTTCGTCCCATTGCGCATCATCTTCTACGCCTGATGCAATGAATTTTACTCCGGTTGCTAACGTAGCGATCCAAAACATGGCAAAGGCCACACCCGCTACTAATTCGAATTGGGTATCAACAATGTGTGAGCCGCGAACGACCTCGTCTAAAATAAAAGGTAATGCCAAAGCGGCGATTAAACTAATAATGAAGCTATAAATAAATAATGTACGTCTCATAATGACTCGATATCTCTATATTATTGTTTTATGTATAAAAGTATTGCACCACCATGCTTAGCTATTGCCATATCCTAGGCCGTATAAAGTCGGTACAATCAGGTAAGATTATAGAAAAACCACCGACCAATCAAACACTTGGTTTATAAAACCCTATTTATTTGCAACTTCTTGAGATTATCATGAATAACGCCGCCGATATTGTCGAATTACAGCAACAAATTGCTTTTCAAGAACAGACTATAGACACGCTTAATAATGTGGTGAGCGAGCAACAAAAAGACATCACCCGGTTAGATCGCGCATTGGCTTTATTGGCACAGCAAATGAAAAGTTTACAACAAACTGCAGATGCCGGCCAAGGTAATGCAGAAGCCAACCAGCCCCCGCCGCATTATTAATGAGAAGCTGGGGTTATCTTTGGAAGCTTTGGTTAACGTAAATATCAAACCGATTGACCTTGCCTTCAAGCCGATAAGTGGGCTTATGTTGATCTAAATCTGGCGCTATACGGGGCCGTTTTACTACCACTCGGTGACTAGCCAAGGCCAAAGCAGGCGTTAGCAAAGCATCTGCGCCTTTATCATTGCCTACCAGCTGTCTGAACAGCGCCATCTCTTTTTTCACCTGGGCAGATTTACCTGTGTGCGGAAACATAGGGTCTAAATAAATGACTTGGGGCGCTACCCCTTGCCAGCTGGCCATAGTGGATAAGGCATCCCCTTTTTGAAGGACCATGGCTGCTACTACTTCACCTACATCAATATCCAACTCTCCCCTTGCCAGGCCGTCTGCTAATAGCGCTCTTACCACAGGTTGCCTTTCTGCCAAATTCAGTTGGCAGCCTAAACCAGCCAGTACGAATGCGTCTCCACCCAAACCTGCGGTTAGGTCTAAAACACTAGGTCTAACGCTACCCTGCACACCTACAGCTTTGGCAATTTGTTGCCCTTTACCCCCACCAAACACTCTTCGATGACGGGCTTTGCCTGCGGCAAAATCCACACGCACCGCACCACTACGCCCATCCACTGGCTCCAACCCTAAACCCTGCGCTGTATAGCGCAATAAAAAGTCATAGGCACGTGGATTTTTTGTAATAATAGGCAAGTCCAGCTCTAAAGCCAGATCCAGGTCTAGGGTTTGGAAACTAGAGGCGGCTATGGCTAACCTAGGCTGGGAAGAATCAGCCAACATAGGCCTACTCCTAATACAATTCGATAAACCACAAAGGGCCACATGCCCATGCGGCTAATCACTTGCATAAACAACACAATACACAACCACGCGCTGGCAAAAGACACTAGAAAGGCAACCACCATAGGCATCCATACAATCGCCGTTGCGCTTGTCGCTAAGTCTAAGGTCATTAGCAAGGAGGCGGCTAGGATAATTGGAATGGACATTAAAAATGAGAATCGCGCCGCTGCTTCACGGGTGTAACCTAGCATCAGCGCAGCGGTCATGGTAATACCAGAACGTGAAGTGCCCGGGAGTAGAGCTAGAGCCTGAGCCAAGCCAATCATTAGGGTGTGTCGCCAGCTCATGGTGTTCAGTTCACGGTCTCTGCGACTACGCCAATCGGCCCAACCTAACAATAGACCAAACACTAAGGTAGTGATCGCAACCACCCATAAGGCCCGTGCATTCACCTCTATCCAGCCTTTAAACACCAGACCAAAAAACACCGCGGGTAAGGTGGCCACAATAAGCATAAGCGCTAAGGTTGCATGGGTATTAAGTTGTTTTTCTCGTTGCCACTGCCAAAGGCCGGTAACCATGGCTGCTAGATCTTGCCGCAAATAAATAACTACGGCAAACAAACTACCTAAATGAACCGCAACGTCAAAGGTGAGGCCTTGGTCTGGCCAGTCCAACAATAAACTTGGAAACAGCAAGTGGGCTGAACTGGAAATAGGCAGGAATTCAGTTACACCCTGAATTAGAGCAATAATGCTGGCTTGGATCCAATCCATAGGTAATCCTTATTGCTGTATAGCGAGTTATTGATAGCGTGGTAATTTTTTCCAGGTGACTTCGTCCCGCAAATACACAGGCAAAGCATCCTCTGGTGCAGATAAAAGCCCAAGTGCAAAATCAGCCGCAGCCAAACGCACCATTTCCAGAGCTCTAGGCTCCAAGTCTGAGTGTACAGACAAGGCTGAAGTTAGCATGTTTTGTGGCATATTGACTACCGCCATGCCACTTCCACAGGCTGCATAATCGGCACTCATTACCTGCACTTGTTCCGGCCGGCACACTGTTTCTGAAACTTGAGACAAGGCGAGTTTTGGGTGAGTGGGATCAATCACGTATTCACCCCAATACACCTCTCCCATACGTGCATCTAAGCTGCAAGCATAAGCCAATGGTCCAGCATTATCGCCATGTAGGCGTAACGCAAGTGCGGCAAGGGTAGATACGGGGATCACTGGACAGCCAATACCAAATGCCAATCCTTGTGCTACTCCGGCTGCAATGCGGATACCCGTAAAAGAACCCGGCCCGCGCCCATAAGCAATAGCGTCAAGGCTGGCCATGGTTATATCGGCTTCTTCTAGCAAAGCTTTAACCATAGGCAATAAACGCTGAGTATGTTGGCGCTCGGCGTGTTCTTGGTGGCCGATTAAAACACCACCGTCACTCCAAAGAGCAACACTGCAGGAGGTGCCCGAAGTGTCTAGCGCCAATAATTGCGTCATGGATAAAGTTACTTGTCGAGCGCTGAGAACACAGCCTCTTTAATATCATTCACACTACCTACGCCTGCAACATAATGATATGCGGGGGCAGCGGGGCTATCTGTCGCAATTAAGTTTTTATAGAAGTCTACTAGTGGTGCCGTTTGCTGATGATATACATTTAAACGTTGACGCACGGTGTCTTCTTGGTCATCTGCACGCTGTACCAAGTCTTCGCCGGTAACGTCGTCTTTGCCTTCTTGCTTGGGCGCATTAAAGACAAGGTGATATGTACGCCCAGAATTGGCATGCACACGACGGCCGCTCATGCGCTTAATAATTTCTTCATCAGCGACGTCTATTTCTACCACCGCATCAATCGCCACACTAGCGTCTTTTAACGCTTGAGCCTGAGGGATAGTACGGGGAAAGCCGTCGAACAAAAATCCGTTTGCGCAGTCATTTTGCATGATGCGTTCTTTTACTAAATTAATAATCAACTCGTCGGATACCAAACCGCCTTCGTCCATTACCTTTTTAGCAATTTTACCTAACTCGGTGCCAGCCTTTACCGCTGCACGTAGCATGTCGCCCGTTGAAATTTGTGGAATGCCATACTTTTCTGTTAAGTATTGTGCCTGGGTGCCCTTGCCTGCGCCAGGCGCTCCCAAAAGGATTAACTTCATGATTTAACTCCAAAAAAACTAAAATACATTGGCCATTTAATAACAGCTCAGTCAATCCATATTCGACTAAATTGAGATACCTTCGCAAACAGGCACGATACACCACTGTCCGCTTGCGAAGAAACCCATTACTCAAACACACATTTAACTGGGCCGCGTAGTGTAACCAAAAGCAAGCTTCAGCGCCACGGCACTATAGTCGAACAATGGCTAAACCGTAGGTAAACTGACAAATAGTGGCTATAAGCCAGCCGCTTTAGCTGCATGCCAACCTGCATCCATTCGTTCTAGGCTTACATTTTCTAGCTGCTCACCTGCATCTAATAACTGTGTTTCTAAAAATCGAAAACGTCGCTCAAACTTAGCATTGGCGGCACGCATTACCTGTTCTGGGTCTTGCTTTAAATGCCTTGCCATATTCACGCATGCAAACATTAAGTCGCCCAACTCTTCTAACGTGTGTTCCTTGTCACCACTAGCAAAGGCCTGCTGCACCTCTTCCAGCTCTTCAGCCATGTTGGCTAGAACGGGGGTAGCATTGGGCCAATCAAAACCCACATTAGCCGCTCGTTTTTGTAATTTTGCACTACGTTGCAGGGCGGGCAAAGCATTGGGCACGTCATCCAATACAGAATGCTGTTGCTTGGCATCGCGTTCATCTTGCTTAATACTTTCCCAGCGTTCCAACACTTGCTCTGCATCCATGCCAGTTTCGCCTTGAAGGTCTCCAAATACATGGGGGTGCCTACGAATCAACTTGTCGGACATGGCTTGAGCGACATCCGCAAATTCGAAGCTGCCTTCTTCACGGGCAAGTTGACAATAAAACACCACCTGAAATAACAAGTCGCCTAGTTCGTCTCTTAACTGGACACGATCATCCGACTCAATGGCATCAGCCACCTCGTAGGCTTCCTCTAAAGTATGGGGCAAAATGCTGCGGAAATTTTGTTTTAGATCCCACGGACAGCCACCCTGCGGGTTGCGCAGCTGGGTCATGATATCTAACAGCTGTTGCATGGAATCACTAGAATTAACACTGGTATTACGAATAGGTTTACCCATTTTTTTGTCGCCTTACATCCAATACGTTAGGGAGCTGACTAATTTTGTCCAAAATACGCCCAAGCAAATCTAAACGAGGAATATCAATAGTCATGGAAATGGTGGCGGAGTGGGTTTTTTTATCCACATTGGTGGTGATGTTGCCTAGGTTTACGTTTTCGTTACCTAACACAATAATCACTTCACTCAACAAACCCGACCGATCAATAGCTTCAATGAAGATATCAACAGGATAGGTGCGCTCACTGCTGGAGGACCAATCCACTTCAATAATACGTTGGCGATCTTGCTCTGCCATGTTCATAATATTAAGGCAATCTTGACGGTGTACAGAAACCCCACGATTAAGTGTAACAAAACCTGTGATTGGGTCTCCCGGTACGGGCATACAACAACTGGCCATGGTGGTGAGCAGATTACCAACGCCGGCAATTTGCACGTCGCTACCAGAATTAGGCTTAGGTTTAGGTTTATTGGTTAACAGGCCAAGGTCGAGTTGCTTTTTAGGTTTAAGGCTAGGCTCTACCTGATGCTGCGCCGCGTTAATCACCTGTGCTAATCGCACATCTCCGGCGCCCAAAGCGGCGTACATATCATCAACTTGCTTAAAGTTAATGGCGATGGCTATTTGTTGATAATCCACGCCGGTAATGGCCATGCGTCGCATTTCGCGCTCCACTAAATGGCGGCCTGCTATGGCGTTTTTGTCTTTATCAAGCTGTTTAAAATAGTGCCCAATCTTTGCGCGTGTACGCCCCGCATGAACGTACCCCAAGTTTGGATTCATCCAATCTCTACTGGGCGCACCACCCTTAGAAGTCATAATTGAGACTTGATCACCGGTTTGTAAACTATAGGTGAGGGGCACAATACGGCCATGGATTTTTGCACCACGGCAGGTATTACCTACCTGCGTGTGTACTCTATATGCAAAATCTATAGGCGTGGCGCCGTTAGGTAAATCCACTACATGGCCGTCGGGTGTGAATACGTAAATACGGTCTTGCGCTACGTCTCCTTTTACTTGAGTGACAAATTCAGTACCGTCACCCACTTCGTCATGCCACTCTAATACTTGACGCAACCAAGCCAGCTTGTCATCGTAGGAATTTCCCGTGCTGTTAATGTCTGTGCCTTTATATAACCAATGGGCACATACACCAAGCTCTGCCTCGTCGTGCATAGCAAAGGTGCGGATTTGAATTTCTACTACCTTGCCCTCGGGGCCAATGACTGCAGTATGTAATGAGCGATAGCCATTTTCTTTTGGGGTGGCAATATAGTCGTCAAATTCTTGGGGGATATTGCGCCACAAGCCATGCACAATGCCCAACGCCGTGTAGCAGTCTGTTAATTCTGGCACTAGTATACGCACCGCACGTACGTCGTACACTTGAGAAAACTCAATGTTTTTACGCTGCATTTTGCGCCAAATGCTGTAAATATGTTTAGCTCGGCCCATGATGTCAGATTCAATGCCAGCGTTAGATAACTGCTCTGTGAGGCTACCTAACACTCGCTCTATGTAGTCTTGACGGTCCATGCGCCGCTCATCTAGAAAGGCGGCAATTTCTTTATAGGCGTTAGGCTGAAGGTAGCGGAAGGACAGATCTTCTAGTTCCCACTTAATGGCACCTATGCCTAGACGGTGTGCCAAAGGGGCGTATACGTCAAATACTTCACGAGACACCAAGTAGCGCTTTTTTCGATCCACATTTTTTACTGCTCGAATAGCGCAAGTACGCTCTGCCAACTTAATTAATGCCACCCGCACATCATCTACCAAAGACACCAGCATTTTACGCACGTTGGTAAGCTGGCCATCAGACTGGCCTAAAATACTATCTCGGGTGGGGCTTTGAAGATTACTGATGGCCGCCATTTGTAATACGCCATCAATCAGTTGTGACACGATGGGGCCAAAGGTTTCTTTTACTTCTTTAAGGGTTAATTTTTCTTCCCGTACGGCGCGGTATAACACTGCTGCCACTAAGGTTTCTTCATTAACCTGTAGGGTGGTTAGAATTTCGGCCATTTCTAAACCCGTACGAAAACAATCCACGTCTTGCGTAGCCCATACATCTAAGCTTTCACTAGCACGATCTCGAGCCTCTTGAGCCCATTCACAGGCCTTCTGTAACCGAGTCGTATCTGCTAACTCAACTTGACTTTGTAAGCCTGCCAGCCAGGCCTGAATATCTATGTTGCCGTCCGCATGGGTCGGGTGAATTGCGCGTACCTGTACCATGATTAAATTCCGTCTCGATAGCGTGTTATTAACACACTTGTTATGCATATTTTTAAGTGTCTATTGGGGCCCTAATTATCCACCTGCTGGCACTTTTTGTCTTATTCTACTTGGGCACTAGCAATGCCATTACTTCTAAGTGGGTGGTGTGTGGGAACATGTCGATACAACCCATTTTTGCCACCTTTAAGCCTAAGGCCTGAAATTCTTTTAAATCTCTCGCCATAGATGCAGGGTGACATGAAACATAAACCACCCGCTCCAATGGCTGACCTTTCAGCAACTGCGCAATGCCTTTTGCACCCGCTCTTGGGGGGTCTAACAAGACTTTATTAATGGTCTTTTTCTTCCACAGGCTACGAGCCTTGGCTTCGAACAGGTCTGCATGATGAAAATCAACGTTATTGATAGCGTTTTTATGGGCATTTTTTCGCCCTTGCTCAACCATTGAATAATCACCTTCTATGGCTAAAACTTGAACACCGTGTTGGGCATATTTAGCGATAGGTAAAGCAAAATTTCCCACCCCACAGAACAAATCCAATACCTGATCATTGGCATTAAGCTCTAGCCAGTTAAGGGCTTGAGCCACCATGGCCTGATTAGCTCCGGCATTTACTTGCACAAAATCATTCACGGCAAAATCGAGGGTTAGCTTGTCTGACGACATGGCATTATAACTTGAACTAGGCATATCCAAGGTGTAATACAATTGTTCTACACTTCCATGTAGCCATAGATCAGCTTGGCCCGACTGCTGACACACCAGATTAGTGCCTTGCTGAATAGCAAATTCACACAACAGTTGCTGATCTTCTGCGTCTAAAGCGGCGGATATCTTAAGGCTAATACAGGGTGAATTTTGAGCTTGTAATAACTCTATATGGGTGACTAACTGGGTTTGGCTTACGCTCAATAACACCTTATGCAATGGCGCTAGCAAGGCCGAAAGCTCCGATTCTAATACGGGGCACTGATCAATGGGCACAATGTGTTTATGGCCGCTTTGGCGGAAGCCCATAAGTAGAGTATTGCTGTCGGAAAAATAACGGGTAGCCAATTGCGCCCTACGTCGGTAGCCATCGCTACCTTCTGCGATAGGTTGAACCCATGCTTGTGGTTCGATATCTGCCAATCTGCGCAATTGCTCTGCAATCGCTGATTGTTTAAACCCAACCTGCTCTTTAGGGTCTAAGTGTTGTAGTTGGCAGCCGCCGCAGGTTTCATATACGGGGCAGATGGCTTCAACACGGCTCTCACTTTGGCGTTTAATCTCAAGAATTCCAGCTTCGGCATGGGATTTATGGTCGCTCAGCACTTCGGCCTTCACCCACTCACCCTGCAAAGCTCCTTTTACAAAAACAGCTTTCCCTTGCCAACGTCCTACACCTCGTCCATCGTGACTTAGGTTTTCTAGCTCAATATCAATGTGCTTACCCACGGGCAAAGTGACAAGTTCTACATCAACTTGGACTTGAGCGCGTTTTTGTTTCACCGAGGCCGAAGGGCTTTTAAGTTTCATTTTGCGCTGCAAAGGCGATAAACGGGCCATGATTAACCAAATACTCCAGTGGATAAGTAGCGATCTCCACGATCACAAATAATACAAACAATCACTGCATTTTCTACCCGTTTAGATAGGCGTAAAGCCCCCGCCACAGAGCCGCCAGAAGACACTCCTGCAAAAATACCCTCTTCGGTGGCCAAAGCTTTCATGGTGGCTTCGGCTTCAGCCTGATCCATGTCAATCACAGCATCCACTTTGGCAGCATCAAAAATACTGGGTAAATACGCTTCAGGCCAGCGCCTAATACCCGGGATTGAAGAGTCTGGATTCGGCTGCAGCCCATGGATTTCTATGTCTGGGTTTTGCTCTTTAAAATAAGTCGACAATCCCATAATCGTTCCGGTAGTACCCATAGAGCTGACTAAATGGGTGATTCTGCCGTGTGTTTGCTGCCAAATTTCAGGGCCAGTAGTGCGGTAATGAGCCAAAGGATTGTCATGATTAGCAAACTGATCTAATACCTTGCCTTCACAACGAGCTTGCATAGCTAAGGCTAAATCTCGCGCCCCTTCCATGCCTTGTTCAGAAGTTACTTCGATGAGCTCGGCACCATAAGCCGCCATAGAAGCCTTGCGTTCAGAACTCATATTGTCTGGCATAATGAGTTTTAGTTGATACCCTTTAATGGCCGCAGCCATAGCAAGAGCAATGCCGGTATTACCACTGGTCGCTTCAATCAGCACGTCACCTGGCTGTATATCACCGCGCTTTTCGGCTTCGTTAATCATGCTCATAGCAGGGCGATCTTTAACAGACCCAGCAGGATTATTACCTTCGAGCTTGGCTAAAATTACATTGCTAGTATGACCCGGCAAACGCTGCAGGCGAACTAACGGCGTATTACCAATATAGTCTTCTATAGTAGGAAAATGGTGCATCTTTACCCCTATCAATATGGTTAGCTTAATACTACAAAAGCCAAGGCTTGATCCAATTCATCGGCAATACTAAGGTGTGCCTTTTGGCTACCTAAGTCGGCTTGGCGCTGTGCTGCTGCACCACTAAGAATAAGTAATGGTGCGCCCATTTCATCGTGTTCTATGTGCATTTGCTGCCACGAAACCCCTCTGCCAATACCCGTGCCTAAGGCTTTGGCGGCAGCTTCTTTGGCCGCAAAACGTTTCGCCAGAAATGCTGCACGATGACTGGCTTCATCAAACTGAAGCATCTCATATTCTGTGAGTATGCGTTGTGCAAATTTTCGCCCCGTACGCTCTAAAGCGGCTTCGATACGAGCCGTAGCAACAATATCTGTGCCAATTGCTTTAACCATATAGCGCCTCTATTAGCTACTCTGTTAACTGGATTGTACTGTGTTAAACACGACTTGGGCGGTGTGGCTCACGGGCAGCTAACATGAGTGCTTTCATGTTTTTTACTGCTTGTGGTAAGCCCACAAATAACGCGTCGGCCATGAGTGAATGGCCAATGTTAAGCTCATTAAATTCTTTAATGGCCGCAATGGCTTCAACGTTTTGCATATTTAAACCGTGACCGCCGTTAACCACAAGGCCTATACTGGCTGCATAGGTAGCACCTTTGGCGATTCTAACCAATTCAGCATGTTGATCTTGGTCATTAGTGGCGTCTGCATAAGCACCTGTGTGCAGCTCGACAAGTTCGGCGCCAGTACGTTGGGCCGCGTCTATTTGCTGCTGATCCGCATCGATAAACAGGGATATTTGCGTCCCCACTGCCTGCATACGTTTACATGCAGCTTTAATTTTCTCTTCTTGAGAGGCCACATCTAAACCTCCTTCCGTAGTCAACTCTTCGCGCTTCTCTGGCACTAAACAAACGTAAGCTGGGGCTATTTCTACGGCAAGATCAACCATGGCTTCGGTCACTGCCATTTCTAAGTTCATGCGTGTTTGCAATACTTGAGCCATCAGCCTTACGTCACGCTCTTGAATATGGCGTGCGTCTTCGCGCAGGTGCACGGTAATACCATCTGCACCGGCCTGTTCGGCGTCCAGTGCAGCCTTTACTGGATCTGGATAACGCGTGCCCCGAGCTTGCCGAAGGGTGGCTACATGGTCTACATTAACACCTAATAAAATTCGATTTGGATCTATCATCTTGTCTCTTTCCGCTTACAGTCGATGGCTATTTATTAACTAACTTCTCAAACAAATTGCGGCTTTGTAGTGGTTTGCCACCCAGCAACTGGTCTAAATTGACCCGCGCCATGTACTTAGCCACTTTAAGGCACTCTTTATCGGTGTACTGTCCCGCTGCCAATTGCAGTAGTATGTTGCCAGTAATGATTGGAATGTTCACCGCTGAGGTTGTTTGATCCACCGGCCCTTGGCTTAGGCAAACCCCTTGCAAGGGGTGTAACTGGTAATTTTCTGAGGCCACCACAGGCAAGCCCGACACAAAGTCTTTATCTAAGTTTACATGATACCCCAGTTCGTTCATTAGATGGACTTCAAAAGGCCGTAAACATTGCTCTAGTTGTGGATTATGTGCCAGTTGGTTTAGCGCTGCTTGGTAGTAGGCAAACAAGTGTGGGTAAGGGTCGTCAATGGCCAATAGCTTAAGCAACAGCTCATTAATATAGAGGCCGCTATACAGGCCATTACCTGCCAGTGGCAATGGCGGGCCTGCACCATCAAATTGAACACTAGTGCGCAATTCACCCCGCCCAGAGAAGCTGACCAACAGCGGGGTAAACGGTTGCACCAATGCGCGCTTAGCAGGCTGCTTACCTTTAGACTTACGTGCGCCATGTACAATAACCGACACTCGCCCCTGGTTAAGTGTAAACAGGTCTGCAATAACGCTACTTTCACGCCATGGTCGGCTATGTAACACATAGGCGGGTTGCTGTTCAATCAACCTAGCTCACCTCAGTTTAGTCGAGACCGTCGTAGCCTAAGCTTTGTAGTGCCCGCTCATCATCTGACCAGCCGCTCTTTACCTTAACCCACAATTTAAGCATTACCTTACACTCAAACATACGTTCCATATCCACTCTAGCGTCACGACCTATTTGTTTAATTCGATCGCCTTTATCACCAATAAGAATTCGTTTTTGGCCTTTCCGTTCAACCAAAATAAGGGCGCCAATATGTAATACTGGGCCATCTTGAGCAAACTCTTCAATCTCTACCGTCATTTGATAAGGTAGCTCATCGCCTAACTGACGCATTATTTTTTCACGAATTAGTTCGGCGGTAATAAAACGCGCACTACGGTCTGTGACCTGATCTTCAGGGAAAAAGTGGCGGCCATTAGGCAGTTGGTCAAGCACACACTGCTCTAACTGATCCACCGAAGCCCCTGTGTGGGCCGACAAGGGCACTAAAACAGCATTAGGCAGGCGCTGCTGCACTTCTTGTAAGTAAGGCAGCAAGGATTGCTTATCATCTAATATGTCTATTTTATTAATCGCCAGAATTACCGGGCAATTAGCCGCTTTTACCTTTTCATACACATGCTCGTCGGCGTCGTTCCAGCGGGTTCGATCTACCATAAAAATCACTAAATCTACGTGTTTTAGGGCACTAGAAGCCGCTTTGTTCATATAGCGGTTTATGGCTTTATCGGCTTGATCTAAGTGCAAGCCCGGTGTATCCACATACACCACCTGTATATCGCCTTCGGTTTTTATACCCAAAATCTGGTGCCGTGTGGTTTGTGGCTTACGCGAGGTAATACTGATTTTCTGGCCCAATATATGGTTAAGCAAGGTGGATTTGCCCACATTAGGCCGGCCTACAATTGCCACGTAGCCACATTTTGTGGTGTTGTCATTTTGGGCTTCTAGCCAAGCATCTAAATCTGTCATGGTGTATTTTCTACTATAAAGACTCTTGGCCCAGTTGCTGCAAGGCTAACGTGGCCGATTTTTGTTCTGCAATACGGCGGCTTGATGCCGCTGCTTTTGTGGGCTTATCAAGTAAGCTGCTGTGGCACTCTATAATAAACACTTGCTCGTGATCTTGACCTGTCACCTCTATTAATTGATAGGCGGGAAGGTCTGCTTTTTTCGATTGTAGGTATTCTTGCAATCGCGTTTTAGGGTCTTTTAGGGTGTCGGTTAAGCTTAGATTATCTAGTCGTGACGCAAACCAATTTAAAATCCGCTCCTGACAAACAGCCATTCCCACGTCTTTATAGATGGCGCCGATAATCGATTCCATAGCGTCCGCTAAAATAGATTCGCGTCGTTGGCCGCCACTTTTCAGCTCCCCAGCTCCCAGTTTTAAACATTGGCCTACCTGCATTTCTTTAGCCACCTGAGCTAAGGTAACGCCCTTAACTAACCCTGCACGAAGACGACTTAGCTGGCCTTCACGAGCCTTAGGAAACTTGTTAAACAACGCATCGGCAATCACAAAGTTGACGATAGAATCACCTAAAAATTCTAGCCGTTCGTTATTACGATGACCGCAGGATCGGTGAGTCAGTGCCAACTCTAGCAATCTAGCGTCGGTAAAGGTATAACCAATAGCAGAACAAAGAATGTCTACTTTTTGTTGGTAGGCTGTAACTGCAGGTGCTTTCATATTAATCTATGCCGCCCACGGTGCTGAAATTAGGCAAGCTAAAGAAGTGGTCCCAGTGCAACCACACGGCCACGGCTTTACCGGTAATATTTTGTTCTGGTACAAACCCCCAATAACGGCTGTCATTACTACCATCACGGTTATCGCCCATCATGAAGTATTGGCCTTCAGGAACCGTAATAGAACCATTTTTACCTGGGTTTTTATTACGTAATATCAGGTGCTCAACTTCACCTATTTGTTCTTTATATATCTGTGTAGTGGGCGACTCATCACCCACATAAACTTGGGGCATTTTTTGACCATTAACATAAATAATTTTATTACGAAGCTCTATAGTATCACCCGGCACAGCCACCACACGCTTAATAAACTTAACAGCGGTGTCTTTAGGGTATTTGAACACCATCACATCGCCAATTTTAGGCTCGTTAATATCAAAAATTTTGGTGCCTACCACGGGTAAACGAATGCCATACTCAAATTTATTCACCACGATAAAGTCACCTACCGTGAGGGTTGGCAACATAGAACCTGAAGGGATTTGATAGGGCTCCATAAAAAAAGAGCGCAACACCAACACCAAGGCTAATACCGGGAAAAATGAACGGCTGTACTCCGCAAACAGCGGCTCACGCATGACTTTTTCTTGGTCGGCTTTGGGTAATTCTGCACCGGCACTGGCGGTAGCTTGAGCTAGCGCACTCACGCGCTTTGGCTTCCACAACCAAACATCTAATGCATAACCCATACCAAACACTGCTACCAATACGGTGAGCAATAGCTCAAAATCAAAATCCATCATTAGTTATATGTCCTATGTCTCTTTAACTATGGTTGTTTAGCCGTCTATCTTCAGCACAGCCAAGAACGCATCCTGTGGGATTTCTACACTGCCTACCTGTTTCATACGTTTTTTGCCTTCTTTTTGTTTCGCCAGCAGTTTCTTCTTACGGCTAATGTCACCACCGTAGCACTTTGCCGTTACGTTTTTACGTAAAGCCTTAACCGTAGTACGCGACACAATATTGCCCCCTATGGCGGCCTGAATCGCCACATCAAACATCTGACGAGGGATCAGCTCTTTCATCTTCTCACACAACAAACGACCACGACCTTGGGCATTGTCTCTATGCATGATAACCGCCAGCGCATCTACACGCTCGCCGTTAATCAGAATATCCAAACGCACTAGCCTAGCTTCTTCAAAGCGCACAAAGTTATATTCTAACGAAGCATAGCCTCGGCTTACGGATTTCAGCCGATCAAAGAAGTCTAGCACCACTTCACTCATCGGCATATCGTAGGTCAATGCCACCTGAGTTGCAGTAAACTGCATATTTTTTTGCACACCCCGCTTTTGCACACACAAGGTGATCACATTACCAAGGTGTTCTTGGGGCACCAAAATATTAGCCTCTACAATGGGCTCGCGCATTTCTGCCACGCCGCCCATATCAGGAAGCTTTGATGGGTTATCTACATAGACCACATTGCCGTTGTTGAGTTCCAATTCGTAAATTACAGTGGGCGCAGTGGTTAATAAATCAAGATTATATTCACGCTCTAAGCGCTCTTGAATAATCTCCATGTGTAACATACCCAAGAAACCACAACGGAAACCAAAACCTAAGGCATCAGAGCTCTCTGGCTCATAAAACAAAGAGGCGTCATTAAGACTTAGCTTAGCCAAAGCTTCGCGGAAGTCTTCGTAATCATCAGAACTTGTAGGGAACAAACCAGCATATACCTGTGGCTGCACCTTCTTAAAACCAGGTAGACTTTCTACCTCGGCGGTTTTTACATGGGTTAACGTATCGCCAACTGGTGCGCCGTGAATGTCTTTAATTCCCGCTACCACGTAGCCCACTTCACCGGCACGCAAAATATCAGTTTGTTTGCGCTTAGGCGTAAAGATACCCACACTGTCCACGCCGTATTGCAAACCAGTGGACTTCACAACAATACGGTCTTTTTTACGCAGCACTCCGTTTTTAATACGCACCAATGAAACAATACCAAGGTAGTTATCAAACCATGAGTCAATGATGAGCGCTTGTAATGGCGCGTCTTCGTCGCCTTCTGGTGGCGGAATAAGCTCTACCAACTGCTCTAAAACGTCTTCCATACCCATGCCGCTTTTGGCGGAGGCCGCTACGGCATCTGTGGCGTCAATGCCAATCACTTCTTCAATTTCTTGCTTCACTTTGTCAGGGTCAGCTTGGGGTAGGTCCATCTTGTTCAACACAGGAACCACTTCTAAACCAAGCTCAAGGGCGGTGTAACAGTTGGCTACGGATTGAGCCTCTACTCCTTGGGCTGCATCTACCACCAATAAAGCACCTTCACAGGCTTCTAAGGAGCGCGATACTTCATATGAAAAATCCACATGTCCAGGGGTGTCGATGAAATTAAGCTGGTAGGTTTCGCCACTTTTACTATGGAAATCTAAAGTCACACTTTGCGCCTTAATAGTAATGCCGCGCTCGCGCTCAATATCCATAGAATCCAGCACTTGCTGCTCCATTTCTCGGTCTGATAAACCGCCACACATTTGGATAAAACGATCTGCAATGGTGGATTTACCATGATCGATATGAGCGATAATGGAAAAATTGCGAATCAGAGAGTTGATGGCCATGGGATGACTTCCGAGTTACCCACATATTGGGGTGCATAAAAGAGCGGAATTATATCCTAATTAAGCAAAAAAAACCGCAGCAAGGGCACTTGCTACGGTTTAGTTAGGGCCATTTAAGGCGATTTATGCTGATCAGCTAGAATGATTGCCTTTTTTGCCGTGATTTTTCATCTTTTGGGCTCTGTGCTCAGCCATTTCTTCACGCATTTGGTGGTATTTTTCCACCTGCTCGGGGGTTAACAACGCCAGCATTTGTGCTTCCATATTGGCTTGTTTAATTAGCCTCTGGCCCATCCTTTCACCTTGCATCACACCTATTTCTTTTGCTTTCGCTATGTAGGCGTCACTGCCCGATTCCAACTTAGCTAACTCACTAAACTGCATGCCCATAGTCTGACGAGCATCCTTTGCATCACTATGCTGGCCTTGCATCATATCTTTCATAGCATCTTCTTGAGCATCGGTCAGGTCTAGCTTGCTCACCATATGGCGCCCCATCATTTTACCTTGGTGGCCACTCATATGGTCACCAGTATGACCCCAGCCACTCGCCATAGCCGCTCCTGCCGTTAACACACCTGCCACAGCCAACGTCGGAACAACAATAAGTGTACGTTTAATGAATTTGTTCATGATCCTGCTCCTAAATTAATTGTCTCCCTGATTGGGATAACTCTATTATAGGAACTGTTTTGCAAGGGAGGGTGTAGGCACCGAAAAGGAATGCAAAGATAGTGTTTGTTTTATGCCAAGGGTTGCTGCGCAGCCGCAGCCGCAGCCGCAGCCCAAGAGTTTAATCCACTTCAGCCAAATCACCCTTTTCCTGCAGCCAAGACTTACGATCGCCAGCACGCTTTTTGGCCAATAACATATCCATCACTTCCATGGTGCCATCACCTGGTTCTAGGGTGAGCTGCACTAAACGACGACTGTCTGGCTTCATGGTGGTTTCCCTAAGCTGAGACGGATTCATCTCACCTAACCCTTTAAATCTCTGAACATTCACTTTGCCACGCTTTTTCTCGGCAGCGATATGATCTAATACACTTTGTTTTTCACTTTCATCAAGGGCATAAAATACTTCTTTGCCAATATCAATACGGTACAGTGGAGGCATTGCCACATAAACGTGGCCCGCAGCCACCAAAGGTTTAAAGTGACGTACAAACAACGCACATAGCAAAGTGGCAATATGTAGACCGTCTGAATCGGCGTCGGCTAAGATACAAATCTTACCGTAACGTAAACCTTCAAGGTCTTCTGCACCAGGATCTACGCCTATAGCAACAGCAATATGATGTACTTCTTGGGAAGCTAATATTTGGCCAGAATCCACTTCCCAAGTGTTTAATATTTTACCGCGCAATGGCAAAATAGCTTGGAACTCACGCTCTCTAGCCTGTTTGGCAGAACCGCCAGCGGAATCTCCCTCTACTAAAAACAACTCACTTCGGCTAGCATCGGTGCCACTACAGTCGGCCAGCTTACCTGGTAGAGCTGGGCCTTGGGTGATTTTTTTACGAATCACTTTTTTGCCTGCCCGCAGGCGCTTTTGGGCGTGATTAATCACCAGTTCCGCCAATAGCTCACCTTCGGCCGTATGCTTATTTAGCCATAAACTAAAGGCGTCTTTCACTTCTCCAGACACATAAGCCACTATTTGCCGCGATGACAAGCGCTCTTTGGTTTGGCCAGAAAACTGTGGATCTTGCATTTTGACTGACAACACAAAACAACACCGATCCCATATATCCTCCGGCCCAAGTTTCACGCCACGGGGCAAAAGAGTACGAATTTCACAAAATTCCCGTAACGCATCTAACAAACCACTACGCAATCCATTCACATGGGTACCGCCTTGGGCGGTAGGAATAAGGTTTACATAGCCTTCTTGGGTTAAGTCTCCACCTTCCGGCAGCCATTGCACGGCCCAATCTACAGCTTCTATTTCACTGTTTCGAGTGCCAACAAAAGGAGTAAGGGGTAAACAGTTATACCCTTCATTAGCGCTTTGTAAGTAGTCTTCTAAACCCGCCTCGTAATGCCATTCGTGTTTTTCTTTATTAGCGCTGGTTAAATCTGAAAAAGTAACTTTTAAACCGCTACAAAGCACAGCCTTAGCCCGCAACACGTGTTTAAGCCGAGCTACGGAAAACTTAGGGGAATCAAAATACTGTGGGTCGGGTGTGAATGTGACACTGGTGCCTGTGTTGCGCTGGCCTACTGTATCCACAACCTCAAGCTCACTGACCTTGTGACCATTGGCAAATGCAATGCGGTACATTTCGCCATTACGACGAATTTTCACTTCTAAGGATGAGGTTAAGGCGTTCACAACGGAAATACCTACACCATGCAAACCACCAGAAAACTGATAGCTTTTATTGGAGAACTTACCACCCGCATGCAGTCGAGTAAGGATCAGCTCCACACCGCTGACACCTTCTTCAGCGTGCATATCAACAGGCATACCACGACCGTTGTCGATCACTGTAAGTGAGTGGTCACTATGCAAAATAACGTCTATCTGGTTAGCATGGCCAGCCAATGCCTCATCCACAGAGTTGTCGATGACTTCTTGAGCGAGGTGGTTAGGACGGCTGGTGTCGGTGTACATTCCCGGGCGTTTTTTAACCGGGTCTAAGCCACTTAATACTTCAATGGAATCCGCTGTATAGTTGTCTAAGGCCATGAATTTGCTTCGCCAAGTAAGGTCTTGTTAAGGTTTACGGTAATCTAACATTTGTTCGCTAGTGGGTCATAATATCAGTGTTCGCTAGCAAGCTGGAAATAATTTTAGGTAAGCGCACAACTTGGCTGTGAGCCTGGCCATCGTCCATTAGCGTGAGCAGCCTTAGTCCTGGGCCAAGCTCTTCTTGCACCTTAAATTGTTGCTGATAGCATGCGAACTGCACCGCACTTGACGGTGTAGCGAGGAAGCGAGTGCCCAGCAAAATTTCATCTATTTCTTGGTGCACATGGCCACACACAACCATTTTTACCTGTGGGTTGGCGGCTATCAAAGCATTAAATTCACTGGCATTTGCCAGCATAATATTATCTTGCCACGCAGAATTTACCGGCACGGCATTGTGATGCATAAACAGACACACTGGCTTGCCGTGGTTTTGTTCTAATGTAGAGGCAAGGTCTTTCATTTGCTGATCAGACACACTGCCACCACCTGCGCCATCAGGCTTGGCCGTGGTATTAATAGCCAGCACTTGCCAGTGTTTGTAATCGAACACCCGTAACTCTTGCACCGGTTGGTTGCACACTTGCTGCATCGCTTGGCAATCATCATGATTACCCGCCAGCCAAATACTAGGGCACAGCACACTAGTCAGCTTTTGTTGCAGCCTTTGATAGGCCTTAAGACTACCAAAATGACTAAGGTCTCCCGTAAGTAATAACACATCCACCTGAGCATGATCCTGTAACCAAGCCAAACACTGATCTAGGTGCGCATCTGCGTCTACTCCTTTGTAGGGTGTTGTAGGGTCGGCTTGTAGGTGGCAATCTGTAATTTGCGCCACGCGTAAAGTCATTGGTTAGCCCACTGAGTCTGTAGCCTAGGATAATGCAGCTGCAGCCATTGAATGGCAATAATGGTAGCCGCATTGGTAAGGCGGCCTTGCTCCAACATCTGCCACAACACGTCACGCCCTAGCACTTGTACTTGAATGTCTTCACCTTCGGTGGGCAAACCATGAACACCTTTTACTTGAGCTGCATCCACCGGTGCACAATAGATGGCTAAGCTTTCGTTGCTGCCTCCAGGGGTGACTAAGTATTTACATACTATTTCCAAGTCATCTTCTAAAATTCGAGCCCCCGATTCTTCTCCACACTCACGGATAGCCACTTGTTCAGGAGTCTCATCCGTGTCGATCATACCCGCAACCATTTCTAGCTGCCAAGGGCCATCATCATGGGCCATAGCACCCACCCGAAACTGTTCAATTAATACCACTTGATCACGATTGGCGTCGTACATCAGCACGGCTACAGCCGGTAAATGCACCACTAATTCACGCTGCAGTTGATCGCTCCATCCGCCTTTAAATAAACGATGTTGCAGCTTCAACTTTTGGACTTGATAGAAACCTTGATATACCGTTTCCTGGTGGGCAATACGTACATCTGCACGTTTATAGCTTGGTTTATACATGGATTGGGGTAATTCCTGTGGATTATTATGAATCCTGATTTATGGTGCCACTCATAGCATTGGCTAATTGCAGCGCGTTTTCAACACAATCGCCTAAGGCCACGCCGTCGCGCCAGTTGCTGCGCATATATAAGCCTGGGAACTGAGCCAGCGCTTCATCAACTAAAGCTACTTTAGCCAAATGCCCCAAATGATATTGAGGAATAGCATTGGGCCATAGGCTTTCTTCGTGCCACAAAGGCTGCCCCTCAATGCCAAGGTAAGGCGACAGCTCTTGCAATACTAACTCAACTCTTTGTTGCGATGTTAACGCCATCGCTTCTTTACCGCGGCCACCGCCAATAAACACGGTAATCAAATGCTGATCTTCAGGGCAACGTTGTGCAAAAATACTAGAAGGAAATAGCACACCCAAAGTTTGCTTCTGTTCTTTGGTGGGTAATAGACAGCCAAAGCCGTCTAGGGGGTGTTTTATTTGGCTCTTTTTAAAAGCCATACTAATGCTTGCCACTGCAGGATATTCAATTTCACGCAAACAGGCCTGCGCCCTAGAAAGAAGGCTTTCGTCTTGGGGGACCAAATCATCAATCAAACGCGCCACCTGTGCTGCGGGGACAGCCAAAATCACCTGTGAAGCCTGCCAGATTTCATCGCCAGACCTGACTTGATAACCAAATTCAGCACTGTACGTAAGGCTGTCCACTTGAGTGTTTAGTTTTACCGCTGATCCCAACTGTTGCGCTAGCACTTGTGGCAATTGATGCAGCCCTTCGGCAAAGGTCATCATGGCGCCATCTAAGGTTTCTGTGCCGTTGCGAATATCACGTTTTTTCTGACGAGACTTGGCGATCATTTTAACCACACCACCTATAATCATAGAGCCGTAGTTGGCTTCTAGAGCATAGACTTTTGGCACCGCAGCGCGAACCGACAGTTTTTCTGGATCACCCGCAAACACGCCAGAAATAAACGGATCAATAACCCAATCTAGCATTTGAGTGCCTAACCGGCGCCTCACGTATTCGGCAATCGTTTCTTCACCGGCACCCTTACCAATCATCGGCTCAATAGCTATCCGTAGCTTACCAGCAAGACTCATCACTTGGGTGCTGATCGCATCACGCAGCCCTGTAGGCAGAGGCAACACACGGCCGTGTTTACCAATAAAGCGTTGATGAGCCGCTTCGTTAGCCAACACCAAATGGGGTTCAAGGCCTGTCTGTTTAATGAGCTGGGCCATCGCTGGGCGATTATTCATAAACGAATTGGGCCCACGCTCCCACTGACAGCCGTATTGATTCATGGTTTGCAAATTGCCACCCACTTGGTTGCCAGCTTCTAGCACAGTGACCGAAAAACCTTGTTGCTGTAAGAACCAGGCGCTGGACAAACCAGAAATGCCTGCGCCAATCACTAAAATATGATCATCTTGCTCCAATTCACTTGGCCGCTCGGGAAACGGGCCAGCGCTGTGGTGACTAGACATTCCTGATTCAGATGGCGATAAAAAGGACGGCGTGAATTGAGACATAAGGTGTATTACTTTGTAGAGATAGCATTAGATTAGCAGCTTTGGCCCAAATAGGCTCTGATTTGGCTATCTTTTTGGCTTATAAAATCAACACTAGGCCCCTGCCAATGCACCTTGCCATCGGAGATAAACACCACGGTTTCGGCTAACTCCAAGGCATCTCTCGGTTCGTGGGTCACCAACAATACGGACAAGTTATGCTGTTTACTGATTGCCCTCACCAAAGCCGCCATTTCTTGACGCAAGGATGGATCTAAAGCGCTAAACGGTTCGTCAAGAAGCAACAATGGTTTGCGTCTAACCAACGCTCGACCTAAAGCAACCCGTTGCCGCTGGCCACCAGAAAGCTGTTTAGGTAACCTTGAACCCATGCCTTTAAGGCCCACTTGATCAAGCGCTGCCTCTACTTGAACGGCTTCTTGAGGGGTGAGCTTAAGGCTGGTACGTATGCCAAGGGCGAGGTTTTCAAATACCGTCATATGGGCAAATAAATTATGCTCTTGGAACAAGCTGGTGACTGGCCTGTGGGCAGGCTCCAACTGATCTACCCTTTGATCGCCAATGTAAATAGAGCCTGTTGTACTTGTGGGCTGAATAAAACCTGCCAATATATTCAGCAGGGTAGACTTGCCAGAGCCACTAGCACCCATCACCGCAACGACCTGCCCCAGCGGAAGCTGCAACTCATAATTAAACTCTTGTTCGCCAAGATGGCAGGTCACCTGGCTAAATTTAATCATTGGGACCCCCGATAACACGTTCTAAAATAGCAAAAATTAGCAAACATAAAGCTAGCAAAACCACCCCTGTCACACCCGCCGCATCACTCTGATAACTGCCAAAGCGCTGATACATTAACAAGGGTAAAGTTTGAATATCAGGGCTGCCAAAGAGCGCTACTACGCCTAAGTCTCCAGCCGACATAGCGGCCACTAAAGCTAAAGCAAGGCCTATAGGTTTACGCAAAATAGGCCACTCTATCAATCGCAATCTAGGCCACTGTTTAATGTCTAAGCTACTACAAAGGCGATCATAGTCGGCGCCTATTTGCAGGTAGGCCACAGATAAGACACGTAATATATAAGGTAAGCCCATTAACGCGTTAACCAACACAACAATATAGAGGTTAATTTCAAACACGTTAACGTAGGGACTTAAGCCTATAAATAATCCAGTGGCTAGCACCAACGGCGGCACCACCAATATTGCAGATCCCATCCATTCCACAGCTATAGCTGCAGTCTTGTATCGCCGCCGCCAATGCCTTTGAGCTAACAATAAACCCCACGCCATCAATAAACTCAAAAAAGCAGAGCTCAACGCCACCCACAAACTGTTATATGCAGCGCGCCATAAGCGCATATCTAACAATACCTCAGACCAAGCGCTGTTTATTGCTGCCACAATAACCGCCAGTAAAGGTAACAAAACCAACAAAGTCGCCAATAGTAATACTATCGCATCGCTGACCTTACCCCATGCCGATTTTAAATCTGGACGCATATTGCCAGGGCCTGTCTCTAGGCTGGTAAACATATCGATAGGCCTACCTAATCGCAAACCAACCCATAATATACCGCCACAAAAGACGATTTGTAACAGGCTCAAATAGACCCCTTTTGCCATATCAAAATCGAAGCGTATGGCCTGGAAAATAGCCACTTCAATAGTGGTGGCTTTAGGCCCACCCCCTAAGGTCATAACAATGGCGAAGCTAGTAAAGCACAAGGCAAAAATCAGGGCCGCCACTTGCGGCAATACGGTTTTTATATGGGGCCACTCAATATGCCACCATAATTCCTTAGATGTCATCCCAAGCTGGCTTGACATGCGCCAGGTTTCAGCACTGATAGCGTCCAATCGTTGCAATATAATGCGCGCTGCCAAGGGTAAATTAAAAAACACATGGGCTAACAAAATTCCTGTTAAACCATACACATAACTATGTGGCTGGCCACCCACCCACTGCCACAACTGGTTAACGTAGCCATATTTTCCGTGTAATAAAATGATACCAAACACTGCAATAATGCTAGGCACAACTAAAGCCACACTGAAACAGCGCAATAACAACCAGCGTCCAAAAAATTGTTGTCTACGGGTTAACGCCCGGGCCACTAATAAGGCTGTCGCTAAACTAGCTAGCGTAGACAAGCTGGCTTGCCACCAAGAAAACCACACCACGCGCCATGTATATGCATCGTTGAGGTACAAAGTCCATTGGGCCTGATCTATGTAAGAATAAAAGGCCACCACAGCAATGATAAGGGGCATCAAAATCAATGCAAAGCTCATCGCACTGAACCAAAACCAGCGTGTCTTAATAGGATTGGATAATGCTGAAGAGGCTAAGCCGGGTATTTTAGGTATAGTGACGCTCACTTGAGCAAAGCCTGTTCTAAGGTAGATTCTATCGCTGACAGATGGCGCTGGAGCGCACCCTTTTGTATCTCTATAAACGCTTTACCTGCTGCCCCCATAGAAGTTCTAAGGTCGCGGTCGCTTAGGAGTTTAGTCACATCTGCCAATAACCGCGATTTGGTCGTCACGAGCAACCCTTGCGCTTGCTCCAATTGATCACATACTTGGGAAAAATTAAAACAATTAGGCCCCATGATCACTGGCTTACCTAGGGCCGCCGCCTCTAAGGGATTATGCCCTCCCGTTTCGGCCAAACTGCCCCCTACAAAAACCAAATCGGCATTACCATAGAACTGCATTAACAACCCCATAGCATCCACTAACAATACCCGTCGAGGGTGTGTATTGTAGGCTTGCTGTTGATCACGACTAATCTTGCTTGGGCTGTCTAACTGGCTATACCTAAGCCAAGGCAAACCTGATTCTTGGCATAAGTCTGCTACTTCATCAAATCTTTGTGGGTGTCTTGGGACTAACACTAAGGTCCCTTGAATGGCTTCTGGGAGATGATGCCAGGCTTGTAATAAACTCGCTTCTTCACCACTGCGTGTACTGCCGCACACCCAGTACAAACCTTCAGATACGGCCAAATTAAGTGGCTTTTGTTCATCAGCAATCACTAAATCATATTTCAAACTGCCTAAAACTCTGATGGTGCTGGCATCCGCCCCTAGACCTAATAACCGCTGGGCAGAATCTTGGTCTTGCACCAAAAGCTGGGTTAATTTATTGAGCATGGGTGTGACTAACCAAGAGATGCGTGCGTACCCCTTGGCAGACCGTGCCGACATACGGCCATTAACTAGAAAGGAGGGGATTTTTTTGCTCGCAAAGGTGGCAATGAGATTGGGCCACAGTTCAGTTTCAACGAGTATTAATGCCCTGGGCTTTACCCGCCGCACCATGAGCCAATTGGCTATACCTAGGTCGAAAGGTAAATAACCCCAACTCACTCGATCATTGTGAGCAAACAACTGTAAACATCTAGCCTGGCCGGTAACACTAGTGGTGGTCACCAATACTGGCAATTTTAACTCACTAACAATAGCCTCTACCAAAGGGGCAATAGCGTTAAGCTCGCCAACACTGGCCGCATGGACCAACACCGGTTGATGTTGTTTGCGGGGCAACCACCCATAGCGCTGCCAAAAGCCGCTACGAAATTCTGGGCGACGCCAAATAAACAGCAAATGAAATATCACACCAAACGGCAAAGCTAAATAACATGTGCAGGTATAAACGAAGAGTGCCACGGGTACAAAAATACCTTTTATTTGTTAAACTAATATTAACTCTTATATTTACTGACGCCCCAATTCAATGAAGATCGTCAACCTGATATCTGGTAAAGACTTAGGCGGCCCTAAGCAAACTTTTTTACATTACAGTGATAATTTACGCGAATTAGGTCACCAAGTCACTTCTGTCATCCGACCAAAGGCTCAACTAGAGCCTTTATTACGGCAGCGAAAGCTAGACTATTTACTGTTAGATTACCCACGTACCCGCTTGCCCGGATTAAAAACCATTGCGATAAAGCGCCTTAAAAAACTCTTTTTGCAGCAAAATCCACGTCTGGTGATTGTCCATAAACCCATAGATGCAGTACTTGCCCGGGCTGCCCTACCCAACGACTGTCGGCTTATATTAATACTGCACAGCTATACTGCAGCAGGGATTAATGCAGCCGACTTGCTAATTTGTGTATCCCCCGTATTGGCTGAATTTGCCCGCCAACAGGGTTACTCTGGACAGTTAGAAATCATCCCTAATTTAGTAGAGCTGGGCCTAATCGAACCCACAAGTCGAGCGCCTCGGGCCATTCCCGTTATAGCCACCATGGGCATACTCAGGCGCACTAAAGGGCAAGATATCCTTCTGCAAGCAGCCCGTATTTTACGCCGCCGCAACATCGCATTTAAATTAGTGATTGCCGGCAAAGGTCGCTGGGACAAAAAAATTAATAAAATGATCCAACAGCTCAACTTAGCCGACATCACACAGCGTTTGGCATGGGTGGGCAATCAACAACGTGATGGGTTTATTGATGCCGCCGACATTTTTTGTGTACCGTCGCGGGGTGAAACATTTGGTATGGTGGTGATTGAAGCCATGGCCCGAAAGCGCCTTGTTGTTGCCACTCGATGCGGCGGCCCTCAAGGTATTATTGAACACGCTAAAAACGGCTTATTATGTGACATCAATGCCCAAAGTTTAGCCGACACATTAGCCCAAGCCATTGCCTTAAAAGACCACGAGTATCAGTTAATGTGTGAGGCCGCCTATGTTACCGCTAGGGACCAATACAGCCCAGAGCCAGTAAAGCGCCAGATTGAAGCAGTGTTACAGCAATACCAATAACCATACTAGGGCGCACTGTATTAACCCCAATAAAACGGCCGCAGAGGCCACGTCTTTAGCCACACCAGACCAAGGGTGATGTGCTTCGCCATGGCGGTTAATGGCCGCCTCAATACCAGTATTAAGCAATTCTGTGATCAATACGATAAACAGGCTCATCACTAATATTGCGCTCTCTAACTTAGACTCTGGCCACCATAAAGCAAACGGTAACATGATTAATAATAACAAACTTTCTTGCTGGAAAGCCGTTTCGTTACGCCAAGCAAAGGTCAGCCCTTTCCATGAATAGCCACAGGCCTTGATCAACCGCTTTACACTGAAATATTTATGAGTCGTCACTTTTAAGCACCTTCTTTCGACTGAAACTGCAACTGGTGCAAATGTGCATACAGGCCTTGCTTTTCAAGCAGTTCTTGGTGGTTACCTTGCTCTGCAACCTGACCTTCATCCATCACCAAAATAACATCGGCCTGCTCAATAGTAGAAAGGCGATGGGCAATCACTAAGGTAGTGCGGCCTAACATGGCTTGGCCTAATGCTGCTTGTATATGACGCTCTGACTCTGTGTCTAAGGCCGAAGTGGCCTCATCAAGCACCAGCAGTGGTGCGTCTTTTAATAAGGCTCTTGCGATAGCAATGCGCTGGCGCTGACCACCCGACAAAAGCACACCAGACTCACCCACCATAGTGTCTAAACCTAAACTCATGCGGTCTGTAAATTCGCACACTCGTGCGGCTTTGGCCGCGGCAATAATTTGTTCAGGACTGGCGTCGTGCATAGCGCCATAGGCAATATTTTGAGCAATAGTGCCGTCGAATAACACCACCTGTTGGTTCACCAAGGCAATTTGCCGGCGCAAATCTACTCGAGTAAGGTCTTGAATGTTCTCTCCATCGAGTAAAATTCGCCCCTCTTGTGGTTCATAAAAACGCAGCAATAGGTTAATTAATGTGGATTTACCACTACCAGAACGCCCCACTAAAGCCACCACTTGGCCGGGACTGATATGAATAGAGATTTGTTTCAATAGAGGGTGCTGGTCATAACTAAAACTTACCCCATCGAACATTATATTACCTGTTGACCTTACTAGCTTCTTTGTACCTAAATCTGTTTCTGGCTGCTCGTCTAACAAGGCGAAAATGCTTTGGGACGCGGCAATACCCTGCTGCAAAATGCTGTTAATTTCAGTCATTGAACGGAGCGGTTTAGTTAACATGCCTGAAGCGGTAATAAAGGCAATAAACTGTCCCGCTGTCATGGTGTTAATGATGCTGGGGTGTAAGGCCAGGTAAATCAAAACAGCCATGGCGATGGCAACAATCATTTGCACCAAGGGGGTGGAAATGGATTCGGCCAGAGCCAGCTTCATGGCTTGCTGGCGGTTATTATTACTAGCTGCCGAAAAGCGCTTTTGTTCCTGATCTTGTGCACCAAACACACGCACTACTTCATAGCCTTTAATCGCTTCACTCGCGCTGGCCGTCACTTGGCCCATACTGTCTTGTAAATTAGAACTGATATTTCTAAAGCGTTTAGCCGCTTTGTTTACAACCCACCCTATGAAGGGGCCTATGGTTAAAAATACTAAAGACAGCTGCCAATTTAAGTACACAATGTAAGCCAACAAACCTACAATGGTTAGGCCTTCTCTTACAAAAATCTTCAACGCGTCCGTAGCCGCACCCGTCACTTGCTCAACATTAAAGGTCAATTTAGACAACAAAGTGCCCGAAGCGTTGCGGTGATAAAAGCGTGCAGGAAGCACTAATAATCGATTAAATATATCTAATCGAAGTTGATGTATAACTCGCCTTGCCACGTAAGTAATGCCGTAGTTGCCTAAGAAAAAACCCACACCACGAACTAAGAAGATAGCCAGCACAGCACCGGGAATGATCATTCTTGCAGCGCCATTGCTGTTCTCTACGCTATCAACCATGTATTCCATTAAGCTAGCAAAAGCAGGTTGCGTAAGCGCAAACAGCACAAAGCCTAAGATGCTTACGGAAAATACCACGCTATGCTGTAATACATAACCCAACAACCTTCTGTATGCACTCCAGGCGCCTAAAGATGGTGTTGGAGCTGCTGGCTTATTCATTTATTGTCCTTTGCACTGGCTGAAATCTGCTTCATTGGTTAGCACTGCTAACATGGTTTGCATGGCGTGACCGCCTTACGCAGTGTAAACTCACTCATTGTTAATCATTAAATTAGCTCATCATGGCTAATCACACCATACGTTTCTTGAATTCCATATGCCATCCGAAATCCCCTCACTAACCAAGTTCTACGCCCCTAAATACTGGCTTATTTGGCTTGGGCTAGGCATTCTTCGCCTGATTATTGTCCTACCCTGGACATGGCGCATGGCCGCTGGCCGAGCTATGGGTTGGTTATTGTATCAGTTATCTGGGCGCAGGAGATCCATTGCGCAAACCAATATTGCCTTATGCTTTAGCCACTTAACGGCATCCGAGCAGAATGACTTGGTCCGCAAAACGTTTGCTGATAATGGCATCGGCATTATTGAGACCGCCATGGCGTGGTGGAGTTCCCGTAGTACATTTAACAACCGCGCTGATGTCACAGGCGGGGAACTCATCGATACTGCACAGCAACAAGGGCATGGCGTATTGTTAGTGGGGGCTCACTATAGCAGCCTAGATTTAGGTGGTATTTTGCTCGCCCAAAACCGCCCCTACTATGCTACCTATCAGCGCCATGGTAATGCATTAATGGACGCTATCATCCGTCGTGGGCGCTTGCAACATTTGTCAGGCATGGTGGAACGTGATGATATTCGCCAAGTCATACGACTACTTAAGCAGGGCAAAACTGTGTGGTTAGCACCCGATCAGGATGTAGGACCAGAGCGTTCGGTGTTTGCACCATTTTTTGGAATAGCAGCGGCTACAACACCCATTATTAGCCGCTTAGCTACGGCCACAGGCGCCAAAGTGTTACAGCTTAGCCATCACCGCATTCAACAAGATCAAGGCTACCAACTCAAAATTACCGACAGCTTGTCTAATATACCTAGTGGGGACTTAGTGGCCGATGCCGCCGCTTTAAATGCCGCTATTGAATCTGAAGTGCGCAGCTACCCAAGCCAATATCTATGGCTACATCGCCGTTTCAAAACCCGACCAGCCAATAGCCCTCACATTTATTAGTCGGGTGATCGACTATTATTGCCCCATCATATCCACCCAAATAGTTTTTACTTTTTGACGCTGCGCCCCTAAGTCATCAACAGACACCTCTCCCGCTTGATTTTGCAAGGTCAGCCGATGCTCAACAGCGCGCATGACCTGATAGGCTTCTCGTAAATCGTGGGCCTGCAATGGAGACAAAATTCCCTGTGTTTCAAAGGCCTCTAAAATACGGATATTGTCGGTAAAGGTGAGTAACTTTTCATCTTGGTGGGCGTGAGCTAATACTCCATATTGAACCATAAACTCAATATCCACGATGCCACCTTCATCGTGCTTGAGGTGGAATTGTGAGGTTAGCCCATCGGCATCAGGCTTACTGGCAAGTTGATGGTGCATTTTCTTGCGCATTTCTGTCACTTCACGTTTTAACGCTGGGAGCCCTCTGGCTTGACTTAACACGTCTCTACGCACCTGCCAAAAGCCATTAAAAAGGGCATGACTGCCTGCCAGAGGCCGCGCCCGCACAAGGGCCTGATGCTCCCATGTCCATGCTTCGTTAAGCTGGTATTGTTTAAATGCAGACAAGGTAGATACGAGCAACCCTTTAGCCCCGTCTGGGCGTAGACGCATATCCACTTCATAGAGCTGACCCGCGGCGGTTACCGTATTGAGGTAGTTAATCATGCGCTGACCTAAACGGGTAAAAAACACACTATTGGCTACCGGCTTAGCACCATCTGTTTCTGATTGTGAGGGCATGTCATAAATAAATACCAAATCTAAATCGGAACCATAGCTTAATTCCCACCCACCCACTTTACCGTAGCCCACTACGATAAAATCATCACACGCACCGAGTTCATTTTGCGGGTTACCGTGGCGCTCTCGCAGCTCTCGCCACGCCAAATGCATGACCTGGCCCACCACTGCTTCGGCCACAAAAGTGAGCTGATCACTGGCCTTCATTAGGGGGAGTCGCCCAGTCACTTCTTGGGCGGCCACACGCAATAAATGGGCGTGTTTAAAGTGCCTAAGGGCTTCCATTAATTGTTCGGTATCATCTTCTGGCAAACGCAGAAGGCTTTGTTCTAACTCTTGTTTTAATTCGGCAGCGTCGGGCACATTAAACAGGCTGTTAACGTCCAATAGCTCGTCCAGCAGCGACGGCTGACGGGCAAGAAAATCTGCAAACCAAGAGCTCGCCGCACAAAGCTCAACCAACAAACTTAACGCGGCTGGATTTTCTAACAATAAAACTAAGTAAACCGAGCGCCTTAACACGGCCTGTATAAGCACCAACACCCGTGAAATTGTCAGTGCTGGGTCTTCCTGTTTGGCTGCAATTTGCAAGATGTGAGGCATTAACTGAGCTAAGCGCTCTTGAGCCACAGGCTGCATGGTTTGCGCGGATCGACTTTGGTGTAATTCCCAAAGATGCTGCAATATACGATCGGCATCTGCAAACCCAGCTTGGGTTAATATGGCTTGCCATTCGGGCACCTGCGTCAATTGATCCGTTTGCCTAGCACTGTGTGCTATTTCCGCCCACAGCTGGTTTAGATGATGATCGTTACCGGAGGGTTCGCTGGCTTCTTTTTCTGCCACCACCAACTCAAATTGCTGGTGGATAAAGTCTCTACTTAAATTAATTTCCGTTTGTAACTGTTGCCAATTGTCAAAATCTAACGCCAAAGCCAACCGCTGTTGCTCAAACGTTTGATCAGGTAAATCTTGAGTTTGTTTATCCTGTACAGCCTGTAAAGCATGTTCCACATCTCGTAAAAACCAATAACACTGTCGTAACTGCTTCACATCGTCTGGTGCCAAACCTGCGGTGTCTGGCAATAAATCCAACACCTCCATTAAGCTTGTGGTTTGTAAACGAACGTCTCTTCCACCACGTATCAGCTGAAAAGCCTGCGCTATAAACTCTACCTCCCGAATGCCGCCTGTACCTAATTTAACGTTCTGCTGAAGACCACGCCTACGCACTTCACTGGCAATCATTTGTTTTAGGCTGCGCAGCGAGGTAATAGCACTAAAATCTAAATAACGTCGATATACAAAAGGCCGCAGTAGCTCTAATAACTCCGCGCCACTGTCTTGATTGCCGGCAATAACACGAGCTTTAATAAAAGCATAACGCTCCCATTCTCTACCTTGCTGTTGATAATAAATTTCCATGGCATCAAAGCTAAGGGACAAAGCGCCACTGGTACCATAAGGCCGTAGCCTCATATCCACCCTAAACACATATCCGTCGGCCGTGACTGCGTCAATCGCCTGAATTAATCGCTGCCCTAAACGAATAAAAAATTGCTGATTATCCACGCTACGACGGCCACCTCGGGTTTCACCACCAGCAGCAAAGCTAAAAATCAAATCAATGTCGGAGGAAAGGTTAAGCTCCCTGCCCCCAAGCTTGCCCATACCTAACACCACTAATTCCTGAAACTGCCCTTCGCGATCACAAGGCTGGCCCCACTGTGACACACAATCTGCGTGCAACCATTTTAAGGCTTCGTCCACACAAACGTCCGCCAGATTAGATAATTCCTCTACTAATGCTTTGCTCGTTCCTAAGCGGCAACGGTTACGCCAGATCAGTCGCACTTGGTGGGCTTTTCTAAATTCCCGAAGGCATTTGTGGAGCTGCGCTTCGTTAGTGATATTGCCCATAGACGCTGCCAACACCGCACCTAGCTCTTGTTTATCAAAAGCTTTGGACAAAAATGAGTAGTCTAAAAGATGAGGGTTTAACGCCAAAAGTTGAGCTGCAAACGGGCTTGCCGATATCACTTGAATGAGTTGTAACTGCTGCTCAGCATGTTGCCAACCTGCATGCTCTACACTCGACATGAGTTGCTCAAAACGTGCCACCACTTCTTCATGCAAAGGGGGTGACAATGTTGCTAGCTTTTTCAGGCTTGCGGTTGCTAATTCGGTCACTAACTTTGTCACTATAAACGTTACTCCAAAACTCACTTTAACAGGCCGCTGGCTGTGGGAAATTATAGCCAAAGGAGGTTGCATTGCTATAGAAACCTAAACCCTAACGGAAAAATTCCCCTACAATCAAGCTAAACCCCAATTGAATGTAGTTTTTTCTAAATAAGTCATCGCTGTTTGATTGACACAACGGCCGCAGCGCGGCTTAATAGTACCTTTCCAACCCCAAGGTTATAGGTAATTATAGTGATCGAAACCAATCAACAGTATGTGAACTGGTTCCGCCACTCTGCGCCTTATATAAATGCTCACCGTGGCCGTACTTTTGTTATCTATTTACCCGGCGAAGCGCTAGCTCACGAAAACTTTTCCCACACCATCCATGACATTAACCTACTCAACAGTTTAGGGGTTAAATTGGTGTTGGTGCATGGTAGCCGACCCCAAATTGAAAATGCCTGTGCCAAAGCCAATATGGCAACGGATTTTCACAATGGCTTACGTATAACAAATCTAGAGCAACTGTCTTTAGTGCAAGCCACGGTAGGCCGGCAGGCCACTCAGCTTGAAGCTCGTTTTTCCATGGGTTTAGCTAATTCTCCTATGCAGGGTTCTCGTATTAGAACCACACGGGGCAATTTTATTACGGCTCGCCCCATTGGCGTGAAAAACGGCGTGGATTTTTCCTATACCGGTGAAGTGCGACGGGTGGATGCACAAGCGATTAGCAAACAGCTTGAAGATGGCAATTTAGTATTGATTTCGTGTTTAGGTTATTCGCCTACTGGAGAGACGTTTAACTTAGCAGCGGCTCAGGTTGCAGGACGTGTAGCTGCCAGCCTACAAGCCGATAAACTCATCGTTTTTGGTGCCGATAAAGGCATTACTAATTCCCGCGGTGAGCAAGTCATTGAATTACTCACGCGCGCAGGCCATCGTTTAGTACATCAACACCAAAGTACAGGCGACAGTTGGAGCGACTTATCCATGCATGTGGATGTTTTATCTAAAGCATGTGACGCCGGCGTGGCCCGCGGCCACCTGTTAAGTTACCAAGAAGACGGTGCTTTATTAAGCGAATTATTCAGCCGTGACGGCTCGGGCACCATGGTAATTAAAGAAAGCTACGAACAAGTACGTAACGCCTGCATTGATGATGTTGGTGGTATTTTGCAATTGATTCGTCCATTAGAAGACGATGGCATTTTAGTACGCCGTTCCCGGGAGCTACTGGAATCAGAAATACATTACTTTAGCGTGATTGAGCGAGATGGTGCCATTATTGGTTGCGCAGCGCTGTATCCTTTCGACGATGCGCGCCAAGGCGAGCTGGCCTGCATGGCCATTGATTCTAGTTACCGAGGTGGTGACCGAGGCCAAATACTGTTGCAACATATTGAACAACAATCAAGCCACATGGGTTTACAAACACTATTTGTACTCACCACGGCGTCGTCGCACTGGTTTTTAGAAAACGGTTTTATAGGGGCCGATTTGGCAGACCTACCCACTAGCCGGCAATCTTTGTACAACTTCCAGCGTAATTCCAAAGTATTTAGCAAAGAATTACTCTAAATTTTATTATTTACTAAAAGGCACCATCCCCATGCCCGTTTATCGCTCAAAAACCTCCACTTCAGGCCGTAACATGGCAGGCGCACGTGCGCTATGGCGCGCTACAGGCATGACTGACTCCGACTTTCAAAAGCCTATTATTGCGGTGTGCAACTCATTCACCCAATTTGTTCCTGGGCACGTACATCTAAAAGATATGGGTCAACTGGTTGCTCGAGAAATTGAAAAAGCCGGTGGTGTGGCGAAAGAATTTAATACCATTGCTGTAGATGATGGTATCGCCATGGGCCACGACGGTATGCTTTATTCCTTGCCATCACGAGACATTATAGCCGATTCCGTTGAGTATATGGTCAACGCCCACTGTGCTGATGCCATGGTGTGCATTTCCAACTGCGACAAAATCACCCCTGGAATGTTTATGGCCGCCATGCGCCTCAATATTCCTTGTATTTTCGTTTCTGGTGGGCCCATGGAAGCAGGTAAAACCAAGCTGAGTGAGCACAAATTGGACCTTGTAGACGCCATGGTCATTGCTGTGGATGATACAGCTAGTGATGAAAAAGTTGCCGAATACGAACGCTCAGCCTGCCCTACCTGTGGCTCTTGTTCAGGTATGTTCACAGCCAACTCTATGAACTGTTTAACCGAGGCTCTGGGCTTATCCTTACCTGGTAATGGCAGCTTGTTAGCAACCCACGCCGACCGCGAAGAGCTATTCTTAGAAGCAGGCCGCACCGTGGTGGAACTATGTAAGCGTTATTACGAAGATGATGATGAGAGCGCCTTGCCACGCAATATTGCAAGCTTCAAAGCGTTTCAAAATGCCATGTCTTTAGACATTGCTATGGGTGGCTCCACCAACACCATATTACACTTGTTGGCTGCAGCCCAAGAAGGTGCTGTTGATTTTGATATGTCCAACATTGATGAGCTCTCTCGTAAAGTACCACAGCTATGCAAAGTTGCGCCTAGCACGCCAAAATATCACATGGAAGACGTGCATCGTGCTGGCGGTGTTTTTGCTATTTTAGGCGAACTCAATCGTGCGGGTTTGCTTCACGCAGAATTACCCACTGTACATAGCCCCACCATGGCAGCCGCTTTAGCTAAATGGGATATTGCAGTGACTGACGATGCTGCCGTTAAAAGGTTTTACCAAGCAGGCCCTGCAGGTATACCCACCCAAACTGCCTTTAGCCAAGCCACCCGTTGGCCAAGTGTTGATGATGACCGTGTTGATGGATGTGTGCGCAATTTGGCTAATGCATACTCTACCGAAGGCGGCCTCGCTGTGCTGACTGGCAACTTAGCAGAAGACGGCTGTGTGGTTAAAACTGCAGGTGTAGATGAGAGCATCTGGTTGTTTGAAGGCCCTGCTTATATTTGTGAAAGCCAAGACCAAGCGGTTGCAGATATATTAGGCGACAAAGTAAAACAAGGTGACGTTATTGTCATTCGTTATGAGGGACCTAAGGGTGGCCCAGGTATGCAAGAAATGCTATATCCCACCAGCTACCTCAAAACCAAAGGCCTAGGTAAAGCCTGCGCTTTGTTAACCGATGGTCGTTTCTCTGGTGGCACCTCTGGGTTGTCAATTGGCCACGTTTCACCAGAAGCTGCTAGTGGCGGCACAATTGCCTTGGTTGAGCAAGGAGACTCCATTCGGATCGACATCCCTAATCGCAGCATTGATGTATTACTGAGCGATGATGAGCTTGCGCAGCGGCGCGAAAGGATGAATGCTAAGGGTAAACAAGGTTGGGTTCCAGCTGCTGAACGTCCACGTAAGGTGAGTTCTGCGCTTAAGTTTTACGCTAAGACAGTCACCAGTGCAGATAAAGGCGCAGTTCGAGACACTTCCTTACTCGACTAATGTCGGCTAACCCCTGGTTCCCATGCTCTGCGTGGGAACTACAACCCCAAACCTATGCGTTCCCACGCGGAGCGTGGGAACGAGGATACTTTTTCTCTGGCTCCCATGCTCTGCGTGGGAATGAGGACGCTTCTTCTCTGGTTCCCATACTCTGCGTGGGAATGAGGACACTTCTTCTCTGGTTCCCATGCTCTGCCTGGGAACGAGGACACTTCTTCTCTGGTTCCCATGCTCTGCGTGGGAACCAAAAGCATTGAGACTAAGCCCGGTCTAGCACTAAGTAACTAAAATCAAACGGATTAGGCTCTTTAGCAGCCATGTCTTCACGGGCCACTTCGTGCCACATGTCTGCTTCTAAGGCGGGAAAATAAGCATCCCCCTCTACATGCCGATGTACCCGCGTAAGGTACACACGATCAGCTAATTCTAGTGCTTCGGCATAAATTTGTGCGCCACCGATGATCATGACTTCTTCGGCGCCATTAATCAGGTTAATGCTTTCGCCTAGGATAATGGCCTCGTCTAAGCTCGACACCAGCTTAATGCCTTCGGCCGTGTAGTCAGCTTGACGGCTAATAACGATATTGTCCCTACCCGGCAACGGCTTACCAATAGATTCAAAGGTTTTGCGACCCATGATCACAGGTTTACCTAAGGTCATGGCTTTAAAATACTGTAAATCACCCGGTAAATACCATGGTAACTGGTTATTGCGGCCAATGACGTTGTTTTCTGAAGCGGCAACAATTAATGCAATACTCATACGGCAACCATTCCTTTAATGTGCGGGTGAGATTGATAATTTAATAATTCAAAATCGTCAAATTTAAACCCAAAAATATCATCCACATCAGGATTAATACGCAGGGTTGGCAATGCCATTGTGTCCCTAGACAGCTGCAAGTCAACTTGCTCTAAGTGGTTTGAATAAAGGTGAGCATCACCTAAGGTGTGTACAAAATCACCCGCGTCTAAACCACATACTTGGGCCACCATCATGGTTAACAAGGCGTAGCTTGCAATATTAAAGGGCACCCCTAAGAAGATGTCTGCACTGCGTTGGTAAAGCTGGCAAGATAACTTGCCATCGGCCACGTAAAATTGAAACATCATATGGCAAGGTGGCAAGGCCATACGTTCTACATCGCCTACATTCCACGCACTCACAATGAGCCGCCTAGAATCCGGATTAGTTTTAATTTGGTTTATAAGCTGGCTTATTTGGTCGATGTGTCCGCCATCGGGTTTGGGCCAAGAGCGCCACTGTGAGCCATATACGGGGCCAAGATCGCCATTTTCATCAGCCCACTCATCCCATATACGCACCCCATTTTGTTGCAGGTAGTGAATATTGGTTGAACCCTGTAAAAACCACAAGAGCTCATGAATGATGGATTTGAGGTGTAATTTTTTAGTGGTCAGTACGGGAAACCCTTGCGCCAAATCGAAGCGCATTTGATAACCGAAAACACTCACAGTGCCGGTGCCCGTACGATCTTCTTTAAAGGCGCCTGCATCACGCACATGGCGCATTAGCTGTAGATACTGTTGCATAGTTGGACCGTTCTAAACCAAATAATAGAGAGCGTATTTTAACCTTTAATCGGGGTTTTGCGTACTAATAAATAAAGACCCAAAACAATCATTGGCAAAGACAATAACTGGCCCTGCGTCATCCACTCAAAGGCAATGAAATTTAGATGTGCATCGGGCTGACGTACAAATTCCACCACAAATCGCTGCACACCGTAGCCAAGTAAAAACAGGCCAGAAACACGTAACGCGGCTCTCGGTTTTGCCGAATAAATCCACACTAATGTGAACAACAGCATTCCTTCCAACGCCAATTGATAAAGTTGCGATGGGTGCCGAGCCAAAGAATCTACGTGGGAAAAGACCATCCCCCATGGTAAATCTGTAGGGCGCCCCCACAACTCGCCACCAATAAAATTACCTAAACGGCCTGCACCTAAACCAATCGGCACAATCGGTGCTACAAAATCCATCACTTGGTAAAATCTAAATCTATGTTTACGGGCAAAGAAAACAACCCCTGCAATCACCCCTAACAACCCCCCATGAAAAGACATGCCGCCTTCCCACACTCGCAATAAAAGGCTAGGTTGAGCAATAAATGTTTCAAATTGATAAAATAATATATACCCCAGCCGCCCACCCAGCACCACCCCTATGGCACCAAAAAAGATTAAATCACTCACTTGGTCTTGAGTAAAACCAGCAGTTTCAGCACGGCGATTACCCAGCCAAAAAGCACAACCAAAAGCTAATAAATACATCACACCATACCAGTGTATCGCCAAAGGCCCTAGCTGAAGAAGAACGGGGTCAATATTGGGGAAAATTAGCATAAAATCCTCTAAAACCAAATGCTTAATAACATTCTAATACCCACCAACAACAACATCCAAGCGAATAAACGCTTCAGCAACGACGCTGAAAGCCGATGGGCTAATTTAGCACCATAAGATGCTGCAAAAAAACTGGTTGAAATAATACCCACCAACGCAGGCAAATAAATATAACCCAAGCTATAAGCTGGCAAAACATCATTACCTAGGCCTAACACCACATTTGAAACTGCACCAGACAACGCAATAGCAAAACCACAGGCACTGGCAGTGGCCACGGCTTGCTGCATCACCAGCTGGCGGTTTACCAACCAGGCCACTAGCAAGTTACCACCACCAATACCAAATATTGCCGAGATCCAGCCTATTAAAGCCCCGGCAATAGCTAATCCTTTGTTATTAGGTAATTTCTTATTCCCTGCCCCGGTGTTGGGCAGCAACATACGTACAGCCAAAAATATAGCAAATGCGCCAAAACTAACCTGCAAATATACCGCAGGAATCGACAAGGCGGTATTAACGCCAAGCATAGCACCTACCAACATACCTAAGGCAATAGGTCTAACCAAAGGCCAACGAATGGCGCCCTTACTCTGATGTGTACGTATAGCACTAAGGGAGGTAAACACAATGTTTGCCAAGGAGGTTGCAACCGCCATATAAAAGACCACTGCAGGGTCGATGCCCTGCAAGGTAAATGCCAGCACCAAAGCAGGCAC
>JAQRMV010000140.1 GCA_028598985.1 Gammaproteobacteria bacterium
TCGCAATGAACTGTGCTTGCTGTCAAGTTTAATAAGCACATTCAGCCCGGTAATCCTGGCCGCTCATGCCTACTGCAAATATCTGCCGAAGCAGTTTGTGAGCAAGAGCCACACCTATTACTTTAGGTGGTTTTCCTGCCATCTTCATTCGGTCGTACATCGCTGCGCAGGCAGGGTTTGACCGCCTAGCTGTCCAAGAACAGACATATAAACATTGCCGAGTTCTGCCTCTACTCGCCCTATTTATTCCGCCTCGGCCATGTACACTGGTTCCTGAGCGATATGTCGTTGGACTGACTCCAACGTAAGCCGCTAAAGCTTTATCACTTTCAAACTTGGTAAACCCTTCAGTCACAACAATCATTTCGATTGTCGTCTTTGCTCCAACTGACGGGATCGTTTGCAAGCTGTCATACAACTCAGGGAAATGCTTTTTTACCGTGGCCTTTAAGTAGTTCTCACACTTCTTGGTCCGCGCCTTCAAATACTTGCGGAAATCTTTTATCTCCCCAAGAACGAATTTGCTGGGTACCGCATTGTGGCGAACTGCTTCTTCTCTATTATTGGCCATAGTGCGCTCACGAACCAAGTCGTCCGCCCAGCTAAGCGCTTGTTTTAAATCATGAATAGCCTTGTTCGACGGAACCCACAAATCAGGTTCATGGGCTTCAGCATACTGTCGAATTAACTCAGCATCTGCTTTATCGCTCTTCACACGCTTAAACAGCATTTGCCCAAACCGTTTTATCACCACAGGGTTCACTACACTTGTAGACAACCCAGCTTCGTAACACTGCAATGCCAACCGACTGTGATAAACCCCCGTCGCTTCCATTACCACATGAGCTTCCTTGGGTAACAGAGCCACAAAGCTATCAATATTTTCTACGGTGTAGTCAAAACACCGATGAATTGCTTTGCCTTCAACAACCCATGACGCATCAAAGGTCAACTTACTAACATCAATTCCTACTTTCATCACTGGTCTCCTTTCGAGATTGGGAGACAGCACTTTGCACTTCCATCCATCCTTATCCGGGATCCAAGTCCCAATGAACTGTTCGGAATACACAAAGGCGGAGTAAGGCGACCATCATTGCGATCTGTATTTAAACAAATGACGGATTCGGTCTCTACCCTCACTCCTGTCTCATCGATAATATCCTATTATCTGGA
>JAQRMV010000141.1 GCA_028598985.1 Gammaproteobacteria bacterium
CTTTAGGGTATATATTTTTGGCATGGTTAAGAAACTCGGGGTTATTTACAGTAAGGATGTCATCAAGATATCTACAGTTATTATTGAACTTATCAATTAGGTCGGTTTTATTCTCCTTGTACATTTTCCGACCCTTTTGGCCGCAATCTGTATTAGAACAGAAAGTTGGAACTCGATATTTGGAGGTGACCTTTGTCTCAGTTGATACGATATTCCAGAGCTTGTGGTTACTATCAGGATTTCAACCGCATAGCTGACGTAATGGTTAGAATGTTCTCCTCGAGTGCGGTAGATCATGGGTTAGAGCAACGGGAGAATAAAACCAAGACTATAAAATTGGCATTGTTGCTTCTCCGCCAAACAGGCAGCATTCAGGAGAAATCCCAATGACTAGTCATCTCGGAATAAAAATAATGTGTCCGCGTTGAGCGACATGTCTACACGCGGACCTCATCAACATATCATTGAAAATTAACTTGTTATCGCCATGAAATAGTTGAACAATTGCTGAATTGGTGTTAAACAACAATCACTCACGAATCAGAATATCCCTGGTAACAATGAAGCTACTGCACCAAGTGTTCCTCATGGTTAAGTTGATGTCATCACGTCGATAGTTGTACGGTCACCACAATGACTTGGCTGACCATTCTTACTATTATTAAATACATAAAACCAGTCACGAGTTGAATGGTGATACATGTATATTGTAGTCACTCATTATATACAAAACCGGTTTAACCTACCATTTCACTTAGGTGAGGTGCCTGTACCAAGTCAGGTAGTCTCGACCTTCTGTTTACTCCTTTTTGTCTGTGGCGTTTTTTTACGTTTTTTGTGTTGACGGTTGGATGAGTTAGTGGTGGTGGTGATGGTGTGTAACATAGGGTAGCTACTGTTATCTACTTTATTGACTTAGTGGTAGTGGTGGTGATGGTGTAGAGTTAGTGGTCTAGTGTGTAATATAGGGTAGCTACTGTTATCTACTTTATTGACTTAGTGGTGGTGGTGATGGTGTGGAGTTGGTGGTCTGGTGTGTAATATAGGGTACTACTGTTATCTACTTTATTGACTTAGTGGTGGTGGTGATGGTGTGGAGTTGGTGGTCTGGTGTGTAATATAGGGTAGCTACTGTTATCTACTTTATTGACTTAGTGGTGGTGGTGATGG
>JAQRMV010000142.1 GCA_028598985.1 Gammaproteobacteria bacterium
ATAGCTGCCTAGGTGCAGTGCGGTACTAATGTATAGGAATCTCAATAGAATATAAAATGAACGATTTGCCAATTAAAATATTGATGCGCGATGTTTTTACACCTAACAAACTTAAGTTTATTTTTAGTGTTCTAGTTCTTTCTGCGTGCGCCACGAAAAATGACGCATATATAGAGCCTAACGTTAATCAAGAGCAAGTTCCTGCTTCAACCAAGCCAGTAAAGAACGAGGCGAATCCCATTTTATCGTCAGATGCTTTTGCAGCCGTTCGAGCCTCAGTTGATGGGGCTCAAGTCAATCAACTGGGCGACAGGGTATCCACCGCTTTAGAGCAAACCGTCATTAACAAAACTGAAAACCTAATCAACCAAACAGCGAATGAAATGGCCAATAGCGTGGGCCAAGGTAAAACAGAAATATCATTTTCCCAATTGGAAACAAAAAATCCAAATTTCAGCGTTAAAACCATTCAGCCTTTATCTGAGCTAACAGATAAATCGACTCAACTCACCTTCGTTCAAGCCCAAGTTGGTTCAGGTGAGAACCACGGCGAACGCCGTGCCACCATTAATTTAGGTATTGGCCAGCGTTACTTGCTGGAAGAAGGACAGTCCATTGCAGGCATCAACCTGTTTGGCGATTACGAGACGGAGTCTGAACACAGTCGCGCCTCCATAGGCTTGGAATACCAAAGAGCCAGCTTTAGTGCCAATATTAATCAATATTACCCTCTGTCAGATAAGGTGGTGATCGGCGATTACACCGAAGAACCTCTTGCTGGTCACGACATCAAGCTCGCAGGCCAAGTGCCTTATTTGCCTTGGGCAAAAATCAAAGGTACCCAGTACTATTGGGATGCAAAAGCGGGTGATGACATCAAAGGCACTCGCTTGGGGTTTGAGGTTGATCTTAACGCATCCACTACCTTAGAAATTGGCACCGAAAATTCCAACACAGCCGGCCGGTCTGGTTATGCGAGTCTAAGTGTGCAATTACCCTACAAAGCCAATGCACCAACCTACTTTGCAATCGCCGATAAGGCGTTTGAAGATTCAAGTACGCTTAGCTTAACAAATTTAGACTATGTGGAAAGAAGCAACAAAATCCGTATTGAAAAAGTTTTAAATGATAGGGGTACTAGGCGGGTTGTTTTAGGGGAATACAACGC
>JAQRMV010000143.1 GCA_028598985.1 Gammaproteobacteria bacterium
CCAGTTTCGCTCTTTCTCGTTCCCACGCTCTGCGTGGGAATGCGTGTGGCATGAGCTTTGGGTTCCCACGCGGAGCATGGGAACTAGTGGTAAATCAGAATTTTTTAAGAGACAGTAAATATGACACATAATATATTGGTTTTACCGGGTGATGGCATAGGCCCAGAAATTGTAGCCGAGGCAGAAAAGGTGCTTTATGCAGTGGGTGAAAAGTTTAATCTTGGTTTAAATATCTCTAATGCTTTAGTGGGTGGTAGTGCTATAGATGCGATGGGCGGACCATTGCCAGACGCAACCTTAGAAGCAGCCAAAGCTGCAGATGCCATCTTATTAGGTGCCGTTGGCGGCCCTAAGTGGGATGATTTAGACATGGCAATTCGTCCAGAAAAAGGTTTATTGGGTTTACGCTCTAACCTCAACTTATTTGGTAACTTACGTCCAGCTATTTTGTATCCACAATTGGCCGATGCTTCTAGTTTAAAACCAGAAATTGTATCGGGTTTAAATATTCTTATTGTTCGAGAGCTAACGGGTGGTATATACTTTGGCCAACCACGGGGCATTCGTGTACTAGATAATGGTGAGCGTCAGGGCTACAACACCTACGTTTATGCTGAATCAGAAATTCGCCGCATTGGTAAAGTCGCGTTCGAAGCGGCTCGTGCCCGTGGTGGCAAGTTGTGCTCTGTGGATAAGGCTAATGTATTGGAAGTGACCGTGCTTTGGCGTGAAATTATGGACGACATGGCAAACGACTACCCAGACGTAGAACTAAGCCACATGTACGTAGACAATGCAGCTATGCAATTGGTGCGTGCACCTAAACAGTTTGATGTAATGGTTACTGGCAACATGTTTGGTGACATATTATCTGACGCAGCAGCTATGCTAACTGGCTCTATTGGTATGTTGCCTTCGGCTTCTTTGGATGAGGCTGGTAAAGGCATGTATGAACCTTGTCATGGCTCGGCGCCAGACATTGCAGGCCAAGGTAAAGCTAACCCATTAGCTACCATTCTTTCGGCGGCCATGATGTTACGTTATACCTTAAACCAAGGTGAGGCAGCAGACGCCATTGAAACGGCAGTGAGTGAGGTACTAGATCTAGGTTTGCGTACCGCTGATATCGCCTCCCA
>JAQRMV010000144.1 GCA_028598985.1 Gammaproteobacteria bacterium
CCAAATATTGGCCATCATCAAACAAGCTGAAAGCGGCGTTCCGGTCTCAGAACTGTGCCGAGAGCACGGTATGAGCGCCGCGTCGTTCTACAAGTGGCGGGCCAAATACGGTGGTATGGACGCCTCGCTCATGGGCCGAATGAAAGAACTAGAAGATGAAAATCGGCGGCTTAAAAAAATGTATGCCGAAGAACGATTGAAATCTGAGATCATTCAGGAGGCCATGGCAAAAAAGTGGTAAAGCCATCTCGGCGCAAAGAGATGGCTCAGGCTGCAGTTGCCAATAGGGCGATCAGTATACGGTTGGCTTGCAGTATTTTTGTCGTTAGTGAAACGTGTTATCGGTATCAGGCTAAACTCAGTGGTGAGAATGCTCTCATAGCCGACTGGTTGGTGCGACTGACTCATAATCAGCGTAACTGGGGCTTTGGTTTGTGCTACCTGTACTTACGTAACGTTAAGGGGTACAAGTGGAACCATAAGCGCGTGTACCGCATTTATCGAGAGCTTGAGCTCAACTTGCGTATCAAGCCAAAGAAGCGCCTTGTGCGACAGAAACCTGAGCCACTCGCAGTGCCTACGTCCATAAACCACTGTTGGTCTATGGACTTTATGCACGATCAGCTTATCGATGGCCGAAGTTATAGACTCTTTAACGTGATTGACGACTTTAATCGAGAAGGCCTAGCGATTGAAGTTGACTTTTCTTTACCCGCCAGCCGAGTCATTCGTGCCTTGGATCAAATCATCGAATGGCGTGGTAAGCCAAAACAAATTCGATGTGACAATGGGCCCGAGTACATCAGTAATTTATTAGCAACTTGGGCCATGAGCAGAGGCATAGAGCTATCCTATATCCAGCCAGGTAACCCACAGCAGAATGCCTACGTTGAACGATATAACAGAACCGTTAGATATGACTGGCTGAACCATTACCTGTTTGGTAGCATTGATGAGGTTCAAAATCATTCCACTCAATGGCTTTGGACTTACAACAACGAGCGCCCAAATATGGCGTTAAACGGCATCACTCCAATGATGAAATTGGCGGCAGCCTAAACCTCTACTTTTAATTTCGGTTATTAATGGGGGGATTACC
>JAQRMV010000145.1 GCA_028598985.1 Gammaproteobacteria bacterium
GGCAGGGGCATGTGCTGGGCCGAGGTAATCAGCAGCTGTCACCACCGCTTATCAAACAGTTAGGCATGCACAATATCCATATTATAGCCACCAAAACTAAGCTCAAAGCTCTGCAAGGTAGGCCATTATTGGTTGACTCAGGGGACCCCAAACTAGATCAAGACCTAGCTGGGTTGGTGCCTGTTATTTGTGGCTTCCATGACATCGTGTTGTACCCCTTAGGTAACCCTTCTGGGGATTCTTTAATATGAATGTTGAGCAACTGGTCACGTACTTAGAACCCAAACGAATAACAGTGAAAACTAATGCAAAAGAGGCGCGGCGATTACTGCATGGTAGAGGCAAGTGTTTCCCCAATTGGGAGCAAATCAGCATTGATTATTACCCCCGTTTATTAATGCTGACGATATTCCACCCCCATCATCAACAACAACAATTATGTGCAGCGCTGTTAGCTCAGTGGCAGCCGCACATTGATGGTTTTTTAGTGCAAGTGCGTTATGAAAAACCAGCCATTAACACGGTGTACTGGGGCCATGTGCCAGAGTATCTAGTGGCCTATGAGAACGGCTTGGCCTTCCATGTGACTACCCAAAACCAAAATACAGGGCTGTTTTTAGACATGGCTAATGGTCGTTCGTGGGTGAGAGAAAACGCCAACCACAAACACATACTTAACTTGTTTGCCTTCACTTGCAGCTTGTCGGTAGCTGCTGTGGCAGGTGGCGCGGACCAAGTGATTAATATGGACATGAATGGCGGAGTATTAAAACGTGGCAAAGAAAATCAGGCTTTAAATCAGCAGCATGATGCTAAAGTGAAGTACTTTGCTCATGACGTATTAAAAAGCATGGGAAAGCTGGACAAACAGGGCCCATACGATGTGATTATTGCTGACCCACCAAGCTTTCAACGAGGTAGTTTTGAGCTGGATAGGGATTACCCAAAGTTATTAAGACGGTTACCCCATATGCTGGCAGAAGGTGGGCGATTAATGCTGTGTTGTAATAATCCAACGTTGAGCGCGTTAGCCTTTGATGAAATGGTGCGTGGTGCTATTCCTCAAGCGGTGCTAGAGCAGCGCCTTGAG
>JAQRMV010000146.1 GCA_028598985.1 Gammaproteobacteria bacterium
CTAGCACTTGCCCTGCACGACCATTTTTACGGCAGGCTTCCTGTAATAACTGAGTCAGGCGCGTGCGCTCTAAATGCATAGAGCATGAAGCCGACACCAAAATCCCTTCTGGTTTAAGCAGGCGCATAGCCAGCTGATTAGCGCGCTGATATGCCAGCTCTCCCGCCTTAATGTCTTTACGGCGAGCGATAAAGGCCGGTGGATCAATGATGACGATATCAAAACGTTCGCCGTCTTCGTGTAGCTGCTTCATGGCTACAAAAGCATCGCCTTTTAAACTGTGTACCTTGTCGGCCACATCATTAAGTTGTGCTTGCTGATGTACCAAATCCAAGGCTTGGGCAGACGCATCTACACAAATCACCTCTTCGGCCCCCGCTGCTGCCGCTTGAATGCCCCAACCACCTACATAGCTAAAAATGTCCAATACACGTTTGCCATTTGCTAGCTTTTGCACCCGTCGGCGATTAAGGCGGTGATCATAAAACCAACCGGTTTTTTGTCCATCCCAAACAGGAGCTAAAAAATGGACTCCATTTTCTTTAAGTGGCACCAGTTTTGGAACCTCGCCCTGGACTACGCGAACGTAGTTTTCTAATCCTTCTATAGCACGCATTTTGCCGTCATTTTTCAGCAAAATATTAAGCCCCGGTTGTACAAGATTAATTGCTGCTAATAATTCTTCAAGCAATAACTCTATGCCCGCATTGGATACTTGCACCACAACCACATCACCAAAGCGGTCAATCACCAGGCCAGGCAACCCATCACTGTCCCCATAAATCCAGCGGTAACAATGGTCTTCAAATAGCCTTTCGCGGCTTTCTAATGCCGATTTCAAACGACTCACTAAGCGCTCTAAATCAAGCGACTGACCCGCCTTACGACTTACTAACCGACCACAGATAAGTTGCTTAGGGTTGATAATAGCGGTGCCTAAGGGTTTGCCTTTGGCGTCTAACACATTCACTTGTTCGCCTGCCGTAAAGCTTTGTAGTGGCGACTTATTGACGTCAACTTCGTTGCTATAAATCCACAAATGCCCTTGGCGTAAGCGACGATCCGACTTTGATTTTAATATTAAG
>JAQRMV010000147.1 GCA_028598985.1 Gammaproteobacteria bacterium
GTCGAAATGGGGGACTACGCGTGGAGCGAGCACATTGTCACGGTATTTTTGGCCTGTCAGATTACCATCAAGAACGTACAAGTCCAACTTACAGTCAAAGGAAAAACAACCCCAGACAGTTTCACCCCCACCCCTAAAAGCAGTTGTGCCCAAAATGTTGTTGTCCTGAAATGAAGTATTTCGTTGTCGCCAAACCCTTACACGACTTTCGGTAAGGCGTAACAAAACACGACTTTCATCAGACAAGTGGACCCCTCTCCATGTTCGAATAGTCCACACCAAATGATCATGTGACCAATCAAACCGAGCATGGCGATGACGTAATATCAACTGGACGTTGTATGGGTCGTCGTCCTCGCATTCCCTGGTGGTGGAAGCGTCTTATTAAAGTACGCGTGCTAATGTGGCCCCCAAACAGTAAATTATCACGAAGTGCACCAGCTGTCCTGGACGGCCGTTGCTGCGCTCGTCTGGATATGAGCCGGTCCTCTCTCGGCGTCATTTTGCGAGGTCTACCTGCACGTCGACGGTCAGTAACATTCCCCGTTTGACGAAAATGTTGTATCAGTCGTACAATGATGGAATGGTTAACCCTGAAGTGGTCTACCACCCTTCTATGGCTAAAACCACCGGTATGCATGCCAACAGCTTGCCATCTTTTTTTGTATGGTTAATTCGCGCCGCACCATACCAAACCAATAGAAAATGACACGTGGCACTTTACACAACCTGTTATATACACATAAATAAAAATCTATCAATACCCTGTTTCGCAGGTAAGTAAGTATGTTGATGTCCTGTGTCGTTTCGGGGGTTAGAATAAACACGGTTCTGATAGAGTTCACCATGCCGCGAATATACGTGTAATGTCATGGGTCCTGGTCCGCATTGTATGTACTGACTAGAGTCCGAATTTCATATGCATTGTCTGAGTCCGTGTTCGGGTCCAGGGTCTGGATTATATTAATACACGCCTATGATATTATTTCTAGTTGATGTTTCTGCTTAATCTTCACCTGAAGCCGTCGTAGTGGTGATCGTATGGCAGTTGGATTTACAACTACCTATGAACTCACTG
>JAQRMV010000148.1 GCA_028598985.1 Gammaproteobacteria bacterium
TAATGACCAAACTCACCAGCACCCAAGCCCGCTACATCAACGTGCCCGCGGATGGCCCATTCAAGCCAGAAAGCTACAAGTACTAAGGTTTGTTGATGCCCTAGCTCCCATGCACCCCCAAACCCTAGCTCCCATGCTCCGCGTGGGAGCTCCCCCGGGCAGGCGCACACGCTGCATTCCCACGCAGAGCGTGGGAACTAGAAGCATGGGAACTAGTCACCAAAAACTATTTTCCACTTTTTCATGCATTTTCAAAAACCTACACTACACTTAAACTAAGCACTGCAAGCGGATTGCTACGGAAATACAAGGAAGTGTTCAATACCGCCATAATACTCACGGTTATGGCATCCCTTCTTCCAAAAACCTCCTTAACAACACCGCACTTGTATTTACCTGCACGGACGCAGGCATAAGCACAGGCTAGGAAGCCTGTTATGCAGTGTTTGCCAATAAGGATATTGGCGCAAAAGTGCGGGGCTGGGATGCCCCGCCATTTTTCCTGAAGTATTCCCACAGCCCTAACTCCCATGCAGCCCCCAAACCCTAGCTCCCATGCTCCGCGTGGGAGCTCCTCCCTGCAGGCGCACACGCTGCATTTCCACGCAGAGCGTGGGAACGAGAAAAGCTAGGCTTGGTGATCGTTTCAGAGAACTGGACGTGCCGTTAGAAGTGATTTGGCCCAACGGACAAAAAGAAGCCTTACTCTTTGCTCTAGAAGAAGAAACCAATCCTAGGCGCTTTTCTATCCACCGCCTTGCCCATTATTGCTTGGATTTGTCTGAACTACGCAAAACAACACGCGTAGTGCCCGTAGTTATATTCTTGCGCGGCCAAACACTCGATATTAATTTATGTCTAGGAGGCGAACGACACACTTATCTTGAATTCAACTATTTAAGCTGCACTTTGTCTCAATTACCTTGGCAAGAATATAAACATAGTAATAATATTGTGGCTAGGTTAAACCTGCCCAATATGCATTATGAACCAGAAGATAAAATTCATGTTTACGCTCAAGCATTTAGAGGCCTGACAGAGCTTGAAACCGATCC
>JAQRMV010000149.1 GCA_028598985.1 Gammaproteobacteria bacterium
CAACTCTCAACTACGACTAAATGGCAGATTATCGGCATGAGAGAAGCAGGTATTTCGCTTAGACAAATTGCACGTAATGTTGGTCATCATCATTCTACCATAAGTCGTATTGTGAGTAAAACCAAGCAACCAATGATGTTAAAGACCTACCGCGATCAGGAAGACCCCCTGTAAGATCAGCTAGGGAAATCCAAGCCGTAGGAAGGTTAGTAAGAAGAACACGGTTTGCAGACAGTACAGTGCTTAAACGAGAGTGATTGTCATACCGGAGACTTTCCACCAGAACTGTTCGAAATCGACTCGAGCCTGTTGGTTATCGTGCGAGAAGACCAGTTAGGAGACCTTTGCTAACGGAAAGACATAAGTGGCCCGTATGCAATGGTGCCGAGCTCGCCAACGTTGGAATTTAGCATCCTGGAGGAAGATCCACTGGTAAGATGAAAGTCGGTTCATGTTGCACGTGGTTGATGGCCGAGTACGTGTATGGCGTCAACCAAATACTGCATATGCTGAACGGAATTATATTGAAACTGTCACATTTGGAGGTGGATCGATTATGGTATGGGATGTGTTTCACATGACTGTAAGTTAGACCTTATCACAGTTAGAGGAAACCTGAATGGCTAATGGTATCAAAGAGACATTCTTTCGGCAAGTGTAGTGCCTCATTTTGATAATCATCCTCTGGGTACAAGGTCAGTCTTCATGAATGATAATGCTAGACCACATCGTTCCCGTACTGTTACGGATTATCTGCGTGGAGAAGCAATACCAACTCTTCCTTGGCCTGCTTGTAGCCCGGATATGAACCCTATCGACCACATCTGGGACATTATTGGACGTAAAGTGCGCGAAAGGACACCCCCAGTCCAGACACTTAATGAAATAAACAAAGCCCTTCGTCAGGAATGGTTGCGGTTACCTCAGCAGCAAATTCCTCGATTGGTGGCAGGCATGAGAAGACGTCTAGAGGCGGTTATCCGTGTGAATGGAAGCTACACCAAATATTAATTCTTTCGGCCT
>JAQRMV010000015.1 GCA_028598985.1 Gammaproteobacteria bacterium
ATAAGTGTTTTTCTCGCTTTTTATAGATGATTGCGGCATAATGTCGCGCAATGTATTACCCTAAATTTAGTAATAAACCTTGAGGCTTTAATGGCAAAAGAAGACCAGATTGAAATGGAAGGTACTATTGTTGATACCTTACCTAACACTATGTTCCGCGTAGAATTGGAAAATGGCCATGTGGTCATCGCCCATATCTCAGGCAAGATGCGTAAGCACTATATTCGTATTCTCACTGGCGATAAGGTGAAAGTTGAATTAACGCCATATGATCTTACTAAAGGTCGTATTACCTACCGCGCTCGCTAATCTAACGATTAATCCGCGGATTAGATCAAAAAGAGCGCCCTAGGGTGCTCTTTTTGGTTACGCTGGGTCTAACAACTTGATCGAGCGTTTACTAGGTTTGCTGGTTAAAGTGAGCTTGTTGTTCTTCAACCCTACTAGCAACATACCCCCTGCTGGTGCTAAATCTCCGAATAATAGTAACTCCGCCATAGGCTTTTTGAGCTCTTGTTGTATCAGACGCGCCATAGGCCGTGCACCCATTTCTGGGTCATAGCCTTTTTCTGCAAGCCAGGTGCGGGCTTCTTCACTCACTTGAAGATGTACTTGTTTGTCCTCTAGTTGAACTTGAAGTTCAACTAAAAACTTATCGACTACACCTAAAATAACGTCTTTTTGCAACGATCCAAACTGGATAATATCATCAAGGCGGTTGCGGAATTCGGGGCTAAATAAGCGTTTTATTGCTTCCATACCATCAGAACTGTGGTCTTGCTTAGTAAAACCAATAGAGCTACGGCTCATTTGTTCTGCACCCGCGTTGGTGGTCATTACTATGATAACGTTACGAAAGTCGGTCTTACGACCGTTATTATCCGTTAAGGTGCCGCTGTCCATCACCTGTAGCAAAATATTAAACACTTCAGGGTGGGCTTTTTCTATTTCATCTAACAACAACACACAGTGTGGGTTCTGAGTGACCGCTTCTGTTAACAGGCCGCCTTGATCAAAACCAACATAACCTGGAGGCGCGCCGATTAAACGGGATACAGTGTGGCGTTCCATGTATTCAGACATATCAAAGCGTATCAGCTCAATCCCCATAATTCGGGCTAATTGCTGAGTCACTTCGGTTTTACCTACACCTGTAGGGCCTGAGAATAAAAAACTACCCACGGGTTTGTGTGGTGCGTTAAGCCCTGCTCTTGCTAGCTTTATTGCATTAGCTAAGGTGTCGATTGCCGTGTCTTGGCCAAACACCACCCGCTTAAGGTTTTGTTCTAGGGAGTGCAGTTGTTCCTTATCGCTTGTAGAGACGCTTTTGGGTGGAATGCGAGCTATTTTAGCAATCACGTCTTCAATTTCGGCTACGCCGACAAAGGATTTACGTTCGGATTCTGGAAGTAATTGTTGGAACGCCCCTGCTTCATCGATCACATCTATCGCCTTGTCGGGCATCTTTTTATCGGTAATGTAACGGTCTGCCAGTTCTGCAGCGGCATTAATCGCTTCTGGTGTATATTCAAGCTTGTGGTGGTTTTCATAACGAGAAATGAGGCCCCTTAATATGGCTTGGGTGTCGGCCACATTAGGTTCGTCAATATCAATTTTTTGAAAGCGCCGAGCCAAGGCATGATCTTTTTCAAAAATACCTCGAAATTCAGTAAAGGTGGTAGAACCAATACAGCGCAGTTTACCGGAACTTAACATGGGTTTTAGCAGATTGGAGGCATCCATAGACCCACCTGACGAGGAGCCAGCACCAATAATTGAGTGAATTTCGTCAATAAAAAGAATAGCATTAGGTGTTTTTTCTATATCTGCCAACAGGCCTTTAAGTCGTTTTTCAAAATCACCTCGGTATTTAGTGCCGGCTAATAAAGCGCCCATGTCTAGAGAGAATACCTGCGATGTGGCAATAACCTCAGGCACATTACCTTGTTCAATTTGATAAGCTAAACCTTCTGCAATGGCAGTTTTACCAACCCCAGCATCGCCCACTAATAAAGGGTTGTTTTTGCGGCGGCGAGACAATACTTGTACTAAACGCTCCAGCTCTTTGGCGCGGCCTATTAGTGGGTCTATGTTACCGTTACGAGCTTCTGCATTTAAGTCTGTGGTGTATTTAACAAGGTGACTAGCCTCTTCACTTTCTCCGTCTATGGCCTCACTTCCTTCCATTTCAGATCTGCTAACACCGTGGGATAGGTAATTCACTACGTCCACACGTTCAACGTCTAAAGAGTCAAGCAAGTAAGCAGATTGGCTTTCGGTCTCGCTGAAAATGGCTACCAGCACGTTAGCTCCCGTTACTTCGCCACTTCCAGAAGACTGTACATGGAATACAGCTCGCTGTAATACTCGCTGAAAACCTAATGTAGGCTGCACTTCATAATCACCGAGAGATTCGTCCACAACCGGTGTGGTTTCGCTAATGAACTTTTCCAATGGCGTGCTTAATTCCTCCAATGTGACGTTACAGGCATCTAATACTTCGGTACAGGAAGGGTTGTTGAGTAAGGCTAATAATAAGTGCTCAACTGTCATAAATTCATGACGCTGCCAATTTGCATGCTTATAGGCTTCGCTTAAGCTTTGTTCCAAATTTTTATCTAACATGGCTTGTTTCCTCTAAGAAGATGCTTCAACTTCACATAGCAAGGGGTGTTTATTTTGTCGCGAGTATTGGTTTACTTGCATGGCTTTTGTTTCTGCCACGTCTTTAGTATAGACACCACACACACCTTTGCCTTGGGTATGTACCGCGAGCATGATTTGAGTGGCTTGATCTTCGTTATGATTAAAGAAGTTTGCCAGGATATCAATCACAAATTCCATAGGTGTGTAGTCATCATTTAACAATACAACCTTGTATAGGGACGGTTGGGAAATTTTGGATCGTGTTTGCTCAATAACTTGTAAGTCGTGATTGTCGTCTGGCTCGCCATGGTCGTCTTGAGCCATTAATGGAGCAATATAGCCTGGATGCTTCAGGTGTGAGTGGTTAAGAGCAGAAAAGGTGGGCATTAGTAGACTCTAAGTTTGAAGATTGTATTCATCATAACTTTACTATTGGGCCTATGTCTGCATTTTTCCAGAGCAGAATTAAAATCTACTGCTAATATTATTCAAAGCCTTCTATTTTAGTGGCTATGATAAAGAGAATTAACAGCATGCAAACAGGCAAGGTAAAATGGTTTAATAATGCAAAAGGTTATGGCTTTATTGTTTCTAACGACAATGAAAAACAAGACCTATTCGCTCATTATTCGGAAATCCAATCCGATGGGTACAAAAGCTTGAAGGCCGGTCAAGATGTTGATTTTGAGCTCACCGATGGCCCTAAAGGGCCACAGGCAGTGAATATAGTGCTTAAGGCAGAGGTGAGGCCGAGCCACTAATAACAATGTCCAGGCTTAAGTAAGGCATTAAAAAACCAGCCGCAGCTGGTTCTTTAATGCCTTATTTTGTAAAACTTACATATTGGCGATAATGGCATCACCAAATTCAGAACAAGACAATAATTCAGCATCATCCATTTGACGTTCAAAATCGTAAGTTACAGTTTTGGCGTTAATCGCGCCTTCTGTTCCAGATAAAATCAAGTCGGCAGCTTCAAACCAACCCATGTGGCGTAACATCATTTCTGCAGATAAAATGATAGATCCAGGGTTCACCTTATCCTGACCTGCATACTTAGGTGCTGTACCATGAGTGGCTTCAAAAATTGCAATGTCATTACTTAAGTTAGCACCAGGTGCAATACCAATACCCCCCACTTCAGCAGCTAAAGCGTCAGATAAATAATCACCATTTAGGTTTAGCGTTGCAATTACGTCGTATTCTTCAGGGCGCAACAATATCTGTTGCAACATAGCGTCTGCAATAACGTCTTTAATGATAATTTTCTTGCCCGTATTAGGGTTGGTCATTTCACACCAAGGGCCACCACCTAGCAGGGTTGCCCCAAATTCTTGTTGGGCAATTTCATACCCCCATTCTTTAAAGGCGCCTTCAGTAAACTTCATGATGTTGCCTTTGTGCACCAAAGTGAGGGAGTCACGATCGTTATCAATGGTGTACTGGATAGCTTTGCGAACTAAACGCTTAGTCCCTTCTTCGGATACTGGCTTAATGCCTATGCCGCACATTTGGTCAAAACGTATTTTGGTAACGCCCATTTCCTCTTGCAAAAACTTGATCACTTTGTCGGCTTCTGCAGAACCGGCTTGCCACTCAACGCCTGCATATATATCTTCTGAGTTTTCGCGGAAGATCACCATGTCTACATTTTCAGGCTTTAGTACTGGGCTTGGCACACCAGTGAACCAGCGCACTGGGCGCTGACACACGTATAGATCTAATTCTTGGCGAAGGGCTACGTTTAATGAACGAATACCACCACCCACTGGTGTGGTTAAGGGCCCTTTGATTCCCACTTTAAATTCTTTAAAGGCGGCTAAGGTTTCTTCAGGCATCCAAGTATCTGCGTCATAAGTGACCGTGGCTTTTTCACCAGCGTATACTTCCATCCAGTTAATCTTCTTGGTACCACCAAAGGCTTTTTCTACCGCAGCGTCTACAACTTTAAGCATGACGGGAGAAACATCAAAACCAATGCCATCGCCTTCAATATAAGGGATAATAGGATCGTTAGGCACATTAAGAGAAAGGTCGGCGTTAACAGTGATCTTGGAGCCCTGCTCTGGTACTGTAATATTTTGATAGGTCATGTTTTCTCCAAACGCTTAATTAACTTGAGGTGTAGGTAAGCGACCTAAAAGGTCGTTTTTGTAGTCTGTGATGATTATAGCTTGAATGCTCCTGCAGTCCCAAGGAATCATGTAGTTATTTTACAAAATTCTAACCATTCACAGAACCAATAGGAAATCATTAGGTGTCTAATATCCTCGTTTTTAACAAACCATACAAGGTGTTAAGTCAATTCCAAGACGACCAGGGCCGCTCAACTTTGTCCGATTACATCAATGTTCCGGAATTTTATGCTGCGGGACGTTTAGATTACGATTCTGAAGGGTTGATGGTGTTAACCAATAATGGTCAGTTACAGCATCAAATCTCCGACCCTAAACATAAACTAGAAAAAACCTATTGGGTGCAGGTAGAAGGTCAGGTGAGTGAGGATCAACTTAAACGGTTACGTGCAGGACCTTTGCTGAAAGATGGCCCTACTCTGCCTGCAAAAGTAAGATTACTGGGCGCTGAAGTGAAAGGTTTGTGGCCCCGAGTACCGCCTATCAGAGAACGTGCGACGATCCCAACTCAATGGCTAGAAATCAGAATAACCCAAGGTCGTAATCGACAAGTTAGACGTATGACTGCGGCAGTTGAATTGCCAACCTTACGATTAATTCGAATGGCTATCGGTAATTGGAGGCTTAAAGGCCTAAGTGTGGGTGAGTGGCGCCTTGAGGAGGTCAACACAGTAGGAAGCAGGCAATCAAACAGCAGTCGACTACGTAGAAAGTAAGCTATTTACCAGCGTTGGTCTGCCTGCTGGTCTGAATCTTTGGCAGACACCCACTTTTTCCCTTGATCTGTATATTCTGCTTTCCAAAATGGAGCCTCCTGCTTTAGATAGTCCATAACAAACTCACAGGCATTAAACGCATCACTTCTATGACGAGCAGCCACACCCACCATAACAATTTGGTCATGGCGTTTTAGTTTACCTACCCTATGTATTAAGTGGATACCCTCTAAGGCCCAGCGCTGGTGGGCTTTGTTTATTATTTGTTGTAAGCACGATTCCGTCATTCCCGGATAATGCTCTAGCTCCATGGCATCTACTTTGGCATTGTCTAAGTCTCTAACAAGGCCCACAAACAGCACCACTGCACCGGTTTGAGCAGGGTTAATCTGTAATAATTGCTGATAATGGTGGGTGAGGTCGAAATCAGTTTCTTGTACAAGAATGAGGTTGTTCGTTTTCATGCTATTAATAATCCCTTGAATCTCTTTATAAACCTAGGCGCGAGGACTGGGTTTTGTTAAAATCATGTTTGTTATTTATTCTGCGTTATCACTTGAACTAAATCTATGAGTGTATCTACCACTACACGGGTTATTGTCGGTATGTCCGGCGGTGTTGACTCGTCTGTATCTGCTTTGCTGTTAATGCAGCAAGGGTATCACGTTGAAGGCCTGTTCATGAAGAACTGGGACGAAGATGATGGCACGGAGTACTGTACGGCTAAACAAGATTTGGCCGATGCCCAAGCAGTTTGTGACAAGCTGGGAATTCACCTGCATGCTGCAAACTTCGCTGCGGAATACTGGGACAATGTATTTGAACACTTTTTGGCGGAATACAAAGCCGGCCGCACGCCTAACCCAGACATCTTGTGTAACAGAGAGATAAAATTCAAAGCCTTTTTAGACTATGCCAAAACCCTAGGCGCAGATTATATTGCCACTGGCCATTATGTACAGCGCAAGGGTCAAGGAATGGACTGTAAGCTTATTAAAGGTTTGGACGGCAATAAAGACCAAAGCTATTTTTTACACGCTATTGGCGCCGCAGAAGTGAGCCAAACATTATTCCCAATAGGTGCCATTGAAAAGCCAGAAGTGCGTGCCATTGCAGAACAGCATGGCCTAGCCAATCATGATAAAAAAGACAGTACAGGCATTTGTTTTATTGGTGAGCGGCGCTTTAAAGATTTTTTGCAACAATACCTACCAGCACAACCAGGCAAGATTGAAACCATTAGTGGCGACGTCATCGGTAATCATCAAGGTTTAATGTACCACACCATTGGCCAGCGCCAAGGATTAGGGATTGGTGGCTTAGCCAATTATGATGAGTCTGCTTGGTATGTTGTGGATAAAGACTTAGATCGTAATCGTTTGATCGTTACTCAAGGTAAAAACCATCCGCGTTTGTTTAAACCCACCCTCACCTGCCAACAACTTATGTGGGTTGATGGCAAGGGGCCCGACTTAACACACGGCAATGGCGTAACACTAAAAGCAAAGATACGTTACAGACAAGACGACCAAGCATGCACTATCAGTGCCCTGTCTGACGGAAAGCTACAGGTTGATTTTATAGAGTCTCAACGGGCCGTAACACCGGGTCAGTCTATTGTATTTTATGAGGGTGATGTATGTCTTGGAGGAGCTGTTATTGATTAGTCAGCTGAATTCTAACCAACAGCGAGTGCTCGCCTTGGCGGCCGTAGTGCAAGCTGCCGCCCTTGTGCATCAAGTTGCTAGCACTGGCAAAGCCGACGAAGATGCCAGCCGTTGCAGCTTGGCCTCACTGTTTGTCACTTCTCCTCAGAGCACTGAAGACGTGTATGGCGAAGCCGATGCAGTGAACAATCTGCGTTTAGGTTTGCTAACGCTGAAATCAATTCTGAATCAAGACCAAAGTGTGGGCGCTAGAGAAATAACCCGCTACGTGCTTGGTTTAACGCACCTACAAAATAAATTGCGTAAGCGCCCAGCCATGCTCAACAATATTAGTAAACAACTGAGTCATAGCCAGCGACAAGTTGACCTGTATGAGCTCACACATCCAAACGTATTTGCCAGTGTTGCCGAAACATATTCATCAACACTCAGCAGCTTTCACTTTCGTATTCAAGTGACGGGCAATCCAACATACTTACAGCAACCCATGAATACCAATAGGGTTCGTAGCTATTTGTTAGCTGGTATTCGGGCCACTACCTTGTGGCGCCAAGTAGGCGGCCGAAAATGGCAACTGGTATTATTTAAAAATTCGTTGCAACGCGAGTTAAACGCGCTTTTAGACCAACTTAAGTCAGCTTAACCCATTAACCAAAACCCAGGATCCCGTTATGGATTTATCGTCAATTTCAGCACTTTCTCCGGTCGATGGTCGTTATGGCAACAAGACCGCCGCCCTACGCCCCTACTTCAGTGAGTTCGGCTTAATTTATAATCGAGTACTGGTAGAGGTGCGCTGGCTACAACGCCTTGCAGCCCATCCACAAATTGAAGAAGTGTCGCCGCTAAGCGATGATGCAAATGCCTTGTTAGAACGCCTGATTACTGATTTTGATGAAGCGGCTGCCCAGCGCGTTAAAGACATTGAAAGCACCACCAACCACGACGTAAAAGCGGTTGAGTACTACATTAAGGAACAGTTTAAAGATAACGCAGAACTTCAGTCCATTAATGAGTATGTACACTTTGCTTGTACCTCAGAAGACATCAACAACTTATCTCATGGCTTAATGCTTAAGCAAGGCTTAGAGCAAGTGATGGTACCGCAAATGACGCAGGTGTTGGCCCAGATCAAAAATCTAGCCCATAACCATAAAGACCAGCCCATGTTATCCCGTACCCATGGCCAAACAGCGTCACCTACAACTTTGGGTAAAGAAATGGCCAATGTTGCGGCTAGACTAGAGCGCCAACTCAAACAAATTCAACAAGTAGAGCTATTAGGTAAAATTAACGGCGCCGTGGGCAACTATAATGCGCACTACACGGCTTACCCTGAGATTGATTGGCAACAAAACGCCCAGATATTTGTAGAAAGCTTAGGGTTAAGTTGGAACCCATACACAACACAAATTGAACCACACGATTATATTGCTGAGTTATTTGATGCGATCGCACGCTTTAATACCATTTTATTAGATTTTGACCGTGATATTTGGGGTTATATTTCCATGGGTTTCTTTAAACAAAGGACCATAGCTGGAGAGATTGGTTCGTCTACCATGCCCCACAAAGTGAACCCTATTGATTTTGAAAACTCCGAAGGTAACTTAGGCATAGCCAATGCCTTGCTACAACACTTAGCAAGTAAGTTGCCTGTTTCGCGCTGGCAGCGAGACCTTACAGACTCCACCGTATTACGTAACTTAGGTGTAGGCCTTGCCCACAGCCTTATTGCGTACCAGTCCACCCTTAAAGGCATTAGTAAGCTAGAGCTCAATGCCCAGCGTTTAAATGCAGACTTAGACCATGCCTGGGAAGTGTTAGCTGAACCGATTCAAACGGTGATGCGTCGCTATGCGATTGAGGAGCCCTATGAAAAGCTTAAGGCCCTTACCCGTGGTAAAACCATTGATGCCACCATTATGGCTGAGTTTATCGACAGTTTGGAATTGCCGCAATCTGTAAAGAATGAACTGAAGACTCTAACTCCAGCTAATTACATTGGTAACGCTGTTTCCCAAGCTGCAGCTATTTAATAATGAGTGATATTGCGAGTCTTAACGTGTCTTCGTTGGCGCCACTAACCCACTTGGGAGAGCTGTCGGTAGAAGAGTTCATTGCAGATTACTGGCAACAAAAACCAGTATGTATACGTAATGGTATCGCCTTTCAACAAGCACTGATTGGTGTGGACGAGCTTGCGGGCTTAGCTTTAGAGGCAGAGGTTGAGTCTCGTTTGATTGAAAACAAAGGTGATATCAAAGATTGGCAAGTGATTCATGGCCCCCTAACGGATGCCGACTTCAATAAAGAACGAGACTTTCCTTGGACCCTATTAGTTCAGGGTGTGGATTGTTTCGTCCCCGAGGCCCATGATTTTTTAGCTAAATTTCGCTTCTTGCCTAGCTGGCGCTTAGATGACCTTATGATTAGCTATGCCACTAAAGGTGCGGGAGTGGGTGCTCATTATGATCGTTATGATGTGTTTTTGATTCAGGGTGAAGGCCAGCGGCAGTGGCAAGTTGGCCAAACATGTAGTGAGCATTCAGCGTTAATGGCCCACGACCAACTGTGTTTATTACAAGACTTTGAGTTACACCAAGAATTTACTCTTAACCCAGGTGATATGCTGTATATTCCTCCTCTTGTCGCTCATAAAGGGGTAGCCGTTTCGGACGCCTGTGTGACTTACTCGGTAGGATTTCGCTCGCCTTCCCATGGTGATGTACTAACCACTTTCGCCGATGAGCGAAATCTAGACATTAGCGCCGATTTGCGTATAAAAGACAATGGTTTTACCGCCAGTAGTGGGGCAATAAGCGCAGACGATGTGGCAGGCTTGATGCAGTTGATGCGGGATCAAATTACCCCGGAAAACGTAGCCCAGTGGTTTGGAAAATACAGCACAGAAGCCAAATACCCTGCCCTAGATATGGCCGAAGAAGCCATGGACCAAAACGAACTAGACAGCATTATCGCTGATAACTATGGTGTGTTACGGGTTTCTGAGGGAGTTCGGCTGGCTTATACATGGCAAGGGGATGGCGGCATGACCTTATTTATTCAAGGCGAAGCGCTGCCTTGTCCGCCACAAGCCACTAGCTTTGTAGAAGCTATTGCTGATCAATGGTTGATTGAAGTTGACGAGTTGGGTGTGCTGGTAGAAGATGACGCATCTAAAGCAATGTTACTTATTTTGCACAATCAAGGTTATTTATACTTCGCAGATGAATAATTATTACTATGTATTTGGTTTCAGTACCAAAGCATGGGGCGCAACTAAAACGCCGTTATTGTCGGCATAAATGAAATGCCCAGGAGTAAAGGTAACACCGCCAAAGTGTACTTTTTGGTTAATATCCCCCAACCCTCGTTTTTCGGTCTTCATTGGATGTGCAGCCAATGCCTGAACGCCTAGATTGATACCACCTATGGCATTTACATCCCTAATGCAGCCATAAATAACCATGCCTTCCCAGCCATTAGATGCGGCCTTTTCAGCCAATAGATCACCTAATAGTGCCCGCCTAAGTGAACCCCCTCCATCAACCACTAGCACTTTACCAGTGCCATCTTGGCCTGCAAGCTCACGTACTTTTGAGTTGTCTTCATGGCATTTTAAGGTCACAATTTCGCCGCTAAAGCGTTCTTTAGCTCCAAAGTTCATCAACATGGGTTCTACGACATGAACCAGATCTTCAAACTGGTCACATAATTCGGGTAATAAATCTTGCATAACGAATAATCCTAGGCTTGTTCACAACCAATACAGAACACGATTCTATCCAAATTGGGGTAAGTAATCATCCTTAAGGCGATAACTTTTATCGATTCCAGTGATGGGGCATTGAAATGCTAAATAAGTAGAAACCAAGCACAAATCAACCATCGAACGGCCTGTATTTGGACCGTATAAACGGTCTCCAACAATTGGGAAACCTGCGCCACTCAAGTGTTTACGGATTTGATGTTTACGGCCTGTGGCAATTTCAACATTTACTAAGGATTGCTTAGCGACTGGGTTGAAAGTTAATAATCTAGCAGTGCTTGAGGCCTTTTTTTCATCAATCGGGGTATCGAGCTGCAGTAATGTTGGAAACTGTCCTGCAACTAACGCGGTGTATTGTTTATTGATTGCTCGTTTAGCAAATAGACTACTGAGGGCCGATGCTGCAGATTTTGTGTGGGCAATTAACATCAGACCTTGAGCAGCACGATCCAAACGATTAACAATAAATGCGGGCCTTTGTGGTAGATGGTTTTGTTCTACCCAACGATTTATAGTGCAATGATCACCCCACTTTGAACCTTGGCTCAACATGCCATAAGGTTTATACCAAACGCTATAATCGCCTTCATCTGCGATTAACACAGCATTACTTACCTTTAGGTTTAAAATCTCGGCATCATAATAAAAATGCAGGTGCTGGCCCACTTTAAGGAGTTTGTCGGCTCGTCTTAAGCGTTTATAGCCGCTTGTCTGGCTATCGCCTGAGCCAACATTTAGGTTATGAGTGTCTTTACTTACCCAAACGGGGCCATGTTTCATGGCTTGTTTGATCTGCTGTTTGGATAAACCACTTAACTCTTTAAGCAACTGTGCCGCGGGAATTGAAGCGTCGGTGATAGATAGGTGAAACTCAGGCATTGGGTATTCTAACCCAACCTTCCATTAATATCCTTGCGCTACGACTCATAATAGCTTTGGTGGCCAACCACTTATCATTTACCTGCTCTGCTTGGGCACCCACCGTTAAGGTGCCTGATGGATGGCCAAAGGTCACGCTTGAAAAGTGCCCTCCACCGGCGGCAATATTAACTAAGGTATTGGGGATAGCGGCAGCGGTACCAATAGCAACGGCAGCGGTGCCCATCATAGCATGGTGTAATTGGCCCATAGACATGGCTCTAACCAATAAATCAATGTCATTGCTGTTGACCGTGCTACCGCTTGAGGATAGATAGGTGGAGGCTGGCGCCACAAAAGCTATTTTAGGCGTATGTTGACGGGTTTGCGCGTCTTCAACCTTGTTAAATAACCCCATCCGTACGCCACCATAGGCACGAATAGTTTCTAACCGACTTAAGGCTGCTTGGTCTGAATTAATGTCGCTTTGTAATTCATCGCCCGTATAACCTAAGTCTTCGGCCCTTATAAAAATGGTTGGGATGCCGGCATTAATCATAGTGACATCAAAGGTCCCTACATCGGGCACTTCTAGCGTATCCACCAGATGACCTGTAGGAAACATATCCGCATTGGCAGCAGAAGGGTTGATAAACTCTAATTTAATTTCAGCGGCCGGAAAGGTCACTCCATCCAGTGTGAAATCGCCCGTTTCTTGCACTTGGCCATGGGTAATAGGCACATGGGCAATAATGGTCTTTTTAATGTTGGCTTGCCAAATTCTAACCACGGCTATGCCATTGTCAGGCACACGTTTAGGATCTATTAATCCACAGGTGATCGCAAACGCCCCAACGGCAGATGATAAATTACCGCAATTACCGCTCCAGTCTACAAAAGCTTTATCAATAGACACTTGGCCAAATAGATAATCTACATCGTGATCGGGTTGTGTACATGGGCTTAAAATAACCGTTTTACTGGTGCTGGAGGTTGCGCCTCCCATACCATCAATCTGTTTGGCGTAGACGTCTGGGCTGCCAATCACTCGCATTAATAAAGCGTCTCGCGCAGGACCAGCGACTTGAGCTGCAAGGGGTAAGTCTTTTAGGTTAAAAAACACCCCTTTGCTGGTGCCGCCACGCATGTAGGTTGCAGGAATTTTTTGCTGAGGTTGAAAGCGCATAATAGATCCTAAGTGGCATTGGTAGATTCAAGAAAATCTTGAGCAAAGCGTTGCAATACACCGCCTGCAGAGTAAACGCTAACCTCTTCGGCAGTGTCTAACCTACAGGTAACAGTAAGCTTTGTACTGCTGTTATCGGTGCGATTAACCACTAATGTTAAGTCACAGCCTGGGCTAGGATCACCTATCACATCAAAGGTTTCTGTACCGTTTAATTGGTGGCTTGAACGGTTTTCACCGGCTTTAAATTCTAATGGTAATACACCCATACCCACAAGGTTAGTGCGATGGATACGTTCAAAACCTTCGGCAACAATGACCTCTACACCCGCTAAACGCACACCTTTAGCAGCCCAGTCTCTGGATGAACCTTGTCCATAGTCTGCGCCAGCAATGATAATTAACGGTTGTGAACGCTTCATATAGGTTTCAATTGCTTCCCACATACGCATGGTATGGCCTTCTGGCTCTACCCTAGCAACGGATCCTTGCTGAATATTACCCATTTCATCTATGCACATTTCATTAAGCAGTTTGGGGTTGGCAAAGGTCGCCCGTTGGGCCGTTAAATGGTCTCCCCTATGGGTAGCATAAGAATTAAAGTCTTCTTCTGGTAGCCCCATTTTGGCCAAGTACTCTCCTGCAGCACTGCTGGCAAGAATAGCATTGGATGGCGACAGGTGGTCCGTGGTGATGTTGTCACCCAAAATGGCCAGTGGGCGCATATTTTTTAGACCACGTTCACCCGCTAAGGCGCCTTCCCAATAGGGAGGGCGACGAATATAAGTGGTGTTTGGACGCCAATCGTATAATGGGCTTGCAGACTTTGCTACTTTATCAAGATCAAACATAGGGATGTAAACCTGCTTAAACTGTTCAGGCTTAACACATTTGGCGACAATAGCGTCAATCTCACTGTCTTCAGGCCAGATGTCCTTGAGACGAACATCGTTGCCTTTTAGATCTTGACCCAATACATCTTGCTCAATATCAAAACGCATGGAGCCGGCAATTGCATAAGCCGCTACCAATGGTGGTGACGCCAAGAAGGCTTGTTTAGCATAAGGGTGAATACGACCGTCAAAATTACGGTTGCCCGATAATACGGCGGTAGTGTAAAGGTCACGATTAATGACTTGTTGCTGAATTTTAGGGTCTAAGGCGCCACTCATCCCGTTACAGGTGGTACAGGCATAACCCACAATACCAAAACCAAGTTGTTCCATTTCAGTTAACAGCCCAGCTTCTTCTAAATAGAGTTTTGCTACCTTTGAACCTGGCGCAAAGGAAGATTTAACCCATGGTTTACGCTTTAAACCCAAACGATTGGCGTTGCGAGCTAACAAGCCTGCAGCAATCACGTTGCGTGGGTTACTGGTATTAGTACAGCTAGTAATGGCGGCGATGATGACAGCACCATCCGGCATTAATCCCTCTGCTTGAGCATCATCGTATGCTTTGGCAATGCCTCGTTTAGCCAAGTCTGAAGTGGGTAAGCGACGGTGTGGGTTAGATGGCCCCGCCATGTTGCGGCCCACACAGGACAAATCAAAGGTGAGCACCCTTTCATACTCTGCCGCAACCATGTCTTCGGCCCACAAACCATTAGTTTTAGCATAGGTTTCAACCAGCGCTACCTGCTCTGGTTCACGCCCCGTAAGATTGAGGTAATCAATGGTTTGTTGATCTATATAAAATAAGCCTGCAGACGCGCCAAATTCGGGTGTCATATTGGAAATAGTGGCGCGATCACCAATGGTCAGTCCTTTAGCACCTTCACCGAAAAACTCTAGATAAGACGAAACGACGCGTTGCTCACGTAAAAACTCAGTCAACGCCAAAACCATGTCGGTGGCGGTAATGCCGGCTTGGCGTACACCGGTAAGCTCTACACCGATAATGTCTGGCAAACGCATCATGGAAGCTCGGCCCAACATTACGTTTTCTGCTTCTAAACCGCCTACCCCGATGGCAATCACGCCCAAGGCGTCGATATGTGGGGTATGACTATCGGTACCTACGCAGGTGTCTGGAAAGGCTAAGCCATCACGGTTTTGGATCACAGGAGACATTTTCTCCAAGTTGATTTGGTGCATGATGCCATTACCGGCAGGAATCACGTCTACGTTTTCAAACGCTGTTTTAGTCCATTCAATAAAATGGAAACGGTCGTCATTACGGCGGTCTTCAATGGCACGGTTTTTGTCAAATGCGTCGGCGTCAAAACCGGCATGTTCCACGGACAATGAGTGATCAACAATCAACTGTGTAGGCACCACAGGATTCACCTTTGAAGGGTCTCCACCTTGGTCCGCAATGGCGTCTCTTAAGCCGGCCAAGTCTACCAAAGCGGTTTGGCCTAAAATGTCATGACACACCACCCGTGCTGGATACCAAGGGAAGTCTAAGTCTTGCTTACGCTCGATGAGTTGCTTTAGTGACGCCGTTAAAACGGTTGGATCACAACGACGCACCAATTGCTCTGCCAATATCTTGGAGGTATATGGTAATTTGGCATAAGCACCTTTGCTAATGTCATTAATGGCCGCTGGGGTATCAAAATAATCTAGACCAGTGGCGGCCAAAGTTTTACGGTAATGGGTGTTCATGGTAATTAGCCTCGTTGCGCTATGTCGATCCACTGGGCCGTTTCGGGGCCTGTGTAGTCTGCACTGGGGCGGATAATACGATTATTTTGGCGTTGTTCCATCACGTGGGCAGCCCACCCCGTAAGGCGTGACATCACAAAAATAGGGGTAAATAATTTGGTTGGAATACCCATGAAATTGTAGGTTGAAGCATGGAAAAAATCTGCATTACAGAATAATTTTTTCTCTCGCCACATCACTTCTTCACAACGTACAGAGACTGGATACAAGTGGGTATCACCCACAGATTCAGCCAGTTTTTCGGACCAGCCTTTTATGATGACATTACGTGGATCGGACTCTCGATAAATAGCATGACCAAACCCCATGATTTTATCTTTACGAGCAAGCATGCCCATGATGGCCTCTTCGGCTTGATCAGGCGTATTCCAACCTTCTATCATATCCATAGCAGCCTCATTAGCGCCGCCATGTAATGGGCCACGCAGGGTGCCAATAGCACCGGTAATACATGAGTGCATGTCAGAAAGTGTAGATGCACAGACTCTTGCTGTGAATGTGGATGCGTTAAATTCGTGCTCAGCATACAAAATGAGCGACACATTCATTACTTTGCTGTGTAGTTCGCTAGGTTTTTTATCATGCAACAAATGCAAGAAGTAGGAACCAATCGAGTCATCATCAGTTTGGGTTTCGATACGTACACCATCATGACTAAAGCGGTACCAGTAACAAATGATGGCTGGGAACAAAGCTAACAAACGATCGGTGACGTCTTGCTCCATGGAGAAATCTGCTTCTGTCTCTAAATTTCCTAACATAGAACAGCCTGTGCGCATTACATCCATTGGATGTGCATCTGCAGGGATTTGTTCTAACACTGCTTTTAGTGCTTCAGGTAATTGACGCAGGCCTTTGAGTTTTTGTGTGTAAGCATCTAGCTGGGCTTGGTTAGGCAAATGGCCCTTAAGCAGCATGTGTGCAACTTCTTCAAAGCTAGCCTTTTCGGCAAGTTCACTAATATCATAACCACGGTAAGTAAGGCCTGTGCCCGTTAAACCCACAGTACATAATGCGGTAGAGCCTGCAGATTGGCCGCGAAGACCGGCGCCGGAAATAGGTTTGGTGCTCATAGTTGTAATCCTTATGTGGTGTGTTTACAGGTTTTTGCCAGCTGCAAATAGCTGGTCCAACTTTTGTTCAAATGCGTGATAATCTAAGAAATCATAAAGTTCCATACGGGTTTGCATGGTGTCGATCACGGCTTTTTGGTCACCGTCAGCTAATAAGTGTTCGTACACATTAAGGGCCGCTTTATTCATAGCTCGAAATGCACTTAATGGGTAAAGCACCATATCTACGCCTACGTTTGCTAGTTCGCTTTTGTTGTATAATGGCGTAGCACCAAATTCTGTAATGTTTGCCAACAAAGGCACAGTGATGGCTTTAGCGAAAGCTTCATAATCGGTGAGTTCATGTACGGCTTCAGCAAAAATACCATCGGCTCCAGCTTCAATACAGGCTTGTGAGCGTTCTATAGCCGCTTGCAGGCCGTCTTTTTGGAAGGCATCGGTTCTAGCCATAATAAAAAACTCATCGTTAATACGAGCATCAGTAGCGGCTTTGATTCGGTCTACCATCTCTTGGGTAGACACTATTTCCTTATTAGGACGATGACCACAACGCTTTTGGGCCACTTGGTCTTCAATATGCACTGCCGCCACGCCTGCAGTTTCCATGCCTTTTATAGCTCGGCCTATATTGAATGCCCCGCCCCAACCGGTATCAATGTCCACCAATAATGGTAATTCAGTAGCAGCAGTAATACGGCGGGCATCGGCTAATACATCATTCAGGCTGGTCATACCAAGGTCAGGTAATCCATAAGAGGCATTGGCAACGCCCCCGCCTGACAAATAAATGGCTTGATGCCCCACTTTTTCAGCCATCATTGCACTATAGGCATTAATTGTGCCTACAATTTGTAGTGGATTGCTGTTGGCAATGGCGTCGCGAAACTTAGCGCCTTGGCTCTTTCTAGTGTCAGTGGTGCTCATAAAGTGTCTCCATCGTGAGGGTTTGATTGAGTGTGCATACGGCGCATAATGTTGTTCCTAGCATTATTAATATGACGTTTCATCAACCATTCGGCTAACTCTGCGTCTCCTTCTTCTATTGCGCTACAAATTTGGTCGTGTTCTTTTAACGCTTGTTCTGGACGATTGCTTGATACGCTAAACTGATATCGATACATACGCACAAGTTGGTATAAGTCACCCGCTAACATGTTAATTAAACGTGGATTTTTACTGCCTTGAATGATGCGATAATGAAAATCAACATCACCTTCTTGCTGAAAATACGACTGACCTTGGGTTTTTTGAATGTGTTTTCGGTGGCTGGTGAGTAATTGCCGAAGATCTTGAGTCTCGCTGCTATTCATACGTTGCGCAGCAAGGCGAGCAGCAAGCCCCTCTAAGGATTCCCTTATTTGATAGATATCCAACAATTCTTCGTAACTTAACTGCACCACTCGTGCGCCTACATTAGGCACCCGTGTAATGAGCCGCATGGCCTCTAGGCGACTAATAGCTTCCCTTAGTGGGCCTCGGCTAATGCCATAGGTTTTGGCGAGTTCGGGTTCGTTAAGTTTTTGACCCTGACCAATGGTGCCATCGATAATATCTTTAACGATACTTTCACACACTTGATTGGCTAATGTAGTAATTTCTACTGACATGATATTGTCTACATAATTTAAGTGAAATCATTATATTACGCCAATATATCGCCGTCAAATTAGACTTTGATCTAATATTGTCGACAATATAGGGGAAAGTGGTTGTTTTTTAACCAGCGATATGGAAGTGGACAAGCCAATAAAGAATTAAAGGTAGAGTAAATGACTAGGCGCTGTGTGTTTGGGCAGTTAGAATAGTGCTTACTCAATCACCGACATGCTTAAGACGTAAACTGTGTTTATAATAGCTCTGCCCTTTGTTGAAAACGCCTGCCATTATTTTGAAGCAATCAGACATTTACCAATGCCGTTGTTACTTGACTCCAGCCGTCCTGCGAGCCACTTTGGTCGTTATGATATAGCTATGGCACAACCGTTGGCGGTGATAAGCCATAAGAACGGTATTACTAAGGTTGACCAAGGTGGTTTTAAGCGCATCACCGAAACAGACCCTTTTGCATTGATTACACAATTACAAAATCAACTTTTGAGGGATACAACAGAGCTAGATATTGCTCAAGATGTACCTTTTTTTGGTGGAGCAGCAGGTCTATTTGGTTTTGACTTAGGGCGTGCAATTGAAACCTTGCCGTCGTCGGCAGTGGCCGATATCGACATGGAAGACATGAGTATAGGTATTTATCCATGGGCCGTCATTACCGACCATGAATTTAAAAAAACCTATCTTGTAAGCCAACTAGACGAAAAGGCCAGCAATGATATTGCCGAACTGGTTGTACGAACCACTAAGCCTTTAGGCCAAACTTTTACTTTGGCCGATGATTTTAAGTCTAATATGTCACCATCTCAATACGCTAAAAAATTCCATCAAGTGATCGACTACATTCATGCCGGTGATTGTTATCAAGTGTGTTTAGCTCAACGTTTTGAAGCTCCTTACAGGGGCAATCCTTGGTTGGCTTATCAGTATCTACGAACGGCTTCGCCTACGCCTTTTAGTGCCTATATGGAAACCGAACAAGGCGCACTATTGAGCTTGTCTCCAGAACGGTTTCTAAAAGTGGATAAAGGTCAGGTAGAAACCAAACCCATAAAGGGTACGCGCCCCCGTGGCGTCACTGCTGAGCAAGACAAGGCGCTATATGAAGAACTGGCGGCTAGCCCTAAGGATCGCTCAGAGAACTTAATGATCGTAGATTTGCTACGCAATGACTTAAGCAAACACTGCCAACCCTTCTCGGTGAAAGTGCCTGATCTTTTTGCCATAGAGAGTTACAGTAATGTGCATCATCTAGTTACTACGGTTACAGGAACACTTGAGTCTTCGGATCAGATTGTGCCTCTGCTTAAAGGTGCATTTCCTGGCGGCTCTATTACCGGCGCTCCGAAACTTCGAGCGATGGAAATTATTGAAGAATTGGAGCCCCACCGACGTAACGCCTACACGGGGTCCGTTGGTTACATTAGTACCAATGGACGTATGGATACCAACATCTGCATTCGTACTTTGGTTACCAATGCCAAAGGTGATGAAGGCGGCCATATCTATTGTTGGGCGGGTGGAGGTTTGGTAGCAGACTCTCAATGTGAATCTGAATATCAAGAAACCTTCGACAAGGTGAATAACCTGCTTAATGCCCTGCGCAAGCTATAGCTTTAACGCAAGACAATAGCCGTTAGCGTATAGGCAGTTGATTATCTTCAAATAAAGCATTTAGCTCTTGTTGAGTGCGACATGATTGTGCAGCGTCCACTATTTCTTTAGTGAGATTAGGTGCAAATGCTTCAATGAAGTCGTACATATACCCTCTTAAAAAAGTGCCCTTTCTAAAGCCAATATTGGTCGTGCTATGGGCAAATAAATGGCTTGCATCTAAGGCTACTAAATCACCATCAAGTGCAGGCTCATACGCCATCGAGGCAATGATTCCCACACCAAGGCCTAACCTCACGTACGCTTTGATTACGTCCGAATCTACTGCTGTAAATACAACTTTGGGTTCTAAGTGAGCCTTATTAAAGGCATCATCTAACTTAGATCGGCCAGTAAATCCAAATACATAAGTAACTATAGGGTGGTGTGCTAATTCTTCTAGGGATAATTTTCCTACCTTAGCTAAAGGGTGATCTTTAGGAACCACAACACACCTATTCCAGTGGTAGCAAGGCATCATCAACAAATCACTGAATTGTTCTATGGCTTCTGTAGCTATGGCAAAATCCACTTCGCCGTCTGAAGCTTGAGCGGCGATTTGCTTAGGTGTTCCCTGTTGCATATGTAATGAAACGTCTGGGTATTTACCAATAAAATTGTTGATAACCTTGGGTAAAGCATAACGTGCTTGGGTATGGGTGGTTGCAATTGACAAAGCACCTTTGGTTTCGTCGGTATATTCTTGAGCTTTGCGCTTTATACCGGCCACCTTCAATAATACGTCGTGGGCAGATTCTAGAATAGCCTGGCCAGCAGGAGTGACATGAGTGAGATGTTTGCCACTTCTGGCGAATATTTCTACACCCAGCTCATCTTCAAGCAACCTGATTTGTTTACTGATGCCTGGTTGCGAGGTGAATAAACTCTGGGCTGTAGCTGAAACATTAAGGTTATGTTTTTCTACTTCGCAGATGTACCTTAGCTGTTGTAACTTCATAAACGATACTTAATCTGACACTTTGATCTATAAATAATACCACATAGACCAAAAAAGCATATAGGTAGAATTAATTATCACTCAATCGGTTTAGTAAGCTAATTAGATGTTGTATTTTTGGCACGCCAACAATTGTATCCTGTTGCATTAACTGGCCCTGAGCATTATAGAACACTAAGGCTGGAGGGCCCACCAAGTTTAGGGACTGCATTAAATCCAGAGCTTGTTGGTCATTAGCAGTAACATCAACTTTGATTACCTTGAAGTCTGTTAACGCCAACTGAACTGCAGCATCAGAGAATACAAATGCATCTAATTCTTTGCATGAGATACACCAGTCTGCATAAAAATCTAACATAACCGGTTGCTGCCGTTGTTGTGCCTGTTGAAGTAGCATGGGTACAGTAGAAGCCAGAACTTTTGTAACCAGAATATTGTTGGGCTGTTGTAGTGAGCTTGTGGCAAAGCCCTTTGCGGATATTTGGCCTATCAAGGTTGTGACACCATAGGTGCCCAAAACCACAGCTAATGTTAAGGCTAGAATACGCGAACTAAAGGCAGTGACTGGCGTTTGCCAAAGATGATGGAGTGCCAAAACTAAGGCCATTACCAAAGCCAGCACGCCCACCAACCCTAAAGTGTACTCAGGCCAAACACGATCCGTCATCCATAACGCCATTCCTAGCATCAAGAAACCAAATCCTACTTTTACTCGGTGCATCCATGGGCCTGCTTGTGGAATCCATTTGGCCGCCGAAGTACCGACCAACAAAAGCGGCAACCCCATGCCTATGCCCATGGTAAATAATGCTAAACCACCTAAAACAGGGTCTCCAGACTGGGCAATGAACAATAATGCGCCTGCCAAAGGTGCAGCCACACATGGGCCAACCACCAGTGCTGACAAAGCACCCATTATAGCTACCCCAGTATATTGGCCGCCCTTTTGATTGTGTGACGCCTTGTTCAAGGTTTGTTGTAAAGCTAGCGGCATTTCAACCCTAACCCAGCCAAACATGGCTCCGGCAAAGACCACAAATAAGCTGGCGATGGTGCCAATGACAAGGGGGTGCTGCAAAGCAATTTGAACATTGGCACCACTGAGCCCAGCTACAACGCCCGCAATGCTGTATGTGGCAGCCATAGCCAATACATAAGTAGCAGACAAGGCTAAGCTTTTCTTAGGGCTTGGTTTGGGATGAAGGCCCACAATAATGGTGGACAAAATAGGCACCATTGGTAACACACAAGGGGTAAGCGCCAGCGCTAAACCGGCTATTAGGAAAAGAGCTAACAGGCTTAAGGTAGAGCTGTTTTGCAATTGCTCAGTAAACCAGCCTGCGTTGGTGCCGCTCACTTTGGCCCAGTTTAAATTTGAACTGTTCTTTTTTAGGTCTTGAGGCTGCGAGGTATTGGTGTTGATGGATGTAAGGTTAAAATGTGTCGTTTGAGGTGGATAACATACCCCCCCCTCCCAACACCCTTGGTAGCCAACGGTAATACTTGTTACGGCAGTTTTTCCAGCTGGAATTGCTCCACTCACGTGCAGTTGATTGTAATAAACCTTAGTAGTACCAAAAATAGGGTCTTGTTTTATCTTAGCTGGAGGAAGCGAGTTGATCCTTAAGGGCTGTCCGGACGAAGTGGTAAAGGTTAGCTTATCTTGATATAGATAATAATCTGGTGCAATTGACCAAACCAACTCAATGCGCTCATCATCTTGCTCTAAATTAACTGAAAACACTTGCTCAACAGGTAATGGATGCTGCCCATTACTAAACAAACCACCATAACTGCCAGTTGAAACTAAGGCGATTAAAATTAGGCCAAAATACCTTGATATAAAGCCACTTGACCTTTTAATTATGGGTGTTTTTATCATCCATGGCTCTAAATTGGTAATTGAGTGAGTTTTCATTTGTTTGCAGCCCTTTGTTTGTGTTACAAAGTACGGCTTGATTATAGCGTTTTGGCGAACACATACGCTATTATTTACCAAATTTTTACTATGACCACTGTATTGAGAAACGCCATGACGGATCGCCGCATTGAAGACCTAAACATTGCCAGCCAACAGATTTTAACGTCGCCAGAAGACTTAAAAAATCAATTACCAACAACCAGCATGATTGCAGATGGCGTGATGCAAGCGCGTCAGACCATTAAAAATATTTTGGATGGTAAAGACCACCGGTTATTTGTAGTGGTTGGTCCCTGCTCTATCCATGATACGCAAGCTGCTTTGGATTATGGTCGCCGCTTAGCTGTTCTTGCGGAAGAGCTTAAAGACTCACTTTACATTGTAATGCGTGTTTATTTTGAAAAGCCGCGTACTACTGTAGGCTGGAAAGGCTTAATCAACGACCCACATTTAGATGGCACCTTCGACATTGAAACAGGTTTGCACATTGGCCGTAAGCTTATGTTGGATTTGGCTGCCATGGGCCTACCGCTTGCTACTGAAGCCCTAGACCCTATTTCGCCACAGTATCAGTCGGATCTGTGGAGTTGGGCCGCAATTGGAGCAAGGACTACCGAGTCTCAAACACATCGTGAAATGTCTTCTGGCCTTTCCTGTCCAATAGGTTTTAAAAATGGCACAGATGGCGGTTTAACGGTCGCCTTTAACGCGTTAGAGTCTATGGCGTCGCCACATTCATTCTTAGGCATTAATCCACATGGCCAAGTTTCAATCACTCGCACTAGTGGCAATCAATATGGTCACGTGGTGTTACGGGGTGGCGGTGGTAAACCCAACTATGATTCAGTAAATGTGGCTTTGTGTGAGCAAGCCTTAGCTAAAGATGGGTTATCTGGCAACATCATGGTGGATTGTAGCCATGCCAACTCAAGTAAGGATCCTTCTATACAGCCATTGGTGATGGATAACATTGCCCAACAAATTAATGAAGGTAATGACTCTATTATTGGCCTCATGATTGAAAGCCATATTAACTGGGGCAATCAGTCCATTCCGGAAGATTTATCTGAACTGCAGTATGGTGTTTCTGTCACTGATGCATGTATTGATTGGGATACCACACAGACTAGCATGCGAGAACTTGCGGCAAAATTGAAGCAGAGTTTGCCTAAGCGTGCCCGTGTAGCTTAGAAATATTAAGTTATTGGTAACGCAAAAAAAACCAGCACGTATTGCTGGTTTTTTTTTGAAAACACCATCCAGTCTACATATAGGCATTTTCGGTATTAGAATGGTCTGTAACGTCTCTTACCGCATTGATACCAGGTATTTTTTCTTTCAAAGTTTTTTCAACGCCTTCTTTTAGCGTTAAAGACACAGAGCTGCAACCCTGACAGCCACCGCCAAACTTTAATACGGCCACATTGCCTTCTTCTTCTGCCACCACACCTACCAAGCTCACGTCACCGCCATGGGAGGCTAAGCTGGGATTGATCTCGGTATAAAGGTAGTAATTAACTTGTGCGTCTAATGGACTATCTGCACTGACCTGAGGCATTTTAGCGTTAGGCGCTTTAATAGTAAGCTGACCACCCATACGATCCGAGCTATAGTCGATAAAAGCGTCTTCTAAATAGTCTACGCTGGCAGGATCAACATAAACTCGAAATTTCTCCAAATCTGAAAATTCATCGGTAATTTTTACTTCATCAGGGCGACAATAGGCTAAGCAGGTTTCAGCATTTGGAGTACCTGGATCTGTGACAAAAATACGTACAGCAATGTCTTTTTCATCTTGTTTTGATAACAATTCTGCCAGATAGTCTTGGGCGCTTGGGGTGATGTCAATGTAATCCACTGTTTAATCCTTTGTTGCTGGCTAGATGAGGATGTAATGAATCCTCAAATCAGGGCTTATTATATACCCTACTGTTTTACTTGGGTATTCATTTTAAAGACTGGACAAAAAAGCATATAATACCCGTTACTCACACAAAGCTTTAATTGAGCGTCCGTAGCAGCCCTTAATGAACCAGCCTTCCTCCTCCCCAACATCCCATTTGACGCAGCCCTCTGTAGCTGCTCTTTGGCACATTGCTGCGCCATTAAGTGGCGCCATGTTATCGCAGGCGGTGTTAGGCCTTGTTGATACTGCATTAGTTGGTAACTTGGGTGGATTAGCTTTGGCCAGCATTAGTATTGGAAGTTACCTTGTTTTCATTTTAGTGGCCCTACTCACGGGTTTTGGTACGGGCTTACATGGTTTGGTGTCACAACATAACCAAAGCCATCAGGATTGGCTCGTTACTGGCCTTGTATTAGGTCTGTTTATGTCCGTTGCGTTAGGGGTTCTTGGTGCATTTTCACTCAATAATATAATCAATTTATTTGTCTTAGATGACCGCATCAATAGCTTGGCCGCACATTATAGCCAATGGCGTCTTTGGAGCTTGCCGGCCATTGTGATTAGCATTGTTATTAGGATCTACTGGAGCGACCGTGGTATACCTTGGCATTACACCAAAACAGTTGTTTTAGCCCATTTGCTTAACGTACCTATCAGTTATGGGCTTATTTATGGCATTGCAGGTTTGCCTGCAATGGGCGCCGTGGGTGCCGGTGTCGGCACCAGCATTGCACTTTGGATTGGGGTGTTTTTGCAGTTGAATTTGTTGTTTCAAAAAAAGGTAAAACTAACACTTAATAGCCCGTTTTTTAGTGTTGCGAAACTGCTGATGGTATTACGCTTTATCTGGCCACCTATGCTGCAACAACTAACCTTTGCGCTGCATTTGGCGGTATTTTTATGGATCTTAAGCCAGCTTGGCGCTTCGGTTATGGCAGCTTCTTTCAGTGTGCTTAATGTGGGATTGTTGCTTATTTTACCCGCTATTGGTTTAGGGCAAGCCGCCCTCACCTTAATGGGTACAAGCTTGGCCAACAATGATAAAGTATTAGCCGTGTCTTGGGGTGGCCTGATTATACGCTGCGGGTCTTTGATCGCCATTATGTTAGCCATATTTGTATCGATCACTAACCATTGGTTGGCACAATTATTGTTAGTCAACGCAGAGCTTCAACAACTCACTGCTACAGCTTTGCCTTGGTATTCTGCAGCTATGGTGTTAGAAACTGGTATCATCATATTAAGCCGCTTCTTGTTTGTAGCGGGATTAAGAAAAACCACGTTGTTAATGATGACCGCAGGCCAATGGCTGCTATTTTTGCCATTGTTAGCCTGGCTAGCACCTAGTTATGGTTTTATGTTTGTATGGTGGTTGCATATCGCCTATCGAGTGTTGGTCTGGTTGCTGCTGTGGGTGGTTTGGCAACGCGTTATAAATCAGCCTCAGCTGGCATCATCTATCCCTAAATAAGGCATCTTAATGCACACTGAATCGGTTATTTTTTCATTTTTCTTAATCTTCACAGGGGCGGCCATATTAGCCACCTTGTCGTTGTATTTTCGCCAACCACTGTTGCTGGCTTACATTGTTTTAGGTGCCATGCTGGGGCCCTTTGGCCTGCAGTGGGTTGTGGACACCGAATTGCTTGCTGATGTTTCCCATGTGGGCATTATTTTCTTATTGTTTCTTATTGGCTTGGATATGCAGCCTAGTCACCTATTTCAGATGCTGCGTAAGGGTTATATGATAGCCTTTGTCAGCTCAATAGTGTTTGCATTACTAGGATTTGGTGTGGGTTATGGGTTTGGTTTTAACACTATGGACAGCCTTATAATTGGAGCCTCGACAATGTTTTCGAGCACCATCATAGGTATCAAACTACTACCAACAACAGTGTTGCATCACAAACAAACCGGCGAGCTGGTAGTAGGTTTGCTGTTGCTTCAAGACTTAATAGCCATTGTATTATTAACCTTGTTAACCACCCTAGGCCAGCAGTTCACTCAAGGTTTAGAGTTAACCCTAAGTAGTGATTTATTAATAAGCCTAGGCGCCCTTCCCGTGGTGATGGTGGCGGCTTTAGGTGTTGTTCGCTGGGTTTTATTGCCACTAATTCAAAAATTTGATCGGTTTCACGAATATATATTCCTGTTAGCTTTGGGCTGGTGTCTAGGTTTGGCCGAAGTGGCTCACAGTATCGGGTTGTCCGCCGAAATTGGTGCGTTTATCGCCGGTGTAAGCTTAGCTTCTAGCCCTATTAGTCAATACATAGCAATTAACTTAAAGCCCATCAGGGACTTCTTTTTGGTATTGTTTTTCTTCTCTATCGGAGCCAGCTTTAACTTTCCGCTTATGCACTCGATCTGGTTTCAGTGTTTTGTATTAGCCGTTCTTGTGGTGAGTGTAAAACCCATTGTGTTTGGTTGGATTATTAGGCCTATTTGCAAGTCTAAATCAACCTCGTGGGAAGTAGGGTTTAGACTAGGGCAAACCAGTGAATTCTCAATATTGATAGCCACTTTGGCGGCTTCTAGCATGCTTATTAGTGAATCTGCCTCTCTACTTATCCAGGCGACAGCAATCATAACTTTTGTGGTTTCATCCTACATCGTTGTATGGAACTTTAAGTCTCCTATAGCGGTGAAGGATCACTTACGACACGACTAAAAAAGCCCCATCAAATAGCTTGATGAGGCTCAATGGCTACCGTAAAGGTGGCTTTTTAATTGATGGTTTTAACTTGTGTTTTAATGATCACTTCCGCTCGTCTACTGGCGGCAAGGTTTTCTTCACCATTTTCTAGTACGGGTTTTGCTTCACCTTGAGCAAAACTAGAGGAAGTTTTGACTCCATATCCACTCAAATATTGAATAATTGAATCCACACGATGCTGTGACAAATCTAAATTATAAGCAGTCTCACCTCGGGTGTCTGCGTGCCCCACTACTCGTACTGATAATAGTTGTTCAACATCCTGTGTTCTAGCAATAAGTTTGTTAAGAGCTGCTTTTGCATCCATGCCTAAAACCGCACTATCGGTTTCAAAGTTGATTAAAACAGCATGAGTTTGAACAGATAGTATAACTTTTTCCGGCGCGGGCACTACTTCTTCAATCATTTTCTCGGGCATTTCTTCTGCCATTTCTTCGACCATTTCGGGCTCATGGCATGAATCACGCCCAAGGCTAGCAAAGTCGAATGCACGTACACATTCACCGTTGGATGTAACTATTTCGTGACCATCTGTGGTGGTCCAAACAGTATTAGACCCATGGGCGCCATCTCCCAAAGAAGGTATTGTTACTAGGGCCGCTGCTAAACCTAAAACGGAGTGATTCAATTTCATTACGCTGTTACTCCAATAATGGTTTTTACTAAAAATTAATCAAGTACATTATTAAATGTAGTACAGGTTTTTAATTGTGCAAATTAATTTTCGTAGCATCGTGTTAAATTAAATATAGTGTTTTTAACTTGGCGTGCGCATGGTCACCAGTTCTTCAGCGCTAGTAGGATGAATGCCTATAGTGGCATCGAAGTCTGCTTTAGTCGCACCAGCCTTCATAGCCACCGCAAAACCTTGCAACATTTCTCCAGCGCCTTCACCTACAATATGTAAACCAATGACTTTATCCGTAGATTTATCCACAATGAGCTTCATAAAACTACGTTCATCACTACCACTTAGCGTGTGTTTCATGGGTTTAAAGTCGGAACGGTATACACTAATTTCGCCGTGTTGTTCAATGGCCTGATGCTCTGTTAAACCGATGGTGCCTACATTGGGCTGAGTAAACACAGCCGTTGGGATGAGGCTATAGTCCATCTGTTTGCTACCATCACCGTACCAATGATTCACCAACGTCATGGCTTCGGCCAAGGCCACTGGGGTTAGTTCAATGCCTCCTGTCACATCTCCTAATGCATAAATATTGTCTACATTAGTTTGGAATTTATCGTTCACTGAGATGGTGCCGTTCCAGGTAGTTTCTACCCCTACTTGTTCTAGGCCTATGCCTGCTAACCTAGGTTTACGCCCGATGGCCATAAGCACTTGATCTACTTCTATGGTGCTGCCGTCTTCAAAGGTCACTAGCAGGCTTTCATCGGTTTGTTTTACCACATTACTGACTTGGCTGTGGTAGTTAAAGTCGATGCCCTGCTTGCGCATTTCTTGATCTACAAAATGACGAATGTCTTCATCAAAGCTGCGCATAATTAGGTCGCCTCGGTAAGACACTTGTACTTGGCTACCTAGTCCGTTAAATATACAAGCAAACTCTAACGCAATATAACCTGCACCCACCACTAACAGGCGTTTTGGAAACTCGGGTAAATCAAAAATTTCGTCGGAGCTTATCAATAAGTGTGCGTAATCTACTTGAGGAATGTTTGGGGTTCCACCGGTTGCGATGACAATACGTTTTGCCGTGTATTCTTGATCGCCTACGATCACCGTATGTCGGTCCTTAAGGCTGGCGTAGCCACGTATAATCTGAGCCCCTGAGTTGTCTAGGAGATTACCGTAAATACCATTGAGGCGGCTAATTTCAACCTGCTTGTTAGCCACTAATGTAGGCCAGTTAAAGTGTGTTGATGGGACGTCCCATCCAAAGCCTTTAGCGTTGTGGAAGTCATGACTAAAATGACTTGCATAGGTATAAAGTTTTTTAGGAACACAACCCACATTAACACACGTGCCACCTAATTCCCGATCATCTGCAACCGCTACTTTAACACCTTCATTTGCAGCCATACGTGCAGTTCTTACCCCACCAGAACCTGCGCCGATCACAAATACATCAAAATCAAATTCCATAAGGCTAAATCTCTATAACTAAATTCACGATGGAGTAATCTTACGGAAACAACTTGGCTGCGTTCAAACGCCCAGCAATTTCCATTACAATAGACTTAAGTTTATCAGCCTTCCAGCGTTATTGTTGGTTTTACATCACCATTGTTTGAGCTATTAACATGTATTTTGTTTCATTTAACATCAACAGTATCCGAGCCCGCATTCCGCAATTAGACGCCATTGTTGAGCAATACTTACCCGCTGTAATCGGCCTACAAGAAACCAAAGTTCAAGATATAGAATTTCCCATCACCGAAACGCAGCGCTTAGGTTACCAGACCATATTTCATGGCCAAAAAGGCCATTATGGGGTGGCATTAATGACCAATTTGCCTATTATTAAAGAAATTAAAGGCCTACCTAGAGATTCTGAAGACGCTCAGCGGCGTTTAGTGGGTGCGAAGTTACAATTACCTTGTGGTGATACAATGACCGTATTTAATGGCTATTTTCCACAAGGAGAAAACATAGACCACGAAACTAAGTTCCCTGCCAAAAGAGATTTTTACGCAGGCCTCACTGAATTATTGAAAACTGAGTATCAAAAAACCGATCATCTAGTGGTGATGGGTGACATTAATGTAGCTGCTCAAGACATTGATATTGGTATAGGCGAAGACAATCGTAAACGCTGGTTAAAAACCGGCAAAGCCAGCTTTCAACCCGTAGAACGTCAATGGTTAAATGATTTGAGAAGTTTTGGCCTTACGGATAGTTATCGATGGTTACACCCAGATGCAACGGACTACTCCTGGTTTGATTACCGTAGCAAAGGGTTTGAACGTGATCCTATACGCGGTTTACGAATTGACCAAATTTTATTAACGCAAAGCCTGTTAGTTAAGTGTAAAAAGGCGGGTATCGACTACAAAATACGTGGCATGGAGAAACCATCGGACCACTGCCCTATTTTTGTAGAACTGTCGGATACATAATGTTTTATAGCAATATAAATTGTTATGCTTTTTAGTTATAATTGGTTATATCAATTGTTCGGTGTTGCTTAGAAACGCCAATGAAAACTAGGGTTATGAAGAACTTAGTTGATTAACTTATGATTACAACAAGCACTAATATAAGTGCGGAGAACATCGTCAATGTCCAATAACAACCTCGCGGCAACTCAAGCTGCTGCCGACTTACAAGCCAATGCTAAAACCGCTGCAACCATGCTTAAAGCAATTGCCAATGAAAGTCGTTTGCTCATATTGTGTAACTTGGAAGGCAAAGAACTGTCGGTCACCGATCTAAACAATCACCTAGACTTAAGTCAATCGGCCCTGTCTCAGCATCTAGCGGTGCTGCGCAAAGATGGTTTAGTGAAAACTCGCCGCGAATCCCAGACCATTTATTATTCTTTGTCAGATGTACGGGCTTCTAAAGTTATAAAAACCCTTCACGAGTTATATTGTTCTTAATGTAAATCAACAAAGATCAAATATTTTGCCTGGATTCATAATGTTTTTTGGATCCAAGGCGCGCTTGATTAGACCCATAGTACTCACTGCATGGGCTCCATGTTCCTCCAGTAGATATGCCTTCTTTCTTAAACCTATCCCGTGCTCCCCTGTACACGTGCCTTGTAGTGCTAAGGCTTGCTGAACCAAATAGTGGCTGAGCTGTTTCGCCGCCCTCACTTGATCTGGGTTATCTGGCCAGAATGGAATAAGCAGGTGAAAGTTGCCGTCGCCTACATGCCCTACTAGCGGGCAATTAAAACCGAGCTCTACCGCTTTGGATTCGGCTAATTCAATACAGTCGGCGAGGTTAGAAATAGGCACACACACATCGGTACTAATTACACTTGCACCAGGATTTAAGGCAAGGCCAGCAAAATAAGCCTTATGGCGTGCAGTCCATAATTGGTTGCGCTCCTCCAAGGTTTCGGCCCAACGAAAGTCGTTAGCTTGATAGCCTTGAGCGACAGCTTCCACAGTGGTTATCTGTTCGTCAACACTGATTTTAGAGCCATGGAACTCTATAAATAATGTAGGTTGAGCAGTAAATCCCTGTAACTTGGAATACTCAATGCATGCTCCCATCTGACAGCTATTAAGTAACTCAATACGAGCCAGTGGCACAGCTAACTGCATACATTCAATCACACACTGTGCTGCCAGTTTAACGCTTGGAAAGCTACACACTGCTGCACGAATTTGCTCTGGCACGGGGAATATGCGTAGCCTTAGTTCAGTAATAATGCCCAAGGTCCCTTCTGCACCCACGTATAAATGGGTTAAGTCGTAACCTGCGGCACTTTTTCTGGCCCGTCCACCTGTTTGTATTATGTCTCCGTTAGGAGTGACCACGGTGAGGCCTAGCACCACTTCTTTCATAGTGCCATAACGTACAGCGTTGGTTCCGGAAGCTCGCGTAGAAGCCATGCCGCCTAAACTCGCATTAGCACCAGGGTCTAAGGGGAAAAACAAACCGCTGGTTTTTAGCTCGTAATTGAGAGCTTCACGGGTGACTCCAGCTTGTAATTTTACATCAAAATCTTCGGTATTAATTTCCAATATTTGGTTCATACCGGTCAAGTCAAAACTTACGCCACCGTTAACCGCCACTAACTGACCCTCAAGGGACGTGCCGGCCCCAAATGCAATAACCGGAAGACTATATTCATTACAGATGCTTACAGCTCTGGCTACTGCTTCGGTACTATCGAGCATCAGCACGGCGTCTGGCAAGGTGTCACTTATGTATCCTTCCCCTGCGCCGTGCTCTTGGCGGGTGTTAGTGCCTTCGCTGTATTGATCGCCAAAGGTGTGTCTAAGTAGTGCAAGCCCTTCGTTTTTTGGTTTCACCATGCATCTCCAGTCGTATTATTGAGTCGTTAAGGTGTTTATTGGATTAACAGTTAACTTAGCTATACCGCCATCTGCTCGGTCCCGATTGGTAAAATGTTGCATATCGTCAGGCACCACACTTAAACCGGGTAACTGCATCCAAATACGTAACAACAAGCGATATTTAGCTGAGTCTTCCCAGTCTTCATAATCCGTGCGTGCGTGCATAAGGAAGCGGTTGTTTACAAACTGCATATCACCGGGCTGTAACATTGTTTCTAAGTATAATTCTGGACGATTCCACAATACATCTTTTAACGCGGTCTGTGCTGTAACCTCGATATGGTCACTTGGTATCTTATCTCGCTCCTGATAAAACTCACTGAAACCTGGAATATAGTGGGCAATAAATTCACCTTGATCAGCGAACTTAAACACCGGAATCTTATAAGGAGTATATAGCTCTGTATCGCCACGGTCTGGCGTAGTGCGCATATAAGGGTAACCTTGGTATAAGGTATGCATTAATTCTGGCTTTTCTTCTAACAAAACATTGTGTACCGCTGCGGCACTCATGACACGGCTCAAGCCACCGTTTTTGCCTTTTCTGATGGACATTAAACCTACAATGTCTGCTGTGGGATCTCGGTGCATAATAAATTCACCACCGTTGTGATATGGACGACGGTCAGAGGGGTCTTGTTTGTCGATTACTTCGCCAATGTAGTCGCCGCGGTAACTTTGTGACACAGGGATACCCAAGTGGAGAGAAATACCAAAATAGGCTAGTTTTGCTTCTTCCACAGTGTAATTAGCTATATCAAAACCAGATAATTTAGCCAAACCTCGGCCAAATCCTAGGACATTGGTTATGGCTCCAGCCATTTGTGAAAATGAAGGCAAGGGAAAGTCTGCTTGAGTTAGCTTAGCAAAATCAGTTTCAGTACCGACCAACTGCTTTACGGCTTGATTTAGTTCTTCTAAGGTCTGTTTTGATATGTTAAACACCCAGCTTTTATCAGCTTCTATTTGTTTGCGGTCCCACACTGCTGGGCCGGTAATGGGTTGCATTTTTTGTCCTACACCTGGGAAAGCCTTATTCATCATTTCTGCCTTTTATTTTTAAACGTAGGGTTACTCTAGGACTTTTTTCATGATATAAAAAATACATAATAGATATAGCTAAAGATAACTTTTTGTTATGTCATTTATATTAATGACATGGTCGTGGTAGTAATGAACCTTAAACAGCTTAAATATTTTTTAACCATTGCCGAGCTGGGCAGTATGTCTGCCGCTTCTCGGGCGTTATTTATCGCACAACCGGCATTAAGTCTACAGATAGCCAACTTAGAAACTGAATTAGCGGTGTCTTTATTCGCCCGTAGCGTCAAAGGCGTCACTCTTACCAGTGCCGGTGAAAAGTTAATTGATCATGCACGAACAATTACCCGACAAGTGGAAACGGCCAAAGACCACGTGAGTTCAGATTCATTTTCACCGCGTGGAGCAGTGCGTTTGGTGATTGACGGTTCTAAAGCCTACACCTTACTTGCTCCCTTGTTACAGCGATGTGCCGCTGCATACCCCAATATTCAATTGAGTGTTACTGATGCCATGAGTACTCATGCAGCCCAATCTTTAATCGAAGGCAAGGTAGATATGGCGGTGATTCCAGGCGCCGAAGATTTGATTGGTGTAGAGGTTACACCTTTGTACCTTGAACCTTTGCATCTGATAGGCAAGAAACTAAGTAAAAAAATAAATAAGCAACAGGACCAGGGGGCTAATGATGAGTGCATCTCATTTGCACAATTACAACATTTTCCGCTGGTTGCTCCCAGCAAAGGCTTTAATTTACGTCATCATATCGACGAAGCAGCATTACAGGCCCAGCACCCTTTAGATATCAAATACCAACAAGACACAGGCTTATCATTACGTTGTTTAACCCACCATGGTATGGCCTATGCGATCTTACCCCTTGATGTCATGGCGGCAGAACTTCGCCTTGGGGAGCTGGAGTCCTTAAAGATCATTGATCCACCTATTCAGCGAGTACACTCATTGGTGCAGGTGTCTGGCCAGGGGCCTTCCCATGCGATGCAAGCAGTCGCGTTGTTAGTAAAGATATTAGTCGATGATTTGTGTACCAATGGCACCTTAGACGGACAATGTTTGGCCCACAAAAAAGCCCTCAACTAGGATTCTAGGCGAAGGCTTTTATTTACCCATTGGAGCTTTTCAGACCTGTTTAGGCACTCAATTCCAACAACAACTTGTTCAAACGAGACACGTAAGCTGCGGGGTCTTCCAGCTGTCCGCCCTCGGCCAACTGTGCTTGATCAAACAATACACGCGTTAACTCTCCAAAGCGATCTTCGTCTGCTTCATCATTAAGTTTTGCAACAAGGGGATGTTCTGGGTTTAATTCAAACGTAGGTTTGGTCGCTGGCATGGCTTGGCCAGCAGCTTCCATAATACGACGCATTTGTAGCCCCATATCGTCTTCACCAACCACTAAACATGCTGGTGAGTCAGTTAAACGATTAGTTATGCGTACATTCTCTACCTGATCTTCAAGTAAGCCTTTAACACGCTCTACAAGGCCTTCGTATTGTTTAGCCTGTTTTTCCTGCTCTTTCTTCTCGGCTTCGCCTTCCACTTCACCAAGGTCTAACGCACCTTTTGCAACGTCTTGTAGCTGTGTACCGTCAAACTCCATCATGTGAGACATCAACCACTCGTCTACACGCTCAGATAACAACAATACTTCGATTCCCTTTTTACGGAAAATTTCTAAGTGTGGGCTGTTCTTGGCGGTATTATGATTGTCTGCAACCACGTAGTAGATCTTGTCTTGGCCTTCTTGCATACGACCTTTGTATTCGGCTAAGCTATGTAATTGCTCAACTTTGTCGTCGGTGCTAGATGAAAAGCGCAATAAGTTGGCAATTTTTTCTTTGTTGCCATGGTCTTCTGCAGGTCCTTCTTTCATTACCTGACCAAACTCTTTCCAGAAAGTAGCGTATTGTTCTGGTTGTTTTTTGGACATTTTTTCAAGCACATCCAATACCCGCTTAGTTAATGCTGCGCGCATAGAATCAATCACTGGATCTTTTTGTAAGATTTCACGGGACACGTTCAAAGACAAGTCGTTGCTGTCTACTACGCCTTTCATAAAGCGTAAGTACATTGGCAAAAATTGCTCGGCTTCGTCCATGATGAATACACGCTGAACATATAGCTTAAGGCCCCGGCTGGCTTCACGCTGATACATATCCATAGGCGCTTTAGCAGGAATGTACAACAGGCTAGTATATTCTAGCTTACCTTCAACCTTGTTATGGGACCAGGTTAAAGGCTCTTGAAAATCATGGGAAATATGTTTGTAAAACTCATGATACTGTTCATCTTTTACTTCTGAACGAGACTTAGTCCAAAGGGCTGTAGCCGAGTTTACAGTTTCTTCTTCAGGTTCTTTTTTGTCGGCGTCTTCACCAAAGTGCTCTTTCATCATGATCACTGGAATAGAGATATGATCTGAGTATTTTCGCACTAAGCTACGTAAACGAAAGCCTTCTGCAAATTCACTTTCATCAGCTTTAAGGTGCAAGATGATTTCTGTACCACGGTCGGCTTTTTCAACTTGAGAAATATCAAATTCGCCTTCCCCTTTTGAGCGCCAAGAAACACCTTCAGATGTTTCGCTTCCCGCTTTACGGGTGATCACTTCAACTTCGTCGGCAACGATAAATGATGAGTAGAAACCCACACCAAATTGTCCGATTAACTGCGAGTCTTTTTGTTGATCTCCTGTTAGATTCTGGAGAAATTCTGACGTGCCAGACTTAGCAATGGTGCCTAAATGCTCAATCACATCGGTACGGTTCATACCGATACCGTTATCTTTAATGCTCAGCGTATTGGCTTCTTTGTCAAAGCTAATACGAATAGATAGATCGCTGTCATCTCCATAAAGGCTGCCGTCAGACACAGCGGCGAAACGCATTTTGTCTGCAGCATCCGATGCATTAGAAATGAGTTCGCGAAGGAAAATCTCCTTGTTACTGTACAAAGAATGAACCATCAAATGAAGAAGCTGTTTAACTTCTGTTTGAAAACCTAATGTTTCTGTTTGTGTTTCAGTGCTCATGGGGTGTTATTTCTCCGTCAATCATGGGCTGCGCTAATTAATTTAATCTAAATAAACGCGAGTAAAATGGTTACCGAAACAATGATGGGGGTGGCTTGTACAATTTCAAGCCACGCAGGCTATTTAACGGGTGAATTAAGCTTCTTCACTCAACAAAAAGTGAGCTCTTGCCGTGGCAATAGGTTGTTCTATGTGGCTTTGCCATGCCACTACGTGAACGTTGGCAATACGTTTGCCTTGGCGCACTAAACTACAACGGGCATGGGTAGGTTCAACCTTACCGGCACTAATGTAATCAATAGAGAAGTCTATTATTTTGGGTAAAGTAGGCTCCGTTGTGGATAGCATTTGAGCTAAAGCCGCCGCGACCTCCATAAAACCCGCCACTACACCACCATGTAAGGCCGGCGAGATGGGATTGCCCACATTGCTTGGCTCTGTACCTAAGGTAAATAACCAACCTTGGTCATCTTCTTCAATTTCAACACCAATAAACTTGGCATAAGGGATAAACTCTAGCATAGCGTTAAAGTCGCCCTGCTGTTTGCAAGTTTGTATGAGTTGGTTCAAGTTCATAGGATAGCCCCCTTTGCCCCAACTTTCACAAACCCGTTAGAACCCCACGTCTTGCCACTACGCACAAATGTAGCAACACAGTGCACAATAGGGTTGTTAGGGTCATCTTGGTAAGCGTAACCCCGTGTAAAGCACACACTACGGGTGATTTTGTAACACTCGGCCCAGGCAAAAATAGAGCCTTTAGCGTTAGCTCGGCGCATATGATCTATACGTAAATCTAAAGTAGGACAAAATTCCGGGGTAGGTAAAGACGCAATAATAGAAAATCCACATACGGTATCCATCATGGTGGTTAAAATACCGCCATGCACATAACCTTCCGGATCCATGCCCGAAATATCTGGATTATAGGGTAGTTCTAGAGTGAGCTGGCCATCTGAGGCGGTAATGATCTTCATACCTAATTTTTTACAGTGGGGTAATATTTGTAAAAAATTATTAGCCTGTGCCAAACGTTTTTGTTGGTCCATAACTACCCTATCCCTTCAATCACTAGATGAGGTGGTAGTCTACCAAGGTTTTACGGTTCTTCGAGTCATTAGAACCCTTTAGTTCTGCAAGGGAGCTGGAGTTGAATTCGCGGCTGTAGAGGATGTAGACCACGGCCGTAGTGGTGATCATGAATGCTACGGGGTGTATACTCCAAGTGAGTACGGCAAGGCTATAGTAATAGGCCCGTAAACCAAAGTTAAAATTATTGCCCGCCATGGATAACACCTTAGCAGAGCGATTGACGTGGTCCATGAGGTCTTTGTTATTAGCGATATCGCCATGTACTACCGGGGCGCTAGATATCATGACCGTGGCAAAACCATATTGCCTGAGGCTCCAAGTGAACTTAAAGAAGGCATAAACAAACAATAATATTAGAAAGAATAGCTTAAACTGCCACTCCAGCGCGGATTGCGGCGGTAAAAATGGAATGCCTTTGCCAATATGCACCACATCATCGGTATAACCCACCAATGTCACTAAACCTGCTAATACCAGTAAGCTAGACGAAGCAAACAGCGTGACGTAACGCTCTAAGTTGGCCACTGCGCCAATGTCTGCCATGCGCATGTCACGGCCAATCATACGTATCATCCAGCGTTGTCGATATGCATGCAGCACCCCAGCTAGGGAATCTTTTCGCCTTGATGCTTTGATAGCATAGGCTTGATAACCACGTACAGATATTACAAACCACAACAATGCTGCCAAGTTCCAACCCTGCTCAGACAATATTGCAATCATGTCAGTATTGATGCTTTCCATAGGGCTAGCTCTCGTCTAGGTGCTGCTGGAATACGGATTTTTGTTTCTTTTTTACAGCGAGCCCTTTTTGTTTACGGGTTTGATAACTGGTAGCAGAAAATGCCTTCGGTGCAGGCTTGGTCTTTTTGTTGGGGCTAAAAGTTGAGCCCGAAACGGCTGGCATTTTCTTTTTGGCACGGGTCATAGTGGATAGGCTCAATAACTGGGTCAATAACATTAACAAGCATTTTATCACGCTTATCTAATTGAGTGTGGAGTTCGTGCTTAGTTCCCACGCAGAGCATGGGAACTAGGTTTTTGAGCTAA
>JAQRMV010000150.1 GCA_028598985.1 Gammaproteobacteria bacterium
ACCGCAACATCTTGTTGAATCCAAAGTGCAGCGTTGGCATCGGTATTAGCACCGCTATGAGTATAAACATCATAAGTAACACCCGTGTCATCAGTATCAGTGCTTGTTTTAGCAAACCCTAAGGTATTTACACTGTCACCAGTATTGCCTAATACTTTAAGAACATTGGTACTAGTAGAGGCATCTAACACATCATTCAAATTGAGCGTTAAAGTGTTATTACCTGAGCCGGTAAGATCAATTTTTTCAATATCTTGAATGCGGGTATTGCTGATATTGCTTAGGTTTAGGGTCAAGCCTGCACCGTCCAAGGTCAGTGTATCGGTACCACCACCACCATCCACACGGGCACGATTGCCAGCACCTGTTTGCTCTAATGCAGCTATATTGCTGGCATTGATGATAATTTTATCATCGCCTGCACCTGCACTAAACACATCCATCCCGCCATTACCTGTTAGGGTATCGTTGCCTGCACCGGCAACGAATATTTCATCATTGCTATTACCTGTGAGCGTGTTGTCTGACGCATCGCCGAGATAGTCAATGCTATATTTAGAATCCTTGTCAAGATGCGCCAAGTCTATGGCATTAGTGTCGGTTTTTCCAAAGATGACATAAGATTTACCTGCACTTGTTTTGCCACTTGGGTCAGCATAAGCAGCGCCAACAATCAAGTCATCCAGACCATCACCGTTGACATCGCCTGCGGATGAGACTGAGAAGCCACTACGATCATACGCCGCCTCGCCATTAATAACAAAGCCACCTGTGGGGTTGCTTGTATCAGCAATGGTGCTAAGGTTAATCGCAGTGCTATCCGCTTTGCCAAACACAACATAAGATTTACCTGCGTTACTTTTACTACTACTAGGGTCAGCACCATGAGCCCCCACAATCAAATCATCCAAGCCATCGCCGTTGACATCGCCGGCTGAAGAAACAGAAACGCCACTTTCATCACCTTCTGTCTCGCCGTTAATAACAAAACCGCCCGTGCCTGATGCCACGGCTGATAA
>JAQRMV010000151.1 GCA_028598985.1 Gammaproteobacteria bacterium
TGGGAACCAGATAGTCGTCCCCTAGCTCGTTCCTACGCTCCGCGTGGGAACCAGGACAAGGTCAGAATCTTAAAAATTACGCCGAGAAATGATTATGGAATACACTACATTTGACTTAAGCATCAACGATCACGTGGCCCATTTGCGCTTTAATCGCCCACAAAAATACAACACCATGAGTGTGGAATTTTGGCAAGAATTCCCCCATGTTATTAAAACCATTGATGAAGGTGGTGATGCACGAGTACTGGTTATTAGCGGCGAAGGGAAGCACTTTTGTGCAGGTATGGATCTAGCGGTATTCACTAGCGGCGCCATTAAACGCCCTAAAGACCCAGCTCGTCGTAATGAACACATGCGTCAGCTGGTGTTACAACTTCAGGCCATCATCAGCAATGTAGAAGACATGCGTATTCCAGTGTTGGCAGCCATTCAAGGGGGGGCTATTGGCGGCGCTTTAGATTTGGTATGTGCATGTGATTGTCGCTATATGAGCGAAGATGCATTTGTCAGTATAGAAGAAATTCGTTTAGGAATGGCTGCAGATTTAGGCACCCTACAAAGATTACCTCGACTTATTGCGCCGGGCTTAGCCAAAGAGTTGGCTTATACAGGCCGCCGCATGATGAGCGATGAAGCCCTTGCAAGTGGTTTAGTGAACCAGGTATTTAGCAATTCTGAAACCATGTTAATAGCGGTAATGGCATTGGCTAAAACGATGGCTAGCCATTCTCCATTAGCCGTGCATGGGTGTAAGGAAATAATCAATTATGGCCGCGACCACAGCATTGATAATGCCTTAAAGTACCAAGCCACATGGCAAGCAGGCATGCTTCAGCCAGAAGTAGATATGATGGAAGCGATGATGAGTAAAGCTCAAAAGCGTACTCCAGAGTATAAGGCGTTAGAAGCCAAACATACGGCATTTAATTTGAGTTCCCACGCGGAGCATGGGAACTAGGAAAATCAGAAGAAAAACCTCGAAACCTCGTTCCCATGCTCTGCGTGGGAATG
>JAQRMV010000016.1 GCA_028598985.1 Gammaproteobacteria bacterium
TTGATGTCTTTGCAGGTGAACAAACCTACAGAAAAAGGGCAATTATCGCTCTTGTAGTGGCATTTTTTAAACTCAGGTCGTTATTAATCAATAACTTATGCTCTCAACTGTCGAATTCGGGTACTCGGGATCAGACCGATGCATTTCAATAATCTCTTCGCCATAGCTGGCCCAAAGCATATCCTTTAAGTCCGCCAGAAACGAGATCATCATATGCGCCTCGTCAGCGGTCCAATGGGTTTTGATGTGTGAGAATTTCATGTTCATATTACGCCTCCTTATCAGTGGGTTTTGTGCTTGCCTTTGCTTGCCGTTTTGCTGCCTTTGCCTGTTGTTTTTTACGCGCCTGCTCGTTCGCTTCTTTCATGCGATACGACTTTCCCTCCAGCACCACAATGTCAGAATGATGCACCAACCTGTCCACCAGCGACACGACACAAGCTGCATTAGGAAAGACTTCATTCCACTCGCCAAAGGGGCGGTTAGTCGTGACGATCGTGGACTTTTCTTCATAGCGCCGGTTGATGATCTCAAACAACAAGTCTGCATGCCGGTTGCCATAAGACAGGTAGCCTACCTCGTCAATCACCAGCACCTGAGGTTGGCTGTAGTGTCTTAAGCGACGCCGCAAGCCGCTATCTCCATCTTGAGAGGCAAGGTCGTTTAGCATCTGGGCCGCATTCACAAACAAGGCAGTATGTCCCTGTATCACGGCTTGCTGCGCAATGTTCTGGGCGATGGTGGATTTACCCACCCCGTTAGGGCCAACTAAAATAATATTCGCGGCTCTGTCAATGAACGCGAGGCTCATCAACTCACTCACCATGGCTCTGTCGCAGAGTTCAGGCCACTCCCAATCGAAATCCGCCAAGGGTTTAAATCGCCCCAGATGGGCATTATTTAAGCGTCGCTCAAGTCCGCGTTTGTGCCTTTCCACCACTTCCCACTCAATGAGCTGTTTTATCCAGGGAGGACGTCCTTTGCCGCTGTTATCAACCAGCTCATCCCAGTGGGCGAGTAAACCATACAGTTTGAGTGTACTGGCTTGTGCTTTCAGTTCACCGTCTGGCGTCATGGCCTCTTTAGTGGCGTTCACTTTACTTGTCATTGTTGTCATTACTGCTCTCCTCATTCGCATTTTCTTGATTAACGTGCGCTTGCTGTTCGAGACTCTCTGGCTCTGCGGCACCAATGGCATCGTAAGACGCCAACAAGGCGGGTTTGACGATAATGTTGCGGGCTTTTGTATTTTGAAGGGGAACCGCCATTGGGGGTGGTTGATCCCGTTCTTCCCGCCGCCGCTCCAGTGCCTGGCGCACTGCGTTTGGGTGCGGCACCTCTCGCTGCAGCGCTTCGCTAATGGCTGCCTCCAGCTCTGGGGCACCGTACTCGCCAAGCATGTCAATGAGCGCACTGATCAGGCTGTTCAAACTATTTCCCAGAGCTGCACCGCGCTCTAAAAGGGCACAACTTGAGGGGGCTGCCTGAGCCAGTCGATCCTGTCCCCGGTGGTGACGAGCCTGGTGCTTACTGCGCAAGAGTGCATCAATGTGTGCTTCATCCTCGATTTGCCTCCCCTTGCCATAGCAGCGCGAGTGCTCTGCAATCACCTCCAGACCATCCAGAACCCGCACGCTTGTTTGGCTTGCCATCACTGTTAACATCTTCTGTACAGCGGTATGGGGTACCGAGTAATCATTAAGGTCAAAGCGTGCATAAGGGGTTTTTCCAACACTCACCTCAACACGTTCATCGCAGGGAAAGGGGTTGTCCGGTAAGACGATAAGCCGGGATTGTTCCTGGGCAAAGGCTTCCCCTACCGTGAGGCTTTTGTCACCAGGGCAACGACGGTCAGCACTGTGGCCCAAACACCAAGCTTGTGCCTGAGTATTTAACTCCTCTAGCGTTTGCCATTGCCGGCCTGCAAAGAAGTTATCGCGGATGTAGCGTATCGCGCGTTCAACACGGCCTTTTTCATTACCACGCGCAACAGCAACAGGCCGGGGTTCAAAATGGTAATGTGCGGATAAATCAAGCAGGGTGGGATGAAAACGGATGGCATCTCCCTGGCGCTCAAGGACTGCCGATTTCAAATTGTCAAAAAGAAGCACTTTGGGCACGCCATTAAAAAACTCAAACGCCCCCACATGCCCTCGCAAAAAACTCTCCATGCGCTGATTAAGATAAAAGCGTAAAAAGATGTGTCGGCTCCAGCTCAAGACGATGACAAATGCCATCAGCGGACGCTTTGCACCGTCAATCTCAAGGTGACCAAAGTGGCCCCAATCGACTTGGCCTTGTTCGCCGGGTAAGGTCTTTAAGCGGAGAAAGGCTTCGGGTGTCTTGCGGGGGCGAAGCTCTGCGATACGTTGGCGGAAGTAACTGGGGCCACCGGGATAGCCCCGGCTTTGTGCCATCCCATACAGTCGAGCTGCCGTGAGGGTGGGATATTGCTGCAAGGTCTCAATAATGAAGGGAAGGTACTCATCAATAATGGTGGGGCGTAGCGCTCTTTCAACTTTAGGCAAACCTGCTTGTGACAGAATGCGATCCACTGTGGAGTGGTGAATGCCCAGTTGAGTCGCAATGGTATGCACACCCCATTGCTCTACATGATGGTAGCGCAAAATCTTTGCTTCGGTGTCTTTATCCACAGCCAAACTTCATCTCCTCGTGTTAATTGCTGAAAACCATCGCGCCTTACCGACCCACCCAGGGCCTTGGGCGGCGTATAAACCCCATTCTTAAAAAATCAGAGCAGGTGCAGCCGCAAAAATGACAATGGCTTGTCTCTGTTACCGAATGAGCAGTGACCTGGGCTGTTTTACAAGATGGTTTTTGTGCTATTGGGTTGTCAGGGAGTAGATCATCAGAAGGGATATGCTCGGAACCCTGATGCGTTACTTTATTTATGTCAAGGCGCTGCCTGGCCCGGTAACGACTCTGCCGTGCAGCATTGGCATGACGTCCATGACGGCTTTGTTGATAACGCCTGACGGCTCTTTTGCAGGACGCTGAGCGGGCAGATTGCGCACAATGTGTTCCACAATAGACATTGCCTCGATCACAACTTCGACAGATCACAACCTGGCAGTGGCAACGGGTGCAATGATAGAGGCGGGCGGTTGACGTCATCAGCAATAAGGCCGATGAGTGCTGGATTTAAGCCCGTTTAAATGAGAGGATTAACGGGTCGTGCTAAGGCACGTATGGGAGCATGGTGTCAGAGTTGACCGTCAAATCATGGCTGGCACTATGCTTCTCTCTTCGACCTTCCCTTCATAGCGCTTTTACTCAAGAATGTCACCTTATTGATGACCTAGTGGCGGATATTTCTACAGGAATTGTTCAGGCAGGATGAAGTCAGGTGGATTGGGCTATTTTGAGGCTAGCTGACAGCAGCGGCAAATAACCGCGCTTTGGGGGTGGCATATACACACGTCAAACCTCTATGTATGGATTTGGGATACAGCTTTTTATTGTTAGAATTAGTCTCTTCTGGTATCCTACACTCCCATCTTAAGTCGAAAAATAAAACCTGATATAGGGCTATATTTTTCGCGTCAAATTTTATAAACGTTAGTACTATTCCCTCCACTTGCTAGTGGACATGCGCTCGCCATGGTTGCGGTGTTTTAGTGTGGTTGGTCTACCGTGTTTTTGTTCACATCGGCGTATTTTCGTCACATAGGCATAGGGCATTTCATGACTCGTTTCATCTTCGTTACTGGCGGCGTTGTATCTTCATTGGGTAAGGGTATCGCGTCGGCATCCTTGGCTGCCATCCTCGAGGCTCGCGGCCTTAAAGTAACTATGTTGAAATTGGATCCATACATTAACGTTGATCCGGGAACCATGAGTCCATTTCAACACGGTGAAGTGTTTGTGACAGAAGATGGCGCAGAGACCGATCTAGATTTAGGTCATTATGAGCGTTTCATCGACACTAAAATGTCTAAAAGTAATAACTTTACTGCTGGGCGTGTCTATGAGCACGTGCTGCGGAAGGAACGCCGTGGAGATTACCTGGGCGGCACGGTTCAAATTATTCCCCATATCACCGACGAGATTAAGCGTCGTGTGTATGTAGGTGCGGAAGGCGCCGACGTAGCATTGGTGGAAATTGGTGGCACCGTGGGTGATATTGAATCCCAGCCATTCCTAGAGGCTATTCGTCAAATGAAGGTTGAAGTTGGGTTTAATCGTGCCTTGTTTATGCACCTAACATTAGTCCCTTATATAGCCACTGCAGGTGAAACCAAAACGAAGCCAACTCAGCACTCGGTCAAAGAGTTACGCTCTATCGGTATTCAGCCAGATATTTTAATTTGTCGCTCAGAGGTGCCTATTGAAGCGCCAGAGCGTAACAAAATTGCACTGTTTACCAACGTAGAACAGCGCGCCGTTATTTCGTTACCCGATGCCGATACTATTTACACTATTCCAAGCTTGTTACAGGCTCAAGGTCTAGACTCTATTGTGACCGAACGTTTTGGTTTGGACTGCAAGCAAGCCGATTTAAGAGAGTGGGATGCCGTGGCTCATGCCAAACTTAATCCTCAGCGCGAAGTGACCATTGCTATGGTCGGTAAGTATATGGAGCTGCTTGACGCGTATAAGTCTTTGATTGAAGCGATTAGCCATGCTGGCATTAAGTCGAATACTAAGGTTCACACCCGCTATATTGATTCTGAAGATATTGAAGTTCAAGGTGTTGGATTGCTTGACGGTGTTGATGCAATTCTCGTGCCTGGTGGTTTTGGTGAGCGTGGCACTGAAGGCAAGATTAAAACCGTGCAGTATGCCCGTGAAAATAAAATTCCATACCTAGGTATTTGCCTAGGTATGCAAGTTGCTGTGATTGAGTTTGCCCGTAACGTTGCTGGGTGGGGTGATGCCAACAGTAGCGAATTCAACCCACAATCCAAGCATTGTGTAGTGGGACTTATTACAGAATGGATGGATGAGTCTGGACAGGTTGAGCAACGTTCTACTGATTCCGACTTAGGCGGCACTATGCGCCTGGGTGCACAGCAGTGCCAGCTAAAAATTGGCTCTTTGGCCCACCAGGCCTACGGCCAAGAAATAATCACTGAGCGCCACCGCCATCGTTATGAAGTGAACAATACGTTTGTTGAGCAGCTAGAAGCGGCGGGCATGAGCTTCTCTGGACGTTCGATGGATGGTAGTTTAGTAGAAATGGTCGAACTTATTGACCACCCTTGGTTTGTGGCTTGTCAGTTTCACCCAGAATTTACCTCTACCCCTCGTGGCGGGCATGGCTTGTTCGAAGGTTTTGTAGGCGCAGCAATTGCCCAAGCGGGCAAATAAAAATTACCACATACACCATCTAAATCTAGTTGAGTTACGGGAGAATATTTTGGACCAATTAATTGCCGATATAAAGGCAAGGGAAGTGTTGGATTCGCGGGGCAACCCCACTGTAGAAGCCGATGTTATTTTGGCAGGTGGTGCATTTGGTTCAGCTTGCGCTCCTTCTGGTGCGTCAACGGGCTCTCGTGAAGCTCTTGAGCTGCGCGACGCTGACAAGTCTCGATACTTAGGTAAAGGCGTACTTAAAGCGATTGCAGGCATTCGCGGGCCGATTTTAGAGTGCGTAAAAGGAATGGATGCAACAGATCAGCAAGCCTTAGATGCTGCTATGATCGAGTTAGATGGTACAGAAAATAAAGAAGTCTTGGGCGCTAACGCCATTTTGGCAGTGTCTTTAGCGGCAGCCAAAGCGGCAGCAGCATACAAAAAGGTGCCTTTATATGCACATATTGCAGATTTAAACGGCACTCCCGGTAAATACTCTATGCCAGTGCCCATGATGAATATCATTAATGGCGGTGAGCATGCAGATAACAACGTAGACATTCAAGAGTTCATGGTGCAGCCTGTCAGTGCACCTAACTTTGCAGAAGGACTGCGTTGTGGCGCAGAAATTTTTCATGCCTTAAAAAAGGTATTAAGCCAGCGTGGTTTAAGCACTGCCGTGGGAGATGAGGGTGGGTTTGCACCTAACCTGCCATCCAACGAGGCCGCGTTAGATGTCATTGCACAAGCAGTGGCGAGTGCGGGCTACGAGCTAGGACAGGACGTTACTTTGGCTTTAGATTGCGCTGCATCTGAATTTTATGAAAATGGTAGCTACAACCTTAGTGGCGAAGGTAAAGTTTTCGATGCCGCTGGTTTTGCAGATTACCTTACAGACCTAACCCATAAGCACCCTATCGTTTCTATTGAAGATGGTATGGATGAAAGTGACTGGGATGGTTGGCAAGATTTAACGCGAAAATGCGGCGACCGTGTGCAGTTAGTGGGCGATGACTTGTTCGTTACCAATACCAAAATTTTGGCACGGGGAATTGAACAAAGTATTGGTAATTCTATTTTGATTAAGTTTAATCAAATTGGCTCTCTTACCGAAACTCTTGCAGCGATACGTATGGCCCAAGACGCAGGCTTTACGGTTGTTATTTCACACCGTTCTGGAGAAACAGAAGATACTACCATTGCCGATTTGGCCGTAGCAACCTGCGCTGGTCAAATTAAAACTGGGTCACTGTGTCGTTCTGATCGAGTCGCAAAGTACAATCGCTTGCTTCGTATAGAGCAAGAACTAGGAGCTGATGCGCCGTATCGTGGCCGTCAGGAAATTAAAGGTCAATAATTGACATTGATCTCATCTAGGGAGCTCGCATTGGCTAATAATTGTCAAGGTGAGCTCCCTTTTTTGTTGATATGCTTATGAAATGGTTAGTGGGTTTGATTTTAGTCGCTTTAGGAGTGATGCAGTACAGCCTTTGGTGGGGGCAATCTGGGTTGCTTGAGGTGGCACGTTTACAGGAGCAAATAGACTCTCAAGAAGCTATCAATATGGGTTTGTCTGAGCGTAATCGCAAGTTGCATGCAGAAGTGTTGGACTTGAAGCAAGGTATTGCTGCAATAGAGGAACGTGCCCGTCACGACCTGGGTATGGTGAAACCAGACGAAACCTTTTATCAACTAGTGGAAGACTGATGAGTAGTATACTGCTAACACCACTCAATTGGCCTGTAGCATGGGCTTATGCATCAGGTGAGCCGCAGCAGTCAGCGCACATTAAAACCCACTCTAGTGATTTTATGGTTACAGAAGATTTGGGATATGAACCGTGCGGGGAAGGCGAACATGTGTATTTAGATATCACTAAAACCGATACTAATACCGATTTCTTAGCGCGTAATATTGCTAAGCTGGCTGGGGTTCCTGCTCGGCAGGTGAATTATTCAGGTCTTAAAGATAGACGCGGCATTACACGGCAATGGTTTGGTGTGCATTTGCCGGGTAAGGCAGAGGTTGTTGACCCAGATTGGCAGCAACTGCAAAGTGCGCAAGTTCACCTTCATCAAGTGGTTCGGCACCAGCGAAAGCTAAAAACAGGGGTTCATCAAGGTAATTATTTTGCCCTTAAATTGCGCAATATGGTGCCTAACGAAGCGTTAGAACAAAGCTTAGCTGATGTTGCGCAATATGGGGCGCCTAATTATTTTGGTGATCAGCGCTTTGGTCACCATGGCGGAAACTTGAGGTTGGCTTTGTCCATGTTGCAGGGTAAGCGAGTTAAAGATCGCTTTAAGCGTGGTATGGCTTTGTCATCTGCAAGGTCGTATATATTCAACCAGGTGCTAAGTGCGCGACTACAAGATAATTCATGGCTGCAGGCAACGGTGGGTGAACGTTGCATGTTTAGCGATGGCTTTAGTCAATTCCATGCTGACCAAGCTAGCGAACTGTCTAGCGTACAGCAACGTATTGATACGGGTGATGTGGCCCCAACTGGCCCTATGGTAGGGCGGGTTGGCGATTTTCCAGTGACCCCAGCAAGTATTTACGAATCACAGTTGCTAGAGCCCTGGCAGCCTTGGATAGACGCTTTGGTTGAACAAGATGTGAGTGCCCAGCGACGTAGCTTACGTTTGTGGCCTAAAGACTTTAGCTGGCGCTGGAATGATAGTGTTTTAGAGCTTAATTTCCACTTGATGAGAGGCAGTTATGCCACTGCCTTGGTGCGCCAAATTGCCAACGCAGAACAGCCGCAATAAGAAACCATAAAAACAAGGAAAGAAAACATGCAACTATTGGTCTCGAATGATGACGGTGTACACGCTTTGGGGCTGTCTCATTTAGTACGTGAGTTGGAGCAATATCATCAAGTTACTGTGATTGCGCCAGATAGAGATTTGAGTGGAGCGAGTAATTCCCTTACCTTATCTCGGCCAGTGAGGGTGATGCCTCAGGATAACGGTTTTTTTGGGATTGACGGTACCCCGGCTGACTGTGTGCATTTAGGGATTAACGGAGCCTTAGATATTGCACCTGATATGGTGGTTTCAGGCATTAATCACGGTGCCAACTTGGGCGATGATGTGCTTTACTCAGGGACTGTCGCTGCGGCAATGGAGGGGCGCTATCTTGACCATCACGCGGTAGCGGTTTCTCTGGTAGGTAAAGCTCATTTCGCAACAGCAGCAAAAGTGGTGCGTAAGTTGCTAGACAACATTCAACAACTTAATTTGCCCCCTCGATGTATTATTAACGTTAATGTACCCGATTTGCCTTACGATAGAATAAAAGGTGTGCAAGTAACACGCTTGGGAAGTAGAGAGTTAGGCGCATCTGCCATTGATGCACAAGACCCAAGGGGGCATCAGTGTTATTGGATTGGCCCAGTTGGAGCGATTAAAAATGCCGAAAAAGGCACTGATTTTCATGCTATAGAGCATGGTTATGTGTCGATCACACCCTTATCACCAGACATGGCTTGTTATGGGGCCTTTGATAGCGTTTCCGATTGGCTTAGGGATACGGTTTAATGCGCTACAGTGTGACTGACCCTAAGCGAAATACTGCCAACAGGCAGGGCATTGGCATGACATCTCAAAGAACTAGAGAGCGCTTAATTGAAGTTTTAACGGGATTAGGCGTGCAAGACCCTCGGGTTTTGGAGGTGATGCGTTCTACTCCACGGCATCTGTTTTTAGATGAAGCCTTGGCCCATCGCGCATACGAAGACAAGTCGTTGCCTATCGGTCATAATCAAACCTTATCCCGGCCTTATACCGTTGCTAGAATGAGCGAATTGTTGTTGGCCTCATGCGCCGCACAAAAAGTATTGGAAGTAGGCACGGGATCTGGTTATCAAACCTGTATATTGGCGCAGTTAGTGCCGAAATTGCTGACCATGGAGCGTATTGAGCCATTGCTTGAACGGGCTAAGCATCGTTTACAGCGATTGGCTATTCACAACGTGGTTTATAAGCATGGCGATGGTTATGAAGGTTGGCCAGCACGCGAACCCTTTGATGGCATTATGGTTACGGCAGCCCCTTCGCAAATACCTAAAGCCCTTCAGTGGCAGTTAGCAGAAGGGGGATGTATGATTATTCCCGTAGGCGAGGATGAACAACACCTTTTAAAAATCACCCGTTCTGGCAACCATTTTAGTAAACAAAAAATAGAAGCGGCGAACTTTGTGCCCTTAGTTAATGGACTAATATGATGTCTGAAAAAATAGCAGCAATACAATGGCGAACATTTTTTACCGGTGTTTTTATGGCCGTAGCAGATTTAGTGCCAGGTATATCCGGTGGCACTATTGCTTTGTTGAGCGGGATTTACGGCCGATTATTGGCGGCTATTAGTCACTTTGACTTGCCTTTATTAAAGCTTATTTTGGGTGGCGAAATGACAAAGGCATGGCGCTATATAGACGGTTTTTTTTTGTTGCACTTAGGCCTTGGAATGGTATCGACATTGCTGTTAGTTTCAAAACTAATTGCTTGGCTTATGTTGGCACAGCCCCTCATTATGTGGAGTTTGTTTTTGGGGTTGATATTAGTGGCGAGCATATTGTTATTGCGTGAGTTATCCCTAGAAAATTTACTTCGTAGGAGCTGGTTGTTACTGGGTTTGGCGGTTAGCATATTGTTAGCAAAGATGTCGCTATTGCCGCAAGTGGATGGCTTTTCTGGTTGGGGATACCTCTGGCTTATGGCTGCTGGTGCCTTAGCGATTAGCGCAATGATTTTGCCAGGAGTGTCGGGTAGTTTTATTTTGCTGATACTGGGCATCTACCCGTTTTTGATCCAAAGCTTAGCGGCGCTGGATTTACAGGTGATTACTATATTTGCTGTGGGTTGCGGTTTAGGTTTGATGGTATTTAGCCGCCTTATCAGTCATTTATTAAAACAATATACGGCGGCGGTGATGAGTATGCTGGCGGGCTTAATGCTGGGTTCTGTCGTTAAACTTTGGCCGTGGAAGCATACCATTAGTTATCGTTTAAATAGTCATGGATTGGAAGTGCCATTGCAGCAAGAAAACCTTATGCCTTGGGCTTATAGCAACTTCACTGGTGCGGAAAGTCAGTTGGGTTGGTGTGTGTTGGTTTTTGTTCTTGCAGGGTTATTGGTGGTTAAGTTTGGCCGGGTCAAGCTTCAAGACTTGGCGGCTTAGGTCGGAAACTTAGGAATATTGTATTATATGGAAATTTTTCGGGTGATTAAATTTTGCAGTATCGGTGTTTTGGTTTTTTTGCTGAGTGCCTGTAGCTCTAGCCAATATGCCCCCGTGCAGGAGTTGGGCTATAGCTCTGGGCAGATGTCGACAGCCAGTGCGCCCACGTCATATCAAGTTAAGTCTGGCGATACTCTGTTTGCTATAGCCTGGCGCTTTGGTTGGGATTACAAAAAACTGGCAAAAGCTAACCGTATCAGGTCCCCTTATACTATCTATGTTGGCCAAAATATTTATTTTAATGCTAAAAATGAAAATAAAATTAAACTAAATAAAAGTTTTAATGGTGTGGTAAATAAGCCTAGTTCTACATCTAATGAACCTACGGTTTCTTCTATTTCAAACTCGAACAAAACGATAGATAAAAACTCTAATGCACTGAAAAATAAGAATTTTAATGGGCATTCTTCAGTAAAATGGCAATGGCCAATTAAAGGAAAGTTGATACGGAGTTTTTCTAATAAAGGCAATGCTTTTCACGGCATAGATGTATCCTCTTCATTAGGGAAATCAGTAAAAGCTGCATCATCAGGAATTATAGTATATGCTGGAAGTGGTATCCAAGGTTATGGCAATTTAGTTGTGGTAAAGCACAATGACACTTACTTAAGCGCATATGCCTATAACAGCCGAATTTTGGTGGTTGAAGGTGCACAAGTAAGTGCGGGACAAATTATAGCAGAAGTCGGTAAAGGCCCACAGTTGGACCCTAGACTGCATTTTGAGATCCGTAAGAATGGAAAGCCAGTTAACCCCTTGAGGTATTTGCCCAAGCTATGACCTGTCTGGTTGAGACTGCATGGCGTAGTCCTTCCTAGTATAGGTTAGTTAAATGACGCGAGAGTTATCAGTTGAAGAAACGCATCAACAACGTAGTGAATTACAGTATTCAAAATATAAGGCCGCTGGAAAAAACGCTAGTACGAATTCCAGTTCTAAAGATGCAACCCAACTTTATTTAAGCGAAATTGGCTATCGCGCCTTATTGACTGCAGAGGAAGAGCAATATTTTTCTAGGCTAGTTGTAAAAGGTGATGAAGAAGCCCGCCATCGCATGATAGAAAGCAATCTGCGGTTAGTAGTGAAAATTTCCCGTCGATACATCAATAGAGGGCTGTCTTTGTTGGACCTTATCGAAGAGGGTAATCTTGGTTTGATGCGTGCCGTAGAAAAATTTGATCCCGAACGAGGATTTCGATTTTCAACTTATGGTACCTGGTGGATTCGCCAAACGATTGAACGGGCCATCATGAACCAAGCTCGCACCATTCGCTTGCCTATTCATGTGGGTAAGGAGCTCAACGTGGTTCTTCGAACTGTACGGGAGCTAGCTCAAAAGTTAGACCACGAACCTTCTGTCGAAGAAATTGCTATCTATTTAGGCAAGCCAGTTAAGCAAGTGAGTACGCTGTTGAGCCATAATAATCGTGTGACTTCTGTGGATAATTCCTTAGCTCCAGGCATTGAGACCACAGTATTAGAGACCATAGCAGATACCAGTAACCGGGGGCCAGAGCATGCCCTAGTGGATAGCGATTTAATGGCCAACATGGAGCAGTGGTTGGACCTATTAACGGATCTTCAACAGGACGTTATATCCCGTCGCTTTGGGTTGCGAGGCCATTCTGTGAGTACGTTAGAGCGAGTTGGAAAAGAAATAGGCTATACCCGGGAGCGGGTGCGTCAAATTCAAGTAGGTGCGCTACGTAATTTGCGAAACATCCTCGAAACAGAAGGGCTAAGTAGTGCTGATGTACTAGATGCCGAGCTTTAAACCATCTTTTACGGTTAGTTGTTGAGTAACTTCTGCATTTGATAGATAAGGTCTAGGGCTTGTTTTGGAGTAAGTTCATCCGGGTTGTGCTTATTCAATAAACTATCAATAGGATGGGCTACACTGACAAATAAGTCAGTTTGTATAGGCTTGAGTGCCGGTTTTTTTGTACCGTTACTGAATCCTTCACTCTCCTCTAATAGGTGGAGTTTTTGTTGTGCTTCCCTAATGACGTGATGGGGTACGCCTGCCAGTTTTGCCACTTGCAAGCCGTAACTTTGGCTGGCAGGCCCCGGTAGCACTTTGTGCATAAAAATAATATTGTCTTCATGCTCTGTTGCGTCGAGGTGGACATTGTTGACTTGAGCAAGTTGCTCTGCGAGTTGTGTCATTTCGAAATAGTGGGTGGCAAATAGTGTCAGCGCTCCTATGTCTCGTGCAAGGCTTAATGCACAAGACCAAGCCAGAGATAAGCCATCAAAGGTACTGGTACCACGACCCACTTCATCCATTAGAACCAGACTCTTATTGCTGGCATTGTTCAGGATGTTGGCGGTTTCTGTCATTTCCACCATAAAGGTTGAGCGTCCTCCGGCCAGGTCATCGCTACTTCCCATGCGGGTGAATATCCGATCTACAACTCCAATCGTGGCGGTAGCAGCGGGCACGTAGGAGCCAATTTGAGCCATAATGACGATCAATGCAACTTGGCGCATGTAAGTGGATTTACCACCCATGTTGGGCCCAGTAATCATCATCATGCTGGAGCTTGAGCTTAGGGCAGTGTCATTGGCTACAAACGGATCGGTAATGAGTTGCTCCACAACCAAATGACGGCCTTGAATGATACTGATACCCGGTTCCTCGACTAAAGCAGGACAACGAAGCTCCAAACTTAATGCTCTTTCAGCCAAGCAGCATATTACGTCAAGCTCACTGATAGCATCGGATGCACATTGTAGATCAGTAAGATGTGCAGCAAGCTCTTCAATAAGGGCCTCATACAGTGCTTTTTCGCGCGCTAGACTACGGCTTTTGCTGCTCAGAGCTTTGTCTTCAAAGGTTTTAAGTTCTGGTGTGATAAAACGTTCTGCGTTCTTTAGTGTTTGTCTACGTACATACTGTGTTGGGGCTTGGGCAGATTGCAGACGACTGATCTCAATGTAATAGCCGTGCACCCGGTTATAACCAACTTTTAGGCTTGATAAGCCGGTACGTTCTCGCTCTTGGGTTTCTAGGTCTAATAAAAACTGACCCGCATTTTGGCTGAGTCCGCGAAGTTCATCCAGTTGGTCATCATAACCTTCTGCAATGACGCCGCCATCTCTAATGATCACAGGAGGATTGTCGGTTATAGCTCTAGTTAAAAGATTTACAATCTCCGGAAACTCGCCAATGTCCGATCGCAGTGACCGCGCTTTGGCCGAATCCACCTCGTTAACAAGTGTTTGGAGCGCTGGTAGCGCCTTAAGGCTGGCGCATAGCCGTGATAAATCACGAGGGCGTGCAGAACGTAAGGCAATACGAGACAGAATGCGCTCCATATCGCCTATGGGTTTAAGGCTTTCTTGTAAGTCTTCGGTGTTGTCGATATCAATGGTTTTAGCGATAAAGTCTTGGCGCAGTTCGAGGGTTGCAATGTTCCTTAGTGGGTTGTTTAGCCAACGGCGCAATAAACGTCCACCCATTGGCGTGGCCGTGGTATCCAAGATGGCCGCGAGGGTGAACTGGTCCCCTCCTTGTATGTTGTGGTCAATCTCTAGATTTTTACGACTTGGCCCATCCAAGATTAGGGTATTCTGAGGCAGCTCAACTTGTATATTACGTAAGTGGGGCAAGTCTCCTCTTTGGGTTTCCTTGGCGTAGTTTAGTAAACAACCGGCCGCACAAACTGCCGCTTGCATAGCATCGCAACCGAAGCCGCTTAAATCATGAGTATTAAATTGGCTGCATAGTAATCGCTCAGCCGTATCGTAATCAAAATTCCAAGTGGCTTGTGGGCGGCGGCAGGGCCAGCCTTGCAGTTGATTAATAAGGCCATTGGTTTCATCAAAAAGCAGTTCGGCAGGCCGTAAGCGTTGTAATTGGGTGTGTAGTTGGTCCGTAGTTTGCGCCTCAGTTAAGCTGAATCGGCCGCTACTCATGTCTAGACTAGCAATGCCATAGGTGTTGTTTAGCTGATAAACGGCAGTCAGTAAGCGGTCCCTGTTGGCATCCATTAACGCTTCGTCGGTGAGTGTGCCAGGGGTAATCACACGCACAACTTTTCTGTCGACAGGCCCTTTGCTGGCTGCAGGATCTCCTATTTGTTCAGCCACCGCTACAGAGCGACCGGCATTGACTATTTTAGCAATGTATCCTTCTGCCGCATGATAAGGAATGCCGGACATAGGAATGGGTTGCCCAGCTGATTGTCCTCTGGAGGTCAGTGAAATGTCGAGTAATTCGGAAGCCTGTTTCGCATCATCATAAAATAACTCATAAAAATCTCCCATACGGTAAAACACAAGATCGTTAGGGTGGTCACGTTTGATGCCCAAGTATTGCTGCATCATGGGAGTGTGGTGATTGAATTGGCTAGTGGATGCCATTGAGTTGATTCCGAGGATGATAGGCAATTGTTAAGGATGTTATATTACTAGAAGCATGCCGATTCGGGTAATAAAATAGAGGTATTGATGAAAAATAATCTCGGTACAGAAAAACACAGGTTAGATTTAGCTATTGTTGCAGAACTTGCCCAACTGTTGAACCAACGGGGTATGACTTTAGCGACAGCAGAATCCTGCACAGGTGGCTCTATAGGAGCGTTGTTAACGGCGTTACCTGGCAGTTCTAGTTGGTTTAATGGTGGCATTATTAGCTACACTAATGATGCCAAAATAAATTTACTGGGCGTTGATGCGGTTACTATTTATAAGCAAGGCGCGGTGAGTCAAGAAGTGGTTGAGATGATGGCAATGGGTGGCCGAAGAGCATTAGCTGCAGATATTTGTGTGGCGGTTAGTGGGATTGCGGGGCCAGATGGAGGGTCTAGGGATAAACCGGTAGGTACCGTTTGGGTGGCTTGGTCTTTTAGGGAGCAGGAAGTTGCTAGTGAGCTATTTCATCTTGTGGGTAATCGAGGTGAAGTTCAAAATAGGGCTGTGCATGTGGCGGTGAAGGGCATTATGGAGAGGTTTCTATAGAAAGAAAAATATTAACGGTTGCACTTTTTTTCAAGTGTGGTTTAATACTGTACAAATACACAGTTACTGTATGTAATCACAGTGGCATTGAAAGACTCAATAGGCTGGCTAAGGCCATAACATTAAGGTGACCCCATGGATGCAAATAAACAAAAAGCTCTCGATGCTGCATTAGGCCAAATCGAACGCCAATTTGGTAAAGGTGCGGTAATGCGCATGGGTGATCAGCCTCGCGAAGCTATACCAGCGGTTTCTACGGGCTCCCTTGGGCTTGATATAGCGTTAGGTATAGGTGGGTTACCGTTTGGGCGTATTTGTGAAATTTATGGGCCAGAGTCTTCTGGTAAAACTACGCTTACTTTACAAGTAATAGCGGAAGCACAAAAAATTGGTAAAACCTGTGCATTTGTTGATGCTGAGCACGCATTAGATCCAACTTATGCTGAGAAACTGGGGGTTGATGTAGATAATTTGTTGGTTAGTCAGCCGGATACGGGTGAACAAGCACTTGAAATTACCGACATGTTGGTGCGTTCTAATGCGGTTGACGTGATTATCGTGGACTCTGTGGCAGCGTTAACGCCCAAAGCAGAAATCGAAGGTGAAATGGGCGATCATCACGTAGGACTGCAGGCGCGCCTGTTGTCTCAAGCAATGCGAAAAATCACCGGTAACATTAAAAATGCCAACTGTTTGGTGATATTTATCAACCAAATTCGCATGAAAATTGGAGTAATGTTTGGTAGCCCTGAAACAACGACTGGCGGTAACGCATTAAAATTTTATTCTTCAGTTCGTTTGGATATTCGTCGCATTGGAGCAGTAAAAAATGGTGATGAGATCATAGGTAATGAAACTCGCGTCAAGGTAGTAAAAAACAAAGTAGCACCACCATTTAAACAAGCCGAGTTCCAAATTGTTTACGGGAAAGGTATTTACCGAATGGGTGAAATCATTGACCTAGGGGTTAAACAAAACTTAGTGGACAAAGCAGGTGCTTGGTACGCTTATAAAGGAGACAAAATTGGACAGGGCAAAGCCAATGCCGCTCAATACCTATCAGATCATCCCGAGATTGCCCAAGAAATTGAATTACAAATCAGAGATGAATTATTAAGCATCCCTAAAGAGCAAAGTAGTGCTGAAGATGTGGTTACTCCGCTGACATTTTAATTGTTAGCATGATGGAGAGTAATGCTGATCAACTCAGCGTCAAAAAACAACTTGCGGCCGTGCGTTATCAAGCCATTGGTTTATTGTCTCGTCGCGAGCAATCCAGAGCGGAGTTGCACCGCAAGCTGCAAGTGAAAGTTCTAGAAAAAGGCTGGATTGTTGATTTGCATGAGCTACTAGATGAGCTCCAGCGTCAAGGATTGCAGTCAGATGTGCGCTTTTCAGAAGTGCTGGTTCGATCAAAAGCAAACGTAGGCTATGGGCCATCTCGCATCTATCAATGGGGGCTGCAGTATGGTCTGGATCGTGAGTTGGTGCGGTTGCAGTTGATAGAGCAGCAATTCGACTGGTTTGAAATAGCACTTCAACAAAAGCGAAAACATTGCGGCACGGCACTGGCCGACACCACTCACGAAAGAGCAAAGCAAAGTCGATATTTATATCAGAGAGGTTTTTCGCAAGAGCATATTAGCTACGCTTTAGGCGCCTCGCAAAGTTAACGATTAACTGTCTGCGTATTAAATTGGTTAAATTTTTAAAAAACTCTGTTTTTGGTGCACATTTTCCCTGCAATGGTCGAAAGATATTAGTGGTTCGGTATATACTTACGCTTTTGTCTTTACAGCGAGACTGACCATGAAAATCGCCGCTATTCGTCAGGCATTCCTTGATTACTATAAACAATTAGGCCACGAGGTTGTGCCTAGTAGTTCCCTTGTGCCTGGCAACGATGCCACTTTATTGTTTACTAATGCGGGGATGGTCCAGTTTAAAGATGTGTTTCTTGGAGATGAAGAGCGCTCTTATAAACGTGCAGTATCTTCACAACGCTGTGTTCGCGCTGGCGGCAAACATAATGATCTAGAAAATGTGGGTTACACTGCTCGCCACCACACATTCTTCGAAATGTTGGGTAATTTTAGTTTTGGTGACTATTTTAAGCAAGACGCGATAAAGTTTGCATGGGATTTTCTGACCAAAGAACTAGGTCTGCCAGAAGAAAAATTATGGGTTACTGTGCATCATTCAGATGCAGAAGCAGAAAAAATTTGGTTTGAAGAAATTGGCATCAATCAGGATCGATTTTCAAGATTAGATGAGGACAACTTTTGGTCTATGGGCGATACTGGCCCGTGTGGGCCTTGTTCAGAAATTTTCTACGACCACGGCGATAACATTTGGGGCGGGCCTCCAGGCTCTCCAGAAGAAGATGGCGATCGTTATATAGAAATTTGGAACATGGTTTTCATGCAATACAATCGTGATGCTAGCGGCACCATGAGCCCTCTGCCCAAACAATCCATCGATACGGGTATGGGGCTAGAACGAATTGCAGCGATTTTACAAAATGTCCATTCCAATTACGAAATCGACTTATTTCAACACCTTTTATCAGCAACGGCCCAAGTGATTGGCACCAAAGATTTAGAGAGTAAATCTTTGCGTGTAATTGCCGACCACATTAGGTCAGTTTCGTTTCTAATCTTAGACGGTGTAATACCTACCAATGAAGGCCGTGGTTACGTGTTACGTCGCATTATGCGTCGTGCTATTCGGCACGGTAATAAATTAGGTGCGCAGGCTGGATTTTTTAATCAATTGGTGGCTCCCTTGGTTGTGGAAATGGGCGAAGCGTATCCAGACCTTGCATTAGCCCAAGTGACGATTGAAAAAATAATCGCTAAGGAAGAAATTCAATTCATTAAAACCTTAGATCAAGGTATGCGCATCCTTGAACAGGACTTAGCTAAGCTGAGTGGCCATACTATTGCAGGCGAAACCATCTTTAAATTATACGATACGTATGGTTTTCCGGTTGATCTTACGGGTGATATAGCACGTGAGCGCAATTTAGAAATGGACATTGATGGCTTTGAATCTGCAATGGAGCAACAAAGGGTGCGGGCTCGTTCGGCAAGCAGCTTTGCCGTAGATTATACTCATAAGCTAGAGTTAGACGGCCAAACTCATTTTGAGGGCTATCAAAGCCTTGCGCATACAGGCACTGTTCTAGCGCTTATTAAAGATGGTGAGCCTATAGATACAGTAAATGAATTAGGGGCAATTCAAGTGGTGTTGGACAGCACTTCTTTCTATGCCGAATCGGGTGGTCAGGTGGGCGATCATGGATTAATAGTTTGGCCGGGCGGCCGCATCAAGGTGACCGATACTCTTAAGCAAGGCCAGCATTTTATTCATCATGGTGAATTAGTTGAAGGGCACTTGCAAGTAAGGGATCGTGTGGAAACCTTGGTGGATGAGTTATTGCGAGGTAATTCTGCAAAAAATCATTCGGCAACACACTTGCTTCATGAAGCGATGCGTCAGGTATTAGGTGAGCATGTAACCCAAAAAGGTTCATTGGTGAATCCAGACCGACTCAGGTTCGATTTTTCACACTCCCAGCCAGTGACAGCAACTGAGCTCGCAGAAATTGAATCTCTTGTTAATCAGGAAATACGGGGCAACACCGGCGTGGGCGCTCAAATCATGGCCATTGATGATGCTAAGGCAGCGGGTGCAATGGCGTTGTTTGGTGAGAAGTATGGTGATGAAGTTCGTGTTGTTACCATGGGCACACGGTCCCTAGTCCATGCAGACACAGCGGCATCGAATGTGTTTTCACTAGAGCTCTGTGGTGGTACTCATGTGGAGCGGACAGGTGATATAGGTGCCTTTGTCGTGATTGCAGAGTCCGGCGTTGCGGCAGGCGTAAGGCGAGTAGAAGCGTTAACTGGGGCTGCCGCAAGTGAGTGGCTGGCTCACACCGGTAAAACCTTGAACGACATTTCCGGCATGCTTAAGGCTGGTAGAGACCAGGTTGCCGACAAAGTTCTAACTTTAATTGAAAAGACTCGATTTTTAGAACGAGAGTTAGATCAACTAAAGGCCAAAATGGCAACGTCTCAAAGTTCAGATCTTCTGTCTCAAGTAAAAGACATTAATGGTGTAAAAGTGCTGATTTGTACATTAGAAGGCGTGGAGCCAAAATCATTACGCGATGCTATGGATCAATTACGTAATAAGCTTGGTTCTGGCATAGTAATGCTGGCAGTGACGCAAGAAGATAAGGCCAGCATCGTAGCTGGCGTAACTCAAGACCTTACATCTAAGGTCAAGGCAGGGGATTTAATCCGCCATACAGCCACGAGTATGTCAGGCAAAGGCGGAGGCCGACCCGACATGGCACAAGGTGGAGGCCAAGCAGGCCAGCTTGCTAGAGCTTTAGAAAGTGCACAAGTTTGGTTGCAAGAGTCTTTAGCTTAGGTTCAAGTGAGTTAATCGGTGTAGAAGCAGTATAGATTGCAGTAGGAATATTATATGGCGTTGTATGTACAAAAATATGGTGGTACTTCAGTGGGTTCGGTTGAGCGTATCCAACAAGTAGCCGATAAAGTTAAAAGTTTTCGCGATCAAGGCCATTATATTGTTGTGGTTGTGTCTGCAATGAGTGGTGAAACCAATCGTTTGATCGGTATGGCTAATGAAATGCAGGACAAGCCTTCACCTAGGGAAATGGACGTACTTGTTTCAACGGGTGAGCAGGTGACTATTGCCTTGTTGTGCATGGCGTTAACCGCTAGGGAATGCCCAGCACGCTCTTATACAGGTGGCCAAGTTAAGATTCATACGGATTCCTCTCACACCAAGGCTCGTATCCAAAATATCGACGTAGACAATATGCGCAATGACCTGGATAAGGGGCGAGTAGTGGTGGTAGCAGGTTTTCAAGGTGTTGATGATAATGGCAACATCACCACACTTGGCCGCGGTGGTTCAGACACCACTGGCGTTGCTTTAGCCGCTGCTCTTAAGGCCGACGAATGTCAAATTTATACAGACGTTGATGGAGTTTATACTACTGATCCAAGAGTGGTTGATAACGCTCAGCGTTTAAAAGAAATCACCTTCGAAGAAATGTTGGAAATGGCCAGCCTTGGTTCTAAGGTATTACAAATACGTGCCGTGGAGTTTGCGGGAAAATACGGTGTTCCCCTACGTGTACTTCATAGTTTCAAAGAAGGCCCTGGAACACTGATTACAATTGAGAGCGAAAATACCATGGAACAACCTATTATTTCGGGCATAGCCTTTAACCGTGACGAAGCCAAGTTAACAATTACTGGGGTGCCAGACGTACCAGGCGTGGCTTCTAAGATATTATGCCCCATCAGTGATGCCAACGTAGAAGTCGATATGATTTTGCAAAACGTGAGTGCCGAAGGTTTGACTGACTTTACTTTCACAGTGCATCGAAATGATTATGGTTTAGCGCTTGATACGCTTAAACATGTAGCAGTAAATCTTAACGCTACGGGTGCTATTGGTAGTGATAATATTGCCAAAGTTTCCATTGTTGGTGTAGGTATGCGCTCTCATGCCGGTGTAGCAAGTCGTATGTTTGACAGTTTGGCGAAGGAAAATATTAACATTCAAATGATATCCACCTCCGAAATTAAAGTTTCGGTGGTGATTGATGAGAAGTATCTAGAGTTGGCGGTGCGTGCTTTGCACTCAACTTTTGAGATGGATAAACCGCAAACGGTTGAAGAATAATAAATTAACATTTATCATTATTGCATAAATGGCGGCGCCAGTTTCTGGGGTCTCATTTACATCGCTAGAATGCAAATATGCAGGAATAATAAGGTGTTCGGAAATCAGCTAAGGTTGATTTATCGGCCCAATAAAATGGAGCTTTACTATGTTAATTTTAACCCGACGTGTCGGTGAAACTCTAATGGTAGGTGATGAAGTTACGGTCACTGTGTTAGGTGTTAAAGGAAATCAAGTTCGCATTGGTGTTAATGCTCCTCGTGATATAGCAGTACATCGCGAAGAGATTTATCAGCGCATTCAAGATGAAAAAGCTGCTGACGAAGAATAGCAGCGTTACCAGTTAATTTGGACATTAGGTGATTGTGCCCGCGCAATACACCAAATTTGAATGTCGAGGGGGCCATGCCAAGCATCAATCAAACATTGACTTAATGCTTGAGCGGTGGCTCCCGTTGTCATCACGTCATCAATAATGGCAACACGGTTTATATATTGATGCCTCTTGTGTTGGCTTATTTCAAAAATCCCTTCCATACCTGCCAATCGCTCTACGCGTGAATGGCCTTGTTGTGGCGTTTGATATACCTTGCGCTGGCATAAGCTCGTGTCTGTCTTAATTCCTATTGAGCGACTTAGTTCGGCGGCTATAAATTGCGCCTGATTAAATCCCCGTTGCCTTAATCTTTTATTATGCAGTGGTACTGGAAGCAGTATCTGAGGCCAAGTTGTAATGCTAGATGAGGATATTTTTTTGTTCAAGCAAGCGCCTAAAAGCCGTCCTGAGGCAAGATTACGCTGGTGCTTAAACTGATTAATTAAACCGTTTATGGGGGGTAAATAATTAAATGCACATACCGTTTGGCGGTAACAAGGTGGCATTTTTAGGCAGTGAACGCATGTATAGTGCGGATCTTTCTCTAGCTTGTTAGGGGTTGCGCTTTGCCCACAAACCACGCAGCCACCGTATGTCCAAGGCATGTCGTTTGAGCAATCAATACACAAATTATTGGCTGTATGGGGGTGTGCACCACAAACCATGCAAGAGGGCTGCACTACATGGATCCATCTTTTGATAAATCGATCAATAATTGAACAGATGTAAACCTCCTTGTGCCAATAGGTTGACTAAAAATGCCTAGCTTTTAATATGCGTACTGAATCTTTAAGCTGGATATTCCATGACCTCAACCGCTGCCGCCACATCTTCTATGAACACTGCCCCTAAGTTTAGCTCAAACTTGGATAATGGCCATCGCCATGATTGGGGTGTTGACGAAATAACACAGCTATTCGAACAACCCCTCAACGATCTTTTGTTTCAGGCGCAAACGTTGCACAGGAATAACTTCGATCCAAATGAAGTGCAAGTAAGTACGCTCCTGTCCATAAAAACAGGAGCCTGCCCAGAAGATTGTAAATATTGCCCTCAAAGTGCGCATAATGACACGGGTTTGGATGCAGAGCGTTTGCTTAAGGTAAAGGAAGTTATTAAAGAAGCGGTGGCGGCAAAAGCTGCCGGAGCAAGTCGTTTTTGTATGGGAGCAGCTTGGAAAAATCCTCGTGCAAAAGATATGCCTTATGTATTGGAGATGGTGAAAGAAGTAAAATCCATGGGCCTTGAAACCTGTATGACACTGGGTATGTTAGCACCCGATCAGGCGCTTCAACTGGCGGATGCTGGGTTAGATTATTACAATCATAACCTAGATACTTCGCCCGAATTCTATGGCTCCATTATTACTACACGTACTTATCAAGATCGTCTCAATACCTTATCCAATGTTCGTGATGCAGGTATGAAGGTTTGCGCTGGTGGTATTGTAGGGATGGGAGAAAATCTGCGTGACCGTGTAGGCTTACTACAACAGCTTGCCAATATGCCCCAACATCCAGAAAGCGTACCCATCAATATGCTTGTGAAGGTAGAAGGCACACCACTAGATCAAGTGGAAGATTTGGAGCCGTTTGATTTTATTCGTACCATTGCCGTTGCTCGGATATTGATGCCTCAATCCCACGTGCGTCTGTCAGCCGGCCGCGAAGAAATGAATGAACAAATGCAGGCCATGTGTTTCTTTGCTGGTGCAAACTCTATTTTTTATGGTGAGCGCCTTCTGACCACAGACAATCCTGCTGCTGAGAAAGATCGAGCCCTATTCGTAAAATTAGGCATTCGCCCAGAAAAGCGCCAAGACGTTTCCGACGAAGCCCATCAGGGCGCGATTGAGCAAGCCATTGAAAATGCTAAATCGGAGCGGATGTTTGTTGATGCTAGCCTCTAATGCATTGCTTAGAACAGACCTTAGCTGCGGACCTTAATCAGCGTCGCTCAGATCATCTTTATCGCAAACGCAATCAACATGCCGGACCTCAAACACCAGAATTAAAGCTTAACGGCCAAACCTTGCTGGCTTTTTGTAGTAACGACTACTTAGGGCTAGCTAATCACCCCCAGCTAGTGAATGCTGCAAAAAAAGCTTGCGGCGAATACGGACTAGGCAGTGGTGCATCACACTTAGTGGTTGGGCATACTGATATCCACCATGAATTGGAACATGCCTTAGCTCAGGTGACCCAGCGTCCCAGGGCGTTACTTTTCTCCAGCGGTTATATGGCTAATTTGGGAGTCATTAATGGTCTTTTAGATCGGCGAGATGCCATTTATCAAGATCGCCTTAACCATGCATCCTTGCTGGATGGGGGGCTATTAAGTGCGGCCAAATTCCAGCGCTATAGGCACAATGACCTCGATGACTTAGAGCGCCAACTCAATAAAACTACGGCGCGTCGTCACCTTGTAGCGACGGATGCAGTGTTTAGCATGGATGGCGATACTGCGCCTCTTAAGTCACTAAGTCAGCTGTGTAATATCCAACAGTCGTGGTTGATGATTGATGATGCCCATGGTTTTGGTGTGTTGGGTAAACAAGGTGGCGGAAGTGCCTTAGCTCAGGGGTTAACCACCCAAGACTGCCCTATCTACATGGCCACTTTAGGTAAGGCTTTAGGGAGTTATGGGGCTTTTGTGGCGGGTAGTGATGCATTGATCGAAAGCCTAATTCAGTTTTCAAGAACCTATATTTATACCACGGCCATACCTCCTTCTATAGCGGCTGCAAGTCTTGCTGGGCTCAAACTGTTAAAGGACGAGGCTTGGAGGCAGCAGCACCTCACTGAGTTAATTACGTTATTTAAGCAGCAAGCTAATGCCTTAAAATTGCCTTTAATGCCAAGTGATACGGCTATTCAACCCATAATGGTGGGATCGTCTGCTGTGGCTTTGCAGCTGAGTGAGGCACTTAAAGAAATGGGGCTGTTGGTTACGGCAATACGCCCTCCCACAGTGCCCAAAGGTACGGCGCGCTTAAGAATTACTTTATCCGCAGCCCATACGCAAAGCCATATTCAAAAGTTGCTACAAGCTCTAACTCAATTACAACAGCAAGGTTTGTTAACCTTAGTAGAAGGTGAGTAGGTGTCTTTAACGGTGGACGCAAAACCCACATTGGTTTTATTACACGGCTGGGGTTACGACAAAGCATGCTGGCCAAGTTCTATGCTGGAGCAATTAGAGCTTACATATCAACTTATAATGGTAGACCTCCCAGGCCACGGAGACGATGTGTTTATTGCCGATAATCGTAGCTGCATCGAGCAACTCGACCAATGGATAATTTCAACAAAATCACATTTGCCTAGCCACTATCACTTATTGGGTTGGTCATTAGGCGGTCAAATTGCCATCCGTATGGCGCATGGTGATGACCGCATAAAAAGTTTAGCCTTGATGGCTACTAATCCTAAATTTATCTGTAATGGCCATTGGCCAAAGGCTATGTCAAAAGAACTTTTAACTCAATTTGAACGGGACTACCAAACCATACCGGGAAAGACTTTACGCCGATTTGCAAGCCTGCAGGCACAGGGCTGCACTAAACCTAAAACACAAGCGGCTCAATTAGCGATGCTCATGCATGAACAGCCACAAAAAGCTTTTGGTCTTCAATTATTACGTGAGTTAGATGAGCGAAACCACCTGAGCCAATTGTCCCAACCGTGTTTTATTGAACTGGCTCAAGACGACATATTGGTCCCTTGGCAATGGGTGAGTCAGATCACATTGCCAGACACGGCACAAATAAACTATGTTGCAGGTGGCCACAGTTACTTGCTAGAAAGAGGTAGTGTTGAAACTGCTATGGTGAAGTTTTTTCAAAATAGGACAGGGCCCTAATGTATACATCAAATTTATTGCCCGATGCTCATCAAGTAGCTCAGGCATTTAGCCACGCAGCAGCCACCTATGACCAAGCAGCGGGTTTACAAAGAATTGTGGCAGATCAATTGCTGGCTAAAAGTAGCCAATATCATAAAGGCAGGGTTTTAGATATTGGCAGTGGCACGGGTTATGCGAGCGCACAATTAGCCGGTAGCAGCCTTGTTGATTCAGTTACTGGCTTAGACATTGCAGAGGGTATGCTTACCTATGCTAAAGCAAAACACTCTAATCCAAAACTCAATTGGCAGCTAGGTGATGCACAAAGGTTAGCCGAAGATTGTACAGATTTAGCCGGTCGTTATGACCTAGTGATCTCCTCCCTAGCAATTCAATGGTGCCACGACCTGAGTGCTGTTTTTTCTGGAGTAGCCCACTGCCTTGCAGAAAGCGGGGTGTTTTATTGTGCTACGTTAGGCCCCAACACATTACATCAACTAAAATGGGCGTGGGCTCAAGCAGATGGCTATCAACATGTTAATGAGTTTGTGCCCCTGGAAGTGCTACGTAGTAAGCTTCAATCACGGTTTTTAGAGGTGGAAGTTGTACGCGAAAATATTGATCTTAAATACACTTCTGTGCAACAACTCACAAAAGATTTAAAACAACTCGGCGCCAGTAATCACAATAGACAAGCAGCAAAAGGGCTTACAGGCATTGGGCGGGTGCGCAAAATGGTGCAGGCCTACGAAACCCTTAGAACTGAAGGTGGCCAGTTACCGGTAACTTATGAAGTATATTATGTAAAAGCCAAAATTAAGGCAAAGCCATGAAAAAACGTTATTTTGTGACCGGCACCGACACCGATGCAGGTAAAACTTTGGTGGCATGTGCTTTGTTAGCTAAAGCCCGTAGCCAAGGTTTAAGCACTGCTGCAGTAAAGCCTGTGGCTGCAGGTTGTGTCGACACCGGCGATGGACTAAGAAATGATGACGCTGTGCAACTGTTGGCCCAATGTTCGTTGCCTTTGTATTATGAACAGGTGAATCCGGTGGCCTTTATGCCCCCTATCGCTCCCCACATCGCAGCGCAGCACCAGGGTAAGCGTATGCAGGTGGAGCGTTTGTCAGGATTTACCAACGGGGTATTAATGCAAGGAGCTAATCTAAGCCTTGTAGAAGGTGCAGGCGGTTGGCGAGTGCCTATTAATGAGCGTGAAACCATGGCTGATTTGGCGAAAGATCTCTCAGTGCCTATTATTTTGGTTGTGGGTATGCGTTTGGGGTGTATCAATCATGCCTTACTTACAGCCGAAGCTATTGTCGGAGATGGATTAAAGATTGCGGGTTGGGTGGCTAATTGCATAGATCCAAACATGGCTGAATTGGATGAAAACATTGCCACTTTGCAACACCGCATTCAAGCCCCTATGTTAGGCCAAATTCCCAACCTAACGGCTACTAGAGCAGAGCTGCGTGTAGACTCATGCCAGAGTTATTTAAATCTAAACCTGTTGCTGAATTAGAAAAATAAACAACACTTCAGTTAAATAATCGAAATGATTGATAGGTATATTATTCTATGACTATAAAGTCTTGGAATTGACCTGGACCTATCAAACAGAGTATTTTTCAAACAACTGTTTGAAATCATTATTACAATCTTTAACAACATCGGAGTCATTATGCCTAATTACAAAGCCCCACGCCGTGACATTCAATTTGTAATGCACGAAGTATTAGCCATGGCAGACCACTATAAAACGTTACCTGGTGGTGAAGATATGGATGTGCAAATGATTGATGCTATTCTAGAAGAAGCCTCTAAGTTTTCTGAAAACGTACTTGCACCGATCAACGCTTCCGGAGATGAAGAGGGCTGTAGCTGGGAAGACTCTGAAGTGACTACACCTACTGGCTTTAAAGAAGCCTACGCACAATACGTAGAGGGCGGCTGGCCTTCAATATCCCACGATCCAGACTTAGGCGGCCAAGGCTTGCCAGAATCTTTAGGCACCATGATTAACGAGCTAAGCGGCACAGCTAACTGGTCTTGGAGTATGTATCCTGGATTAAGCCACGGAGCAATGAACACCATTGAAGCCCATGGTACAGCCGAGCAAAAGCAGCAGTATTTATTACCCTTAGTTGAAGGTCGTTGGACCGGCACTATGTGTTTAACAGAATCTCACTGCGGCACCGACTTAGGTTTGTTGCGTACTAAGGCAGAGCTCCAAGCAGATGGCAGCTATGCGATCAGCGGCACTAAAATATTTATCTCTGCCGGCGAACACGACATGGTGGATAATATTATTCATATTGTTCTTGCACGCCTACCGGATGCACCACAAGGCACTAAAGGTATATCGTTGTTCATTGTGCCCAAGTTCAATGTCAATGACGACGGCAGTCTTGGCGAACGTAATTTGGTTAAATGCGGTTCCTTAGAACACAAAATGGGTATTCATGGTAATGCCACCTGTGTGATGAACTTTGATGGCGCCAAAGGCTACTTAATTGGCCCTGCCAACAAAGGCTTGAACTGCATGTTCACATTTATGAACACGGCCCGTATTGGCACCGCTGTGCAGGGTTTATGTTCTGCCGAAGGTGCCTTTCAAGGTGCGCTTGAGTACACCAAAGAACGTTTGCAAATGCGCTCCTTAACAGGCCCAGTTGCTCCAGAAAAATCTGCCGATCCAATCATCGTGCATCCAGACGTACGGCGTATGCTGCTAACCGCTAAGTCCTTTGCGGAAGGCGGTCGTATGCTGGCTTATTACTTGTCGCAGTTAAATGATACGGTTAAGCGAAACGCAAGCAGCGATGAAGCCAAAGAGGCAGAAGTTTTATTATCCTTACTAACGCCAATTGCTAAAGCCTTTATGACTGAAACGGGTTTAGAGTCTGCCAATTTGGGAATGCAGTGTTTTGGTGGCCACGGATATATCCGTGAACACGGCATGGAACAAATTGTACGAGATGCACGTATTTCCACTATTTATGAAGGCACCACAGGTATCCAAGCACTAGATTTGCTGGGCCGAAAAGTATTGATGACTCAAGGAGAAAGTTTAAAAACCTTCACCAAAAAAATTCATCAATTCTGCAAGGCAGAAGCTGACAATGAAGCCATGGCTGAATTTATTCAGCCATTAATGGCCGCCAACAAGGAATGGGGTGACTTAACGTTGAAAGTGGGGATGGCGGCAATGAAGGATCGAAACGAAGTAGGCGCCGCATCTGTGGATTACTTAATGTACTCAGGTTATGTCACCCAAGCTTACTTCTTTGCTCGGGCCGCAAAAGTAGCCCAAGACGCTTTGGCAGGGAACACCTCCGAGGCCGATTTTTATCATGCCAAAATATTCACGGCACGCTTTTTCTTTACCCGATTGTTGCCGCGTACAAACACCCATTCCGCCACTATGTTGGCAGGTGCAGATACGTTACAAGGGTTAGATGAAGAGCACTTCTGCTTCTAATGTGGTAGTCAGGTTTATGCACAAAAAAGCCCCTGCCTTTGGCAAAGTAGGGGCTTAATGATTAAGCAAAACTTCGATAAATAAATTCTCCCCAAACGTATACAAAAAACAATGCCGCTACAAAAACAGCAGCAGAACCCATGTCTTTAGCTGCCCCAGTTAAATCGTGATGCTCGGTGCTGATTCGATCTAAGGTGGCTTCAATTGCAGAATTAAGATATTCCATAAGGATAACCAGCAAGCCTGCGCCTATCATTAAAATACGTTCTATTGGAGACTCCGCCAAATAAATAGCACACGGAATACTCACTAAAAAAATCACCGTGTATTCCCGCATCCCTGCTTCATGTTTAAAGCAGTAGGCCATGCCTTTCAGGGAAAATATTGCGGCGGTGTACATGCGGGTCCAGCCGCCATTTTTTGGATAGCTGGTAGGATGAGGTTTAATAGAGTTCATAAATATTTTCTGTGTTTGTTGTTATAATTATGGCGACTTAATTGGGCCACTAGTTTAACCAATCCACACGGCAGTGAAAAGCCACTCAATAGCCACGGTATAGATTACTAACCTCCTGGAAGACATCAATTAATGTTAGAATTGCAGACATATTTTATTGGCTTCATTGGTATCTGATTTTGCATCATTTTATAGCGGGTTTGCCCAAAGTTGAATTACACCTACACATTGAAGGTAGCCTAGAACCAGAGCTGATGTTTGAGCTTGCGCAACGCAATAACATAGATATTTCGTTTGCCAGCCCCGATGAAGTGCGCGCCGCTTATGATTTTACCGATTTACAGTCTTTTTTGGATATTTATTACCAGGGTGCACAGGTACTACTTACAAAACACGACTTTTTCGATTTAACTTGGGCCTACATGCTGCGGTGCAAGGCAGATAATGTACTTCATGCCGAATTATTTTTTGATCCTCAGACACACACCCAAAGGGGAGTTAGTTTCGATACGGTAATGCAAGGTATTACTACTGCGCTCATTCAGGCTGAGCAAGAGCTGGGGATTAGTAGTCAATTGATCCTGTGTTTTTTACGACACTTAGATGAAACCAGTGCCTTTGAAACTTTAGCGCTAGCCAAACCATGGCGAGAACAAATAGTGGCTGTAGGCTTGGATTCCTCAGAAGTAGGCCACCCACCAGAAAAATTCGCTAGAGTATTTGCGGCTGCCCGTGAACAAGGGTATCTCGCCGTTGCCCATGCGGGGGAGGAGGGACCTGCTAGCAATATAATAGATGCGTTAGACATTCTGCAAGTCAGCCGTATTGATCATGGTGTCCGCTGTGTGGATGACGCTCAATTGGTGGCAAGATTAATAGATCAGAAGGTACATTTAACCATGTGCCCATTATCTAATGTCAAGCTTAAGGTGTTTGGCGCTATGGATCAGCATAATATTGTTGATTTACTCCGCCAAGGTGTAAGCGTGGGGATTAATGCCGATGATCCGGCCTACTTCGGCGGATATATGAATGATAATTTTTACGCCGTTGCTGCGGCCCATCCTTTAACTCACCAAGAGCTTGCCCTGTTTACCTTGCATGCTATAGAAGCGAGTTTCTGCAGTACCGAGCGTAAACACGCACTGCGTCAACAGGTACATGCTTATGTGGATGGCCATTAATCCATGAGCCATATTAAGCTATTAGTTACGGGGGGCTCAAGCCAGGTAGGGTCGGCCTTGTGTGCAAGGGCTGTAAGTGCGGGTATCAACGCGGTTTGGTTTGACGATAACATACTCGATAGTTTAACCCTTAAATCCATTAAAGCGGCTATTGCCAGCCATCAGCCAGACTATGTAATTAATACTGTGAGTTACTCTGTGGTAGATTTGGCTCAGGACAATCCGGAGAAAAGCCACACTTATAACCATGACGTGGCCTTGTTGTTGGCTCAGGCATGCCATAGCCTAAATGTGCCTTTAGTACACCTATCAACCGATTATGTGTTTGACGGGGCTCAAAGATCGCCCTATAAAGAAGAGGCGTATACCGCGCCTTTGAATCGTTTCGGAGAAGCAAAATTAGCCGCAGAACAAGCCATTAAGCAATATTGTCCAGAACACATTATTGTTCGTGTAGGTTGGATATTCAGCGCCCAAGGACACAATTTTGTGTTGCGAACTCTAAGGCAGCTGCAAGAGCATCACCACGTAAAGGCGGTTTCTGACCAACATGGATGCCCCACCTACGCCAATGACGTAGCAAGGGTGCTGATCGCTATTATTCAACAGCTGGATTGTGGCATTAGTGTTTGGGGTACATATCATTACAGCGGTGCTGAAATTACCACATGGAAAGGGTTCGCTGAAGCAATACTCGCGGCAGCCAAAAAACATGGCGTCACTCAAGCAGAAAACATTGATGCGGTCAGCAGTTTAGAATGGCCAGCTAAAGCGCCTAGGCCAGCATACAGCGTACTGGATTGCAGTAAAATATTATCTACCTTTGGTATCCGCCAACGGCCTTGGCGTTCCGGCCTTGTTAAAGTTATTGATCAAGTGTTTCAAACGACACAATAAACCACGACCTAGATCAGCTGTGGCGAAAAAGACTCACTGCGATGTTACAAGAGAAGGCCAAGGGCAGGTATAATACCTTTAATTTATATATTCAAGCAGTCATTCTTAAATGGCTATGAGTGGACCTATGCAACATCAGCTAATTGACGATTTTGGGCGCAAAGTGGATTACGTGCGTATTTCCGTAACCGATCGTTGTGACTTCCGGTGTGTGTATTGTATGGCAGAAGAAATGACTTTTTTGCCGCGCGAAAGCATCATGAGTATTGAAGAAATAGAATTAGTGGCTCGAGCATTTGTAGAGTTGGGCGTGAGTCGAATTCGTCTAACGGGTGGTGAGCCGTTAGTGCGTAGGGGGTTGATAGACAATTTACACCTTATTGGTCGCCTTGAAGGCCTTCAAGAATTGTTAATTACGACCAATGGTTCCCAGCTAGTCCGTCATGCAAAAGCTTTAAAAGAGGCAGGCGTAAAACGTTTGAATGTGAGTTTGGACTCATTGGACGAAGCTAAGTTTAAAGCCATGACTCGCACGGGTAAGTTGCCGCAGGTGCTGCAAGGTATTAACGCGGCCATCGAACAAGGTTTTGACCGCATCAAAATTAATGCGGTAATTTTGCGTGGCAGTAACGATAATGAAGTGCTTGATTTGGTAGAATTTGCCCGTGATAAAGGTATTGATATTGCCTTTATTGAGGAAATGCCATTAGGCTCAATCGAAAGTCATGATCGTGCCGTTACCTATTGCTCAAGTGATGATGTGCGCGAAATTATTGAACAGCGATACACTTTGACGCATATAGCGCAAAAAACCGCAGGCCCGTCGCGTTATTACGCGATGCCAAACCACAATACTCGCATTGGCTTCATTTCTCCCCATAGCCACAACTTTTGTGGCGACTGCAATAGAGTTAGGGTCACCGTTGAAGGCCGACTCTTATTATGCTTAGGCAATGAGCATAGCGTGGATCTAATGCCTATATTGCGAGATAATCCAGGACAGATTGAACCCCTTAAGCAGGCTATTATGGCGGCCATGGTTCTAAAACCAGAAAAACACTATTTTGATTTGCATGAACAACCGCAAATCCTTCGATTTATGAACGCCACTGGCGGTTAATTAGAATAAAAAAATGACAGACAACATTGATCCATTCCATGATATTAGACCTTACAACGATGAAGAGGTAAGGCCTGTAATAGATGCGCTGGTAATTAACAAAGAATTACTTGACGTGCTCGGTCGTTTTAAATTTCCGCGCATAAAAGCGCTCACGGGGATCGCGCTGAATCCGGTGATTCAGTGGGCTTTGAAGCGTGAGTTTAAAGAGGTAACAGATGTTGCGTCTTGGCAGAAAATTATTTCCAAATACATGGGAAAAATGCTTAAACGTACGGTCTCAGAGTTAACCTACAGTGGCCTTGATAAGTTACAGCCGGGAAAGGGTTACTTATTCATCTCCAATCACCGCGACATTACCATGGACCCAGCCTTGGTAAGTTATGGCCTAGACTTGCAAGGCTTAGAAACCGCACGGATTGCCATTGGCGACAACCTGCTACAAAAACCCTATGTGAGCGACATTATGCGCCTTAATAAGAGTTTTGTGGTCAAGCGCTCCGCCACGGGTGTGCGAGAAAAAATGAAAGCCTATATGGATTTGTCGAGCTACATCGACCATTCCGTACACACTGGCCATAATATTTGGATCGCTCAGCGCGAAGGCCGCGCTAAAGATGGCGTTGATGCCACCGATGTGGCAGTGATGAAAATGCTCTACATGAGCAAGAAAAAGTCGGGACAAAGCTACGCTGATTACATCAATAGCTTGCATATTGTTCCTGTATCCATAGCCTACGAATTTGATCCCTGTGATAAAGCCAAGGCTTGTGAGCTGGCAGCTCTAGCGAACAGTGGTGAATACGTTAAAGCTAAATACGAAGACATGAACAGTATTGTAAAAGGCATCGTGGGTAAAAAAGGCAAGGTGCACGTGGCATTTGGCGAACCATTGGAAGGTCAGTTTAATACCCCCGAAGAAATTGCTACGGCAATAGATTCCAGTATTGCGATCAACTACCAACTGCAAGCAACCAATATGGCAGCCCAAGCCATTTGTGATGAGCAATCACATCCTAGCCAAAAGATTTTGGAACAGCGCTTTGCAGACCTGTCTGCAACAGAAAGGGATCATGCATTGGCTATGTATGCCAACCCCGTATTACGGCAACAACAATTTAACTCTACGTCGGCAGGTCAATTGGCAGGTCAACGGGTAGACCAAGGATAATTCCCTTATGGCAAACCTCACTCACCTAGACAACCAAGGACATGCCCATATGGTGGATGTGTCGGAAAAAGACATCACTACTCGTGTTGCTAGGGCGCAAGCTTATGTAGAAATGCTGCCTGAGACTTTGGCGCTGATTACAGATGGGAAACACAAAAAGGGGGATGTGTTAGCGGTGGCGCGAATTGCAGGTATTCAAGCAGCAAAAAAATGCAGCGATTTAATCCCCCTGTGCCACCCATTAATGCTCTCCAAGGTAAATGTAGAGCTGACCCCTGAGGTTGAGCTTAATCGTGTTCGTATTGATACCCTGTGCAAGCTAAATGGACGCACGGGTGTTGAAATGGAGGCTTTATGCGCGGCTTCTACAGCGGCGTTAACGTTATATGATATGTGTAAGGCAGTAGATCGAGGTATGACAATCACCGGTTTACGCGTCATGGAGAAACAAGGTGGCAAGAGTGGTCACTGGGTAGTGGACACAACACCAGAAGGCGCCCAATGATTAAACTACTTTTTTTTGGCCAGTTAAAAGAGCAGCTAGGTGTTGCCAGTACAGAATTTAAGGCCAGTACTGAAATTACCGTGGCTCAATTGTTGCAAGCCCTTATACAGGCTAATCCACAATGGGAACAAGACCTAAATAATGATTCTATATTGGTTGCAGTAGATCAAATGATGGCTAAACCAGACACCCTTGTATCGATGTCGTCAGAGGTGGCATTTTTTCCACCGGTCACGGGAGGCTAAACTATTATAGTTGCTAGAGCTTTTCTTTTTTATATGGGGTTGGCCGTTATTTCTGTTGTGGCTTCAACTCTGCTAGTGGTGACTGCACCGCTTGTAAAGCGCCGTTTAAGATTTAAATTCGTGGGTTATTGTAATCGCGCTGTATTACAGTGGATGAAAATAACCTGCGGGGTGAAGTTTAAAATAAGAGGTTTAGACAACGTCCCCAAGGATCAGCCCCTAGTCGTGGCATGTAACCATCAGGGCGATTGGGAGACGTTTTATTTGCTGACTATGGGGTTGCCCGTAAGTACAGTGTTGAAAAGAGAGTTGTTGTATATCCCGTTTTTTGGTTGGGCTTTAGCCATGCTGAATCCTATTGCTATTGATCGTAAGCGCAAGGCTAACGCCTTAAAACAATTGTCTCAACAAGGCTGTGAGCGATTAAATTCGGGTATATCTGTGCTCATTTTCCCAGAGGGTACACGTCATCCGCCTGGTACTTTGGGGCCGTGCACTAAAGGAGCTGCAATGTTAGCCCATCAGGCGGGCGTGCCAATATTGCCCATTGTGCAAAACAGCGGACGTTTATCGCCACCACACAGTTGGGTTAAGCATGCAGGTACCGTAGAAGTAATTATTGGTCAGCCCATCAGCGCAGATGCCCCTACTAAAGAGATGCATGCTCAGATGGTGTCATGGATGACCGAGAACTTGGCGGCTATTAGTTAACCGCCAATCCATCAGCTTAAACGTACTTAGTAAATACCAAGCTTGCGTTAGTGCCGCCAAAACCAAAGCTGTTAGACATTACCGTGGTTAATTCCACATGGTCTTGCTTCTCAGTAACAACAGGCATGCCGTCGGCTCCCTCATCCAGCTCATCTATGTTGGCCGAAGCGGCAATAAAACTGTTGGCTTGCATCAGTAGGCTGTACACTGCTTCTTGTACGCCTGCAGCGCCCAAAGAATGGCCTGTTAGGGACTTGGTGGAGGTAATGCGTGGGCATTTGTCACCAAATACAGACTTCACTGCTTTAAGTTCCTGGATGTCCCCGGCAGGAGTGCTAGTGCCGTGAGCATTAATGTAGTCTATGGGCATGTTGGTAGTGCTCATGGCTTGTTGCATGCAGCGCATAGCGCCTTCACCACTGGGGGATACCATATCGTAGCCGTCAGAAGTGGCACCATAACCCACAAGTTCTGCGTAGATTTTTGCGCCACGTGCTTTAGCGTGTTCTAGTTCTTCAATCACTAACATGCCACCACCACCGGCGATAACAAAGCCATCGCGGTTAGCATCGTATGCACGGGAGGCTTTAGTAGGCGTGTCGTTGTATTTGCTAGACAAGGCGCCCATGGCGTCAAACAGCACGCTTTGGCTCCAGTGTAGTTCTTCACCGCCACCAGCAAATACGACATCTTGTTTGTTAAGCTGAATTTGTTCCATAGCGTTGCCGATACAGTGGGCGCTAGTGGAGCATGCAGAGGTGATGGAATAGTTGCAGCCCTTAATCTTAAACGGCGTGGCTAAACATGCCGACACGGTACTGCCCATAGTACGGGTTACACGGTAGGGGCCAACTCGGCGCAGGCCTTTTTCACGCATACCGTCGGCAGCTTCTACAATGTTGAAGTTAGATGCACCACCAGAACCTGCAATTAAGCCGGTGCGGGGATTAGACACTTGCTCGTCAGTTAAGCCGGAATCAGCAATGGCCTGTTCCATGGATAGGTATGCGTAGGCCGCAGCGTCACCCATAAAGCGCATTTGTTTGCGGTCTATGAGGCTGCCAAAGTCGATATCAACACTGCCAGCAATATGGCTCTTGAATCCCATCTCTTGGTATTCAGGCTGAAAACTAATGCCTGATTTTCCCGCTTGGAGGGACGCTAAAACTTCTTCTTGATTGTGACCAATACAAGAAACAATTCCTAATCCGGTAACGACAACTCGTCGCATAATAGACCTCGTTAATGTGCGGTTAGATAATGCGCCTGATGCGCTTTGAGGGCGTCATCAAAAGCTTAAAAATCGGCTGTGCTGGTGAATAAACCTACACGTAAATCTTTAGCAGTATAAATTTCTTTGCCATCGACTTCCATGCTGGCATTAGCAATGCCCATCACCAGCTTTCGCTCGATGCAGCGGGTGATATCAATTTTGTAAGTTACTTTTTTGGCGGTGGGTAAAACCTGACCAAAGAACTTCACTTCGCCACAGCCTAAAGCGCGGCCGCGGCCTGGATTGCCTTTCCAGCCTAGAAAAAAGCCGACAATCTGCCACATGGCATCTAAGCCTAAGCAGCCAGGCATCACAGGATCGGTAGGGAAGTGACAATCAAAGAACCAAAGGTCTGGATGGATGTCGAGTTCGGCAATGATTTGGCCTTTATCGTTGCTGCCGCCAGTCTCGGAAATATGAGTAATGCGGTCCATCATAAGCATATTGCCAACGGGTAGGCGGGCGTTGCCTGGGCCAAACATGTCGCCATTGCCGCAAGACAATAATTCATCACGGTTAAAGGAAGAAGGTCTGCTCATGATTTTATTTTCCGTATGGTGGCTTTAATAATAGTTGGTGATAACTGTATGGTAAATAAGGCTAATAACTAACAAGTTAAAGATTATACCATTATTAATTTTGTCGGGCTAAGGCTAGGGTGCATAAATCGGTTAACGAAGTTTTATATTCCGAGTCTGCTAGGGCGCTTAAGCAAGCAAGGGCGTCTTCGGTCTCTTGTGTTGCTCGCTTGCGGGTGTAATCTAGCGAACCACAACGGCTAATAATGGATTGAATTTCTTCAATCTGTTCGCAGCTGCCCTGTCTAATGGCTTTACGAATGAGCTTACGCTCATCATCGGTGGCGTGGGTCATGGCATGAATGAGTGGCAGTGTGGGTTTTCCTTCTGCTAAGTCATCGCCTACATTCTTACCCATTGTGGCTTGATTGCCCGCGTAATCCATCAAATCGTCTATCAGTTGGAAAGCAATGCCTAGGTGTCGCCCAAAACGACGTAGCGCATCTTCCTGTTCGGCGCTGGCGTTAGCTAACTGTGCGCCAGTGTGGCTGGCTGCTTCAAATAACATGGCTGTTTTGCCAAGGATAACGTGTAAATAATCAGCTTCGCTAACGTCTGGGTTTTTGGCATTAAGTAACTGTAATACTTCACCTTCGGCAATAATATTGGTGGCGTTGGATAAAGTGCTCATTACCTCTACCTGGCCAATAGAGACTAATATTTGAAATGCCCTAGAGTATAAAAAATCACCCACCAGCACACTAGATGAGTTACCCCATTTGTTGTTGGCAGTAGGTCTGCCACGGCGTAGGTCTGAAGTGTCTACCACATCGTCATGTAATAAAGTGGCGGTATGAATGAACTCCACCACAGTGGCCAAGTTAATGTGTTGGTCTTGTTGATAACCACATGCTCGGGCTGCCAATAATACTAAAAGTGGGCGCAGTCGTTTGCCGCCGCTTTGTATAATGTATTGGCCAATTTTTTCCACCAAAGGGACTTGAGAGCTAAGGTGCTCTATGATGGCTGCATCAACGGCTTTGAAGTCGTCTTTTACAGAAAAATATAGGTCGGTAGCCTGCATAAGTTATGCGGAATCGAAGTTTAGCGAGTTAAGTGAGCAATGCTAGTGAGCTTGCGTCCAAGTGTCAAGGAAAGTACTCATAC
>JAQRMV010000017.1 GCA_028598985.1 Gammaproteobacteria bacterium
AAGAAGACATTGCTCCAAATCTACTTTCTGCTTTGGAGAAAGGCTGCTAATGGATTGTTTTAATTGATTAAATTCATGTGACTTCATAATATGTAACACCTGTATAGTTAACCAGTACTGGTATTATACACAGTTCAACAACTAACGTAAACATAGCCCATATTCTTTACTCCGTTTTGTTGTTTAGTTTAACTTGTTCGAAATAAGAAATTTTAATTTGTTGTCTTAAATTGTTGGGGTTTTATACTTGTAAGCTTTTTCTTTGGCTTTGCAGCTCTTAGCTTTTGCATCAGTTAATTGTCTTTTCATCTTTTTAGGGTGCTGGTTGATGATACCCTGTATTTTACCCTAAAATACCCTGGATTCCAATGGAAATACCCTGACGTTACAGGACTTAAATTGCGTTAAAGTAGCCGTATATGTGGCTATAAAGTCTTTTCAGGACACAAGTTCGTCTTTCTCCGTCCGCACCATTCTAAGCCTTCAGGGCGACTTAACTTGTTGTTATACATACGTTTTCTATAAAGAAGAACAACGTGGTAGACAATATGGTAGACACTTTTCCTAAATACACTTATACCAAATCTGGTACTTATCGTCTAAATCTATACTTCATAAGCTAGAAAACTATTGGCTAGGGCTTCGGTTAACTCAATCGGAAATTCCAGCCCAGCATCTATTACGTTCAGACCCTACTAAAGCATCTGATGCACCAACACTCAGAGAAGCTTTGGATGTCTACCTCAAGACAAAGGCAGAAGGGCGCTCAGACTATTTCATTACGACAGCTCACAGAAACATTGATTATGTAATTAAATGTCTTAGCATTTCCTATTACGTGACCAAAATCACTGTACCACTACAGACACTACGCAACGCACTGAATGCTTTCGGTAATATTTTTCTCCGCTTCAGCAACGTCATACTGGGTCTGCAGGTTCATCCAAAAAAGTGCACTGGTACCAAAGTAACGACCCAATCGCACGGCAGTGTCAGCAGTGATGGAGCGGTTACCGTTGATAATTTCATTTACCCGAGTTTGCTGGACGTGGATTTCACGGGCAAGGCGATAACGAGTTATTTCGAACTCCTCAACAAATTCATGCAAGTGTTCGCCTGGGTGTATCGCAACAATATTCATAATGACAACCTCCTAGTGGTAATCCACAATTTCAACTTCATGGGCGTTACCATCCACCCAACAAAAACAAATGCGCCACTGTCTGTTAATACGAATACTGTGTTGGCCTTTACGGTTGCCTGTCAGAGTTTCAAGGTGATGACTTGGCGGCACACGTAAATCGTCTAAACAAACCGCAGCCTGTATACGATCCATGCGCATTTTAGTGCGTTTAGCGATATCAGCAGGAAACTTTTTTCCAAACATACCCTTAGCAGCATTTTCGGCGACTGAATTATGGTAACTCTTAATCATGAGTAAATGATACTGCAAAACAATAGTATTGGAAAGCGATACCATTATCGATTAGCTTTAGCTATTATTTCCACGCGCAATCTAGTTCGGATGATCATTCATGCAAAAGCGTCCTAATACCCTGATCACTACCTCCCGCCACACGCTCCACAACACGTGCCTTGTTCGCCATGAACTGGTTTTTTTGGTTTGGTTTTGTCTGCTTTATCTTGCGTGCTTGCCGTAGGCTTTTGAGTGGGTTCATATTGTTCTGCTACTCGTTTGTTTTTGCCTAGCGCAGCATTAAAAAATTCCATCATGGTGTGTGCCTCAAAGTTAGCATGTATTAAATTAGGGAAACATCAAAGACTAAGCCTAACTCAAGCGGTAGCCAGTCTAAGGAATCTAGGTCAAATATTGGTAAGGTAAATACAATATTCACCTATTGAATTAACTTGAGGGCTGCAACACAACCACCGGGCCATTCACGGTGGCGGCCTCTGCAGGATCATGGGTGACTAGCAGTACTGGTATATTACGCTTCTGTGTTTGGGTAAACAAAAAATCACGCATGGTGTGGCGTAATTCCAAATCTAGTTTAGAAAATGGCTCATCCAATAACAAGGCTTGGGGCTGTGCTAATAAAGCCCGCATCAGCGCTACTCTGCTTTGTTGGCCACCGGACAAAGTGGCGGGGTTGCGGTGATAAAAACCACTCAATTGCGCATGCTCTAAGGCTTGCTCTACCTGTGCACGGCGCTGTTTTTTACCCACTACGCTGGCATGTAAGCCAAAAGCTAGATTGTCTCCCACGCTCAAGTGGGGGAACAATAAAGGGTCCTGAAACAAGATGCCTATGTTACGTTGGGTGACGGCTTTATGGGTGATATTTTCATTATTTAATAACACTTCACCGGTGATGGCTAAGCCTGTACTTATGCCTGTGCCTAAGTGCCCACCAATGGCGTTTAGTAAAGTAGATTTACCTACACCCGAAGGCCCCATGATGCAGGCGATTTGGCCTTTTTCAATGACCATATTAACCGGTTCGAATAAACACACCTTGTGGGGCGTGGAGGCACTTAGGTTTTGTAATTCTAAACTCAAAATAAATTACTCATCATGTTATCTGGTATTTTTTAGTGTCATTATTTTAGGTAGAAACAAGGCTAGGGCGTATGCCAGCATGGGCACCAAAGCTTGTAATAGGCCATATACACCGACTAAACGCCGGTCTGCGCCCGAGGCCAAGCTCACTGCTTCAGTGGTTAAGCTTTCTACTCGGCCTGCGCCGATCATTAATGTAGGCAGGTATTGGCTAATAGACACGGCGATACCAATGGCCCATGCCAATAATAATGGCCTTAATAGCAAGCTCAATTTAATGCGCCAAAAACGACGCCAATAGGAGCTGCCTAAACTGCAAGCTACCTGTAAATATCGTTGATCTAAAGCTCGCCATGAATCGATCAAGCTTAACATGACGTATGGGAACACAAACAATAAATGAGCCCATATCACAGTAGCCATGCTGCCGTTTAATCCTAGGCGCAAAAACCCCACTTTTAGCCCATACAAAAAGGCTATTTGAGGCACCAGTAATGGCAAATAGATAAACCACAAGGTGAGCCGATATAAGTGGCCACCAAACCGATCTTGTACTTCCAGCCAGGCCACCGCTAAGATTAGACCCATACCACTACTCATAAACGCCATGATTAAGCTGTGCTGTAAGGCCAAAGGCCAGTGTGTGAGTAGCTGTAACCAATAGTTAAATGACCAACTTGAGGGTAAAACGGCGGGAAACGACCAACGCCATGCAATAGACCATATAGCCAGCACCAACAATGACAATAAACCTGCCATAAGGGTAATGGGTAATGCTGCACTTAGAGTGCTGGCCAGCAGGTTGAATTTTGCTACACGCTTGCCCGATCGAATCAGGGCGCTATTAACATGCCTTACCAAGAGCCCAGCTACTTCCCACACTGCAAGGCTTGCTATTATTATAAGCCCTAAGCACACCGCCGCCGCAGAAGCAGGTAACAACAGATGCACGTTGGTGTCGTTATACCAACGCATGGTGGCTAGTGCCAAAGTGGGTGGGTTATTGGGGCCTAATATTTGAGCCATATCCACCGTTGATAGTGAATAGACCAAAACCACCAGAACCGGTAAACGAATGAGTGGATATAGCTGCGGCACAATAACTTTATACCAAGCAGTAATATGGCTATAGCCCATGCTTTGGGCGAGGGTTAGTTGTTTAGAAACATTAATTTGCTTAAGGGCAACTAGGCTCACTAGCCATAAAAAAGGCAGTTCTTTAACCACCAGCCCAAAGATTAAACTAAGCCCCCATAAGTCTTGTACGGTGGCCCAGTTGGGCGGTAATTCCCAGCCTGTTAACCATGGACTTAAGGCACGAAAAAACCAGCCAGATGGGGCTATTAAAAAAGCCAAGCCAATAGCGATGGCAGCATGGGGCGCGGCTAATATGGGTACCAATAAAGGCTTTAGAAAGGGTTTGAAGCGGCTAGAAATAGAGGTGGTTTTTGGGCAGTGGTATACCCAAGCACTCCCCACTAGTGCCAGCATTACTGCTATCGTGGTGGCCACAAATCCGCTTACTAGGGATAGCCTTAAACTGGTAGCGAAACCTGGAAGGTCGAATAATTGCTGCCAGGCCAGCATACTGAAGTTGTGGTGCCCAAGGGCAGGTAAAATGCCAAAAGCGGCCCATAAGGTTTCGCCAAAGCCTACAACCACCGGCGCTAATATAACTGTGGTTAAGGCGGTTAGCATCAACCACTTGGGCCAACTTCTAAAAACTATCACTGGCTGTATCGTTTGCTCCATTGTTGCTTTAACTGGGTGCTCCAACTTGCATGGGGCTCAAGCAAAGTGGGGCCTAAATCTGGCAGTGTTGGTAAAGCCTCAGAGCTAGGCAAAGCGGCAAATGCTTGTGTTTGTTGGGCATTCAGAGATGTTGGGTCTAACACCGAAAAACTGCCTAATACGTTGATGTTTTGCATGTGTGCCTGGGTTTCTGGCCGTAGCAAGAAGTTGGCCACCACCGTTGCACCTGCAGTATGACTGGCGTTGTAGGGAATAGCTACAAAACTGATATTGCCTAAAGACCCTTTGCTTGGCACAAACACACGGGCACTGTTAGGTAATAGGCCGCTTGCTATCCCTGCGGCTGCAGCAGCGGGATCAAACGCCATGGCAATATCCACTTCACCATCGCTGAGCATTTGTTGCTGGATCGATTCATTTTCTGGAAAGCTAGTGCCTGCACGCCACAAATGGGGTTTTATGGCATCATACCAGCGCCATAATGGGGCGGTTGCCGTTGCAAATGACTGCGGCGTTGCGGGTTGTTGTAACACGCTAGGATCTGGCGTTAATTCAATCAACGCTTGTTTCAAGAAGGTGGTGCCCATAAAGTTACTAATTACTGGATGGGTGAGGCGTCCAGGGTTGGCTTGTGCCCAAGTTAGCATTTGTGCCATGGATAAGGGCGGTTGTTTTACCTGATCACTGTTTGCAATAAACACAAAACGCGCCAAGCGCCAGGGTACTTCTAAACCAGCAACGGCTTCAGTAAAGTCTACCGAGGCGGCTGAATGAGGGCTTAGGTCTAGGTACTTAGCATTGGGAAGTTGGCTTACAAATGGCCCGTGTAATAATTGTTGTTGTTTCATGGCTAAAAAGTTTGGCCCATTTATCCAGATCATATCCACTGCGCCGTTGGTATTTTGACCGGCCGCTTTTTCTGCCACCACTTGAGTTACGGCTTCAGCGGTTGACGACAATTTTACTTGTTTCACTTTCACGTCATATAAAGCTTCCGTTTGTTCACCTACCCAAGTGATAAAGTTGTTGGTGCGAACGTCGCCTCCCCACGCATGCCAATACACGGTTTCTCCTTGGGCTTCATTTAGGGTTTGTTGCCATGTGGCAAAGGTAAATTGGCTTAATAAGCTTAGGGTTAATACGGATAACAATAAACGTAATGGCCTTGGTGGTTTGTGATTTGTATAGGGAGTCATAATTGAACCTCAGTATGATAGTGATAAGTGGCCGGTTTAGTCGGCTAACATGTGCCAGCTTTGTAGCCAACGGCTTAAAGTGGTGAGTAAGCACGCAAAAGCAAAGGCGTAGGCTAGGGTGGGGAATAGGGTGGGCCATAGACAAAAAGCCACAAATATAGCAATGGTTTCGGCGCCTTCAGTAAGCCCACCTAAGTAATAAAGGCCTTTACTAGGAAATTTTTGTGCTTGTAATCCACGTTTTTCGGCCATTAAAGAAAAGCTCAAAAAAGACGACCCAGTCCCCACAAATGCAGCCAATAATACGGCCGCTGCTAGGGCATTGGCGGCGCTGTCTGCAAAGGCAAACCCTAGGGGTATTAAGGCGTAAAACATAAAATCTAAGGCAATGTCTAAAAATGCGCCACGGTCTGTGGTTTGGGTTAAACGGGCCACTTGGCCATCTAATCCATCTAACAGGCGGTTAACCAAGATAAATGTTAAACCCCACAAATAATGTTGAGTGGCTATTAATGGTAGGGCAATTAACCCTAATAAAAAGCCAGCTATAGTTACTTGGTCTGCACGCACATTTAGGTGCACCAGTAATCTGGCCATAGGGTTGAGCAGTTTGTGCTGCAAGGGCAGTATGCGGGCATCAATCATGAGCGACGCCATGTATGGTAGCGTTGTAACCACAACATGAGTTTAGGGTTAACCTGTTGGCGCTTCCATTCTCCGGCTACATATTTGTTGGCTTCTGCCATAGTAGGATAAATATGAATAGTGCCAAGGATCTTGTTTAAACCCAGCTTGTATTTCATGGCTAGTACAAATTCGGCAATCAGTTCTGCCGCTGTAGTACCCACAATGGTGACGCCAAGTATGGTGTCTTTGCCCGGCACTGTGAGTATTTTTACAAAGCCAGAAGCTGTGCCATCGGCAATGGCTCTATCTAGATCGTCTATGCCATAACGAGTCACTTGGTAAGGGATGCCTTGTTGAGTGGCTTCTTGTTCGTTGAGTCCCACCCTGGCCACCTCTGGGTCTACAAAGGTAGCCCAAGGAATAACACGATAATCTACTTTAAAGCGTTTAAATTGACCGAATAGAGCATTAACACTGGCATACCATGCTTGGTGGGCCGCGGTGTGGGTAAATTGATAAGGGCCTGCCACATCGCCGGCAGCATAGATGTTAGGAAATAAAGTTTCTAAGTAATCATTGGTTTGAACCACTCTGTCGGTGGGGATGCCTAGTTCCTCCAAGCCAAAACCAGTTAATCTTGGGGCTCTGCCTACGGCCACAATAATTTGATCAAACTCTATACGCTTAATTTGGCCTTGGTGATCTACTTCAAGCCATTTAACTTGCGTTGTTTCATCAGGGGTATCACCATTGCTAAGGCCACACTGTACAGCTTTGTGCCCCGTAAGTACGGTAACGCCGTCTTGCTCCATAGCCTGTTGAACAAAGCTAGACACTTCGTCATCTTCACGAATCATAAGACGTTGCAGCATTTCCACCTGAGTGACGTGTGATCCAAGGCGAGCAAAAGACTGGGCCAGTTCACAACCGATAGGGCCACCACCCAATATCACTAAACGTGCGGGGGGTTGGTCGTCATGGCGTAGCTGCTCCCATAAGGTGTCCGAGGTAAGATACCCCGTGGTTTCTAATCCGGGTAAGGGAGGCATAAAGGGTGCAGCGCCCGTAGCAATAATAATGCTGCGACTGGTAAGTTGGGTGTTAGTGCCGTCTGCATGGGTGATTTCTAGGCACCAAGGGCTCACTAATTTTGCATGCCCTTGTAGTACTTCAACCCCCATTGATTGATAACGTTCAATGCTGTCGTGGGGGGCAATGGCTGCGATAACTTGATGGATGCGCTGCATGATTTTACTAAAGCTGAAGGTGGGGGTGGATGTTTGCAGGCCATAACGATCGGCATGTTTCATTTGGTGGGCCACTTTAGCGCTCTTAATCAAAGCTTTAGAGGGCACGCAGCCGTAGTTAAGGCAGTCGCCGCCCATTTTATGGGTTTCCACAAGGGTAACTTTGGCGCGTACCACGGCGCCTATATAGGCAGAAACTAAACCTGCGGCACCGGCACCTATAATAATGATATTACGATCAAAGGTTTTGGGCTTGGGCCAGTTTTTATAGGCCTTTCGACGCTTATAAAACTGTAATGCAAAACGCGTTAACCAAGGAAACAGTGCCAAGGCCACAAAAGACAGAAGTAAGGCTGGGGAGGTAATGCCCGATAAGCTAGTGAGTTGAGACAGTTGGGTGCCTGCATTCACGTAAACCACGGTGCCTGCCAACATACCTAGTTGGCTTACCCAGTAAAACCGCCAAGTTTTCATGGCGGTTAGTCCCATGAGTAAGTTCACCATAAAGAAAGGTAATACTGGGATTAAGCGTAGGCTAAATAGATAAAAAGCACCGTCTTTTGCTAATCCGGCCTCAATGCTATGTGCACGGTTGCCAAGCTTTGTATTCACCCAATCTCGCAAAAAATAACGTGACGATAAAAATGCCAAAGTGGCACCTATGGTAGAGGCAAAAGACACCAATAAAGCACCCCACCAAAGACCAAACAAAGCGCCGGCTGCTAAGGTCATCCACACCGCAACAGGCAAGGAGGTTGCTGTGATTAATACGTATGTAGCAAAAAATAGGCCTATAAACAATGTGGCGTTATGCCGGCGCCATTGGTTTATGTCGGCAACTAATGTTTGTATGCCAGTCAAATCTATAGATTGCTGACTTAAAAGCAGAACCAAGATGCCAATGATGGTGATAAATACAACTAATAGAATACTTTTTATGGTGCGGTTGGTTGATTTCATTAATGGCCTTTTTGATAGCTGCTCAGTTTATACCTATCTTTGTCGTGTGAGGGTTAACAATCTTACACCTAGGTTTTATTTATTTTTAGCACGATGGCCAGTTGATTAGGTCACTGTGATAGCGGTATTGCTGTGCACTTGGCGCAGGGCCATGCGGGTTTGGGTGCCTACTACCCCAGGCAGGCGCAACAGTTTCTTGTAATACAACTCTTCATAGTCTTTGGCGTCGGTATACACTACTTTAAGCATGTAGTCGTTGTCGCCAGCCATTAAATAACATTCCATCACTTGCTCTAGTTGAGCCACCGCAATTTCAAATTCTTCAAACACTGCTTCACTCTGCCTGTCTAGGCTGATAAAGATGAAGGCGGTACCTTGTACGTGAAACAACGCTTTGTTGATTAAACCCACAAAACGATCAAACACCTTGTTGTCTGTTAAAAACTTGGTACGTCTTAAGCACGCAGAGGGGGATAAGTTAATTTGTTCCGCCAGTTCTACATTACTTAAGCGTGCGTTCTTTTGTAGGGCGTTAATGATTTTTTTATCAATGTGATCAATTTCTATATCAGCTATGGAATTTAGTTGCATGAGTTTCCTTTTGTAAGCAATTAAGTTAAATAATATTGGAATATATTATCAATATAGCAAGATAATGCTTCGGAATCAGCCTTACAATAGCATTATATTCAATAGCCATATGTGTGGTGTTGGTAATCGTAGTGCTAAATTAGAGGGCTGAGCAATGTTGATAGGTGTACCTAAAGAAATTAAGAACCACGAGTACCGCGTAGGGATGACACCTGCCAGTGTGCGCGAAGTGATCCATAATGGCCATGAGGTGGTGGTGGAAACCATGGCTGGCAGTGGTATTGGTTCTGCTGATGAAGACTATGTAGCGGCAGGTGCAGAAATTGTATCTAGCGCGGCAGAGGTTTTTGAACGTGCGCAAATGATTGTTAAAGTAAAAGAGCCGCAAGCTGCAGAGCGCGCTATGTTGCGTCCAGAGCAATTGTTGTTTACCTACTTGCACTTAGCTCCAGACGCGCCACAAACGGCAGATTTAGTTGCCTCTGGCGCCACTTGTATTGCCTATGAAACCATTACTTCTGCTCAAGGTGGTTTGCCATTGTTGGCACCTATGTCTGAAGTGGCAGGGCGTATGTCTATTCAAGCCGGTGCCCATGTGCTTGAAAAGGCCCAAGGTGGCCGGGGTATGTTATTGGGTGGCGTGCCGGGTGTTGCCCCCGCTAAAGTGGTTATTATTGGTGGTGGTGTGGTGGGTTCTAATGCAGCTCAGATGGCTTTGGGTGCCCGTGCGGCAGTGACCGTGCTGGATCGCTCTACACAAGCCTTGGCGCGTTTGGATAAAGAGTTTAATGGCGCCGTGCAAACGGTATATTCAACGCAAGACAGTTTAGAGCAATATGTGCTTGATGCCGATCTTGTGATTGGTGGGGTATTGATTCCTGGTGCAGCGGCCCCTAAATTAGTGACTAAAGCTATGGTGAAGGCCATGAAGCCTGGCTCTGTGTTAGTTGATGTGGCGATAGATCAGGGAGGGTGTTTTGCTACCTCTAAGGCCACTACCCATGAAGACCCTACCTACGTGGTTGATGAAGTGGTGCATTATTGTGTGGCCAACATGCCAGGCGGTGTGGCGATGACCTCTACTTATGCACTTAACAATGCAACTTTACCGTACATTTTAAAGCTGGCTAACCTAGGTTGGAAAAAAGCTTTGCAGCAAGATGAGCACTTTTTGGCAGGTTTGAACGTTTGTGCAGGGCAGGTGACCAATCAGCATGTTGCTGAAGCGTTGGGTTATAGTTATTTGCCACCAGAAGACGCTGTAGCCAGTGTTTCGGCGCAACTTGTGGCTTAGTGCTTTAGCCTTTTTTTAACCCTTTATGGGGTTAATATGAAGCGCCTCTTGAGTTGAGGCGTTTTTTTTGTCAAAAATAAGGCTCTAGCTGTGCTTATAGCTTGACTATTAGCTCTTAAATACGGAAAATTCGGTCTTTTATTTTCGCCAGCAATTGCCAGTTTTTTGGTAATGGGCCTTTAACAGGCCTAAATGGGCAAGATTTAGTAGAGCCAGCCTAAATAGAGGCTTGTTTATTTGATAATTAATGAGGCATTTAAATGCAAGTTTCAGTTGAAGCGACTACCAGCATCGAACGACGTTTAACCGTGACAGTACCTGCTGAAAAAATTGACAGCGCTGTAGATAAGAAGGTTAACGAAACCGCTAAAACGATCCGTATTGACGGTTTCCGTCCGGGTAAGGTGCCTACTAAGGTAGTAAAGAAGCGTTACGGTGCTAGCATCCGTCAAGATGTATTGGGTGATGTGATCCAGTCTAGCTACTTTGAAGCGCTACAGCAGGAAGAAATTAAGCCTGCCGGCATGCCTACTATCGAGCCTAAGGAAGACTCTGGCGAAGGTGAATTTAGCTACACAGCTGTGGTTGAAATTTACCCAGAAATCGCTTTAGCAGACGCTTCTGGTGTTGCGGTAGAGCGTATGACGTCTAGCATTGAAGATGCAGACGTAGATACCATGATTGACATGTTGTTAAGCCAGCAAACACAGTGGACTGAAGTTCTGCGTGCAGCTGCAGACACAGACCAGATCAATATCGACTTTGAAGGCTACCTAGACGGCGAAGCGTTTGACGGTGGTGCAGCACAAGGCCACGACCTTGTATTAGGCTCTAACAGCATGATTCCAGGCTTTGAAGAAGGCATTGTGGGCATGGAAGCAGGCCAAGACAAAGACATTACTGTAACTTTCCCAGCAGATTACAACGCTGCTGAATTAGCCGGTAAAGAAGCGGTATTCACTATTAAAGTGAACACCGTTAGCGAAGCCACTAAGCCTGAGCTAAACGAAGAGTTTTTTGCTCGCTTTAACCCAAAAGAAGAAGGTGAAGCAGGTTTCCGCGCTGAAATCCGTTCTAACATGGAACGTGAGATGAACCAAGCGCTTAAGTCTAAGCTTAAGAACAACTTGCTCAATGCATACTTAGCGTTAAACACTTTTGACGTGCCGGCAGCCTTGGTTACTGAAGAATTGGGCCGTTTAAAGCAACAAGCTCTACAGCAGTTTGGTGGTGGTAACGAAAACCTAGATCCAAGCATTTTGCCAGACGAAATGTTCCAAGACCAAGCTGACAAGCGCGTTAAGGTAGGTTTGTTAGCTGCTGAAATCATTCAACAGAATGAATTTAAAGCGGATGAAGAAAAAGTTAAGGCATTGGTAGAAGAAATGGCTCAGGGTTACCAAGACCCACAGGAGTTTATTGATCACTACATGAACAACAATGACCAACGTAGCCAGTTAGACGGCGTTGTATTGGAAGATCAGGTGGTTGAGCATTTGCTAGCTGCCGCTACCGTTACCGACGTTGCAGTAGACTACAAAACAGCCGTTGAACCTGAAGCTAAAGACGTAACGGGTGATGACAAGGAAGCTAGCGAAGAAGCCTAATTCTTTTCTACATCGGTTCTGGCCTTAAAGGGGCTTGAACAGATCAACGGTATGAGTTACTTTGATGTGATTCATACCGTTTTTTTTTGTTTAATCATTGATTAATTTAGTCTTTTAGTGGGTTTAGGTCTTGGCATTTGTTAAATGTGCCACTATATAGTAATTCGTAACGTTTTTAAGAATTGGAGTTGTAGCGACAATGAGTTTTTCTTTTCCTCCACAAACGGGGCAGTTAAGCCCCCAGATGAGCCAGGAATTAAGCGCTTTAGTGCCTATGGTGGTTGAGCAAACTTCCCGTGGTGAGCGTTCTTATGATATTTATTCACGCCTTCTTAAAGAGCGTGTTATTTTCCTTGTGGGCCAAGTGGAAGACCACATGGCTAATTTGGTGGTGGCTCAGCTTTTGTTTTTAGAAGCAGAGAACCCAGACAAAGACATACACTTATATATTAACTCGCCAGGTGGCTCGGTCACTGCAGGCATGTCTATTTATGACACCATGCAGTTTATTAAGCCAGACGTCAGCACTATGTGTATTGGCCAGGCGGCCAGCATGGGTGCGTTACTGTTAACCGGTGGTGCAAAAGGTAAGCGCTATTGTTTGCCTAACTCCCGCATGATGATTCATCAACCTTTGGGGGGTTATCAGGGCCAAGCTACAGATATTGAAATTCATACTAAAGAAATTTTAAATATTCGTGACAAGCTTAACCGCATTATGGCTTCGCACACCGGCCAAGATTTAGCCACTATTGCTGCCGATACAGATCGTGATAATTTCATGGAAGGTAAAGATGCAGCGGCCTATGGCCTTATCGACACGGTGTTGGACAAGCGTCCAGTATAAATTAACACAAGCCTACCATGGTGATGGGCTGCAACAATTGGTAATAATATGAGCAGTGACAACGAAGGATCTGGAGAAGGAAGCGGCAAGCTACTTGACTGTTCCTTTTGTGGAAAAAGCCAAAACGATGTGCGCAAGCTTATTGCCGGGCCATCGGTATTCATTTGTGACGAATGTGTTGATCTGTGCAACGACATTATCCGTGAAGAGATATTGGATCAAACGCAGCCCGAAGCTGAAGATCATTTGCCAACACCCAAAGAAATTCGAGCAGCGCTAGAAGAATACGTTATTGGTCAACCACGGGCAAAAATGGTGTTAGCCGTAGCGGTTTATAACCATTATAAGCGTTTAAATTATGTGGGTGGTAAAGACGACGTTGAGCTAGGTAAGAGTAATATTTTGCTCATTGGCCCTACAGGTAGTGGTAAAACCTTGCTAGCCGAGACTTTGGCCCGTTTGTTAAACGTGCCCTTTACTATTGCCGATGCCACCACACTTACCGAGGCGGGTTATGTGGGGGAGGACGTTGAAAATATTATTCAAAAGCTTCTACAAAAGTGCGATTACGATGTAGAAAAAGCCCAGCGTGGTATTGTCTATATTGATGAAATTGATAAAATTTCTCGTAAATCAGACAACCCGTCAATTACCCGCGATGTATCCGGTGAAGGCGTGCAGCAAGCCTTGTTAAAGCTGATTGAAGGTACGGTGGCTTCGGTACCCCCTCAAGGCGGGCGTAAACACCCACAACAAGAGTTTTTGCAGGTGGATACCAGTAACATTTTGTTTGTTTGTGGTGGTGCTTTTGCAGGTTTAGATCAGGTTATTCGTGACCGTACTGAAAAGAGCAGTATTGGCTTCTCTGCGTCTGTGAAGAGCAAAGATGACAGCAAATCTGTAGGTCAGTTGTTACATACGGTTGAAGCTGAAGATTTGGTGAAGTTTGGTTTAATTCCAGAGTTTGTAGGTCGTCTGCCTATGATTGCAACACTAGAAGAATTGGACGAAGACGCGCTGATACAGATTCTTACAGAGCCTAAGAACTCCTTAACTAAGCAGTACCATAAACTGTTTGAAATGGAAGGCGTAGAAATTGAATTCCGTGATGAGGCCCTTAAGGCTGTGGCGCAAAAGGCGATGGAACGTAAAACAGGTGCTCGTGGTTTGCGTTCTATTTTGGAATCGGTGCTTTTGCCCACCATGTACGAACTTCCAGACCAAGTCGACGCCGTTAAGGTAGTGGTTAACGAGCAAAGTATCAGCGGAGAGTGTGAACCTTTGGTTGTGATAGACAGTGCTGAGCATAAACAAGCTGCATCCGATGAATAATATTCTATGATGCTAATGAATTAAAACCACCTTCGGGTGGTTTTTTTTTGGACTATTTTTTACCTCATTTGAGTTAAACACTTGTATTCCTACCCCTTGTCCGCATTTAATAAAGCATACTAGAAAATCGCAAGTCATCGCGATGTTAGCCCATAGGATTTTATATGACACAGTCTCTGCCTCTTATTCCACTTCGTGATGTTGTGGTTTACCCCCATATGGTTATTCCACTGTTTGTGGGTCGTCAAAATTCTATCGATGCGTTAGAGCACGCTATGGCGGCTGATAAATCCATTGTTGTGGTTGCTCAAAAGAATGCCACGGTGGATGATCCGCAAGTAGCAGACCTATTTGAAGTAGGGACATCTGCACGTATTTTGCAATTGCTTAAGCTGCCAGACGGCACGGTAAAGGTGTTGGTTGAAGGCGAGCATCGTGTTGCTATTGAAACGGTAGACGAGGCCTCCGGCTTTTATACTGCGCAAGTGCGTGCCATTGATGATGCAGAATTTCCAGAAGGTGAGCGTAAAGCCCTAGCCCATACTTTAATGGGACAATTTGAACAGTACGTAAAATTAAGCAAAAAAATATCTAATGACGTGGTGTCATCTATTACCAATATAGAAGACCCTAGCCGTTTGGTAGACACCATTGCCTCGCAAATGAATTTGAAGCTTGAAGAGAAGCAAAATCTATTAGAGATGGGGGATCTTAGCCAGCGACTTGAACATTTGATGGGGCAAATGGAAAGTGAAATAGATTTAGTTAAGGTAGAAAAACGTATTCGTGGCCGAGTTAAAAAACAGATGGAAAAAAGCCAGCGTGAATACTATTTAAATGAACAAATAAAAGCCATTCATAAAGAGCTTGGCGATATAGATGAAGCAGCTCCAAACGATATGGAAGAGCTGCAAAACAAGATCAATGCTGCGGGGATGACCACTGAAGCAAAGGAAAAAACCCAAGCAGAGCTTAATAAGCTTAAGATGATGCCACCAATGTCTGCAGAAGCCACTGTAGTGCGTAGTTATATTGATTGGATGGTCACTATACCCTGGAAGAAGAAAAGTCGCTTAAAACACGATTTAGCCAAAGCGTCTCTTGTGCTTGAAGAAGATCACTATGGCCTGTCTGAGGTTAAAGAGCGCATTCTTGAATATTTAGCTGTTCAACAGCGTGTTAAGAAGGTGAAAGGCTCGATTTTATGTTTAGTAGGGCCACCGGGAGTGGGTAAGACATCTTTAGGCAAATCTATAGCACGCGCCACGGGGCGACAATATGTACGAATGGCATTGGGCGGAGTGCGTGACGAAGCCGAAATTCGTGGTCATCGCCGTACTTACATTGGGTCTTTACCGGGTAAGCTTGTTCAAAAAATGGCTAAAGTGGGGGTATCCAACCCTCTGTTTTTGCTGGATGAAATAGACAAGATGGGCATGGATAACCGTGGTGATCCAGCATCGGCGTTATTGGAAGTATTGGATCCAGAACAAAATAATAGTTTTAACGATCATTACTTAGAAGTGGATTACGATCTGTCTAATGTGATGTTCGTTTGTACCTCAAATTCCATGAATATTCCTGGCCCATTGCTAGACCGTATGGAAGTTATTCGGATACCAGGCTACACAGAAGACGAAAAAGTCAGTATTGCTAAGCGTTATTTGTTACCTAAGCAGTTGGCCACTAACGGTTTATCACCCACGGAGATGAACCTTAAAGACGAGGCCATTATTGATCTTGTGCGTTATTACACCCGTGAGGCTGGAGTGCGTAGCCTAGAGCGAGAAATTGCTAAGATTTGCCGAAAAGTGGTTAAAGAGCACCTTCTTGCAGGTTATAAGAGCGCCTCAGATTGCCCAACAAAGCAAGTAGACTCTAGTAATTTAGAATCATACTCAGGCGTTAGGAAGTGTAGCTTTGGTGAAGCTGACGTGGATGATCGTGTGGGTCATGTTAACGGCCTGGCTTGGACATCGGTAGGTGGTGATATTTTAACCATAGAGTCTGCTGTGGTGCCGGGTAAGGGCCGTTTGGTTAAAACCGGATCATTGGGCGATGTGATGCAAGAGTCTATTCAGGCAGCCTTAACTGTGGTTAGGGGTAGGGCGTCAGGCTTGGGAATTAAAGCAGATTTCCATGAGAAGTGTGATATTCATATTCATGTTCCTGAAGGAGCTACACCAAAAGATGGCCCTAGTGCCGGTGTGGGTATGTGTACTGCGTTGGTGTCTGTGCTTACGGGCATTCCTGTTAAAGCCGATGTTGCCATGACCGGTGAAATTACTTTACGTGGACAAGTGTTACCCATTGGTGGCTTAAAAGAAAAATTGTTAGCGGCTCATAGGGGAGGAATTAAGACTATTATCATTCCAGAGGAGAATGAAAGAGACTTAAAAGAGATTCCAGACAATATAAAGGCTGATTTATCCATAAAACCTGTGAAATGGATAGACGAAGTGCTTGATTTAGCTTTACAATTCTCGCCTACGCCGATTGTGGAAAACGAAACGAGTTTAGCGGTTGACAGTGTTAACAAAACGTCAACCAAAGACACTATTAGTACACATTAGGCAATTAGTTTGTTTTTTTTCAAAGCCTTGCTTGACAAGGCTTTGCGCAAGTTGGTATAAATTGAACTTCGGTTTTCGAGCTGAATTTAATAAGCCATAATAATAAAGGTCTGCGGAGCAGATCAACTACTTTTACACATATAAGGGGAATAACGTGAATAAATCTGAACTGATTGAAGCCATTACAGCGGATGCTGATCTTTCAAAAGCAGCAGCTGGCCGTGCATTAGACGCAGTCATCGGTGCCGTAACTGGTGCGCTTAAAGGTGGTGAATCTGTTTCTTTAGTGGGCTTTGGTACTTTTTCTGTAAAGGCTCGTGCAGCCCGTACAGGCCGTAACCCACAAACTGGCGCTGCAATACAAATTGCTGCTGCTAACGTGCCTAGCTTCAAAGCGGGTAAAGCGCTTAAAGACGCAGTCAACAACTAAGACTAAATCTTGCACTACATAGATAATAATCACAGTGTGATATATTATTTATTAGTTCCGAAAAAACGCATTCCATGGAATGCGTTTTTTGTTTGTAGAATCCTATAAGCAACCTAAAAGGTTGTAGAAGCCATCCATAATGCTACAAAATATCCGTGACAATTCAAAAGGCATCGTCGCCAAAATCTTAGTCAGCCTTATTGCTTTTACCTTTGTAATTTGGGGCGCTGAAGCTCTGTTTAGTTTTTCGACAGACAATAGCACTCCAGCAGAAGTTAATGGTGAAGAAATTAGCTTGCAAGAGTTACTGCAAACTGCAGAGCTTCAGCGCCGCCAAATTTTGGCAAGTAATCCAGATATTGATCCGGTAACACTGGATCAACAGGCCATCCAATCCACTGCCTTGCAACAACTGATCGCCCAACGGGTGATGCTGCAATATACTCAACAAAACGATTTAGCCTTGTCCGACGCGGCCGTTGATCAAATGATTATTCAGTCCGCAGATTTTCAGGTTGATGGTGTGTTTGATCGTGAGTTATTTGAATCCTTGTTACGAAATTTTGGTTTAACCCCTACTACTTATCGTCAGCAGTTAAAGCGCGGTAACCTTATAGGGCAGGTTCAGCAGGCTGTATCAAGCACTGCGTTTACCCTTGATGAGAGTGCAGACCTTGTTGCCCGTTTAGATGGCCAAACTCGAGACATCGCCGTATTAACCTTGCCGCTGGCAATAGAAATGCTTAGCGTCACCATGCAACCTAGTGAAATTGATGCTTATTACCAAGACAATGCAGCGCAATTTATGACGCCAGAGCAGGTGAGTGTGAGTTATGTCACCTTGAATAAAAGTGATTTTTTCGATGACATTACCGTGTCCGATGAAGACCTTAAAAATGCCTATCTAGATGCACAGCAAGAAGCTTTATTAGCATCGGAAGTTGAAGCGTCACACATGTTGTTTATGGTGAACGATTCACAAACTCAAGACCAAGCATTGAGCTTAGCTCAGGCAGCGTTCGCTAAGTTAGAACAAGGCTTAGACTTTGCCAGTGTTGCAAAAGGCCATTCAGAAGATGAAAGCACTTCATCAGAAGGTGGATATATAGGCCTGTTAGCCAAAGGTGAATTTGGCGATGATTTTGACACGGCGTTGTTTGATTTAAGCCCAGGCTCCTATAGTGCTCCTGTGGTGACCGAGTTTGGTGTGCAAATTATTTACGCCCATGCCCAAGACCCATCAAATCAGCCTAGCTTTGAAGATCAAAAACAAGCCCTTAGTTTAGCCCTTAAGCAGGCCGGGGCTGAAAGCCTATTTGTTGCTGCTAGTGAAGCAATGGCAGATATTGCATTTTCCTCACCAGACTTATTAGAAGTGGCCGATAGTTTAGGCTTAGCTATTGAATCTAGTGCTTTATTTGGTCGTCAAGGCGGTGAAGGTATTGCTAGCTATGACCGCGTAGTGACTGCCGCATTTGGTGATGATGTATTACTGCAAGGCAATAATTCAACCGTATTGGAACTTGCGTCTGATATGTTGGTTGTGGTGCGTATTAACCAACACAACGAGCCGGCCCAGCAACCCATTGAAGATGTTAAGGTAGACATTACTAAGCAACTTGTAGCAACCAAAGCTGCAGCAGCGCTGGATGCAAAAGCGAATGCGTATCTTGAGCAGCTAAACAGCGGTGCAGACATCAACGTTATAGCGACTAAAGAAAACTTAAGTTGGCAGCAGTTTGATGATGTAGCACGAGGTTCGGCTCTGGTGAACGGTTTGTTGGTTCAATCAGCTTTTCGTCTACCACGCCCAGATGGAAAAGCGGTCTTCGGTTTGGCGTCTAGCTATAGTGGTGATATAAGCTTAATCCAACTTCACAGCGTAGATGATGCAGATGCTAAGGCTCAAACCGCACAGCAACGTGTGGCTTTGGTAGCCGCTTTAACACGCTTGCAAGGGCAGGCTGACATTCAATTGTTAGAACGCACCTTAAATAATAAGGCAGTGATTGAAACCTTTTAATAGTGATCATTAATCAACACCCAACAAAAAGGCAGCCTAGGCTGCCTTTTTGTTGGTTTAGAAAAAACACTTACATGTCTTTCACTGCATAAATTCCGTCTACGTTACGGAAGTAGCCTTGGTAATCCATACCAAAACCATACACAAAACGATCTTCTACATCTAAGCCTACAAAATCAGGCACATAGTCTACTTTTCGGTCGTGAACTTTGTTAAGTAAAGCTGCGGCATAAACCTTTTTAGCTCCGGCTTCTTTTAAGTATTCACAAATGGCGGCAAGGGTATGGCCTTCGTCATAAATATCATCTACAACTAATATAGTGCGACCTGTAATGTCTGAGCTGGGGCGAGCCAACCAAGATAAATTGGTGCCAACGGTCTTCTTACCGTAGCGTGTGGCGTGTAGGTAATCTGTCTCTAAGGGGAACTGCAACTTTAACAATAGTTGCGCCATGGGAATCATGCCGCCATTCAATACACACAATACTAAAGGCATCTCTTTAGACAAGGTGGCTGTTATTTCGCTAGCCATAGTCTCAATGCTTGCAGCAATGGTTTCGCCACTAACCAATAGGTCGGCCTGTTCATGAACCGAGACTGCTTCTTCGTAGGTGATTGTCATATTTATGCCTTGCAAAAGTGGAGCATTATAACCCAAAAAAATGATGTGTAGAAACTTGATTTAGACTAAAAGATGAGCAGTCATTACTGCCTTAGATAAGGTAGAATAGGGCATTAACCATTGATTATGTTTAGTCGATATTATTATGAATACAGACATTAATCACATTCTTGTCAACGGTGCTCAGATTGCGTTCAACAAAATGAAACGAGCTCAGTCATTTAACGCGCGTTTATATTACTATGCTGAAATTGGTGTTTATCTAGAGGTGTCTTTGTCTCACGGTGCAGGTATTACCCTTGAGACCCATGATCAAATTGATGAAATATATAAGCAGGCGACGCACTTCCATATGGGCGAAAATAAACGGTCACGGCTCGCTAAGTAGCCATGTCTCAAACAATGACGCCTCAAGTAAATAGCTTAGCCTTTGATATTGACGAATACCTAAAACAACTACCGTTACGACCTGGTGTTTATCGCATGTTAGACACCCAGAACGAAGTGCTTTATGTGGGCAAGGCGGTTAATCTAAAAAGCCGCGTTAGCAGTTATTTTAGGGGCAAGAGCCATAACACTAAGACCCAGTTGATGGTTTCTAAAGTAGCATCAATAGAAATCACCTTAACCCACAGCGAAAGCGAAGCGCTGCTGCTAGAAAATACTTTAATAAAACGCCTTAAACCCCCCTATAACATCTCTTTACGGGATGATAAGTCCTATCCTTATGTATATGTTTCTGACCAACATGATTTCCCTGCCATGCAGTATGTGCGGGGCGGAAAGAAACGTAAGGGACGCTATTTTGGGCCTTATACCAGTGCTGGAGCGGTAAGGGAAAGCCTTAACCTGATGCAGCGTATTTTTCGTATACGCCAGTGTGAGGATGCCTTTTTTGCTAATCGTAAACGCCCCTGTTTACAGTTTCAGATAGACCGGTGTAGTGGGCCGTGTACTGGTGAAATAAGTCACCAAGATTATGCCGATGATATACGCCATGCCACCATGTACCTGGAAGGAAAAAACCAACAGTTGTTGGATGAGGTTAGTTTAAAAATGAATCAGGCTGCAGAAGATCTTAAATTCGAATCTGCAGCCCAGCTACGAGATCAGCTGGGGTTCTTGCGTCAGGTTCAAGAGCAGCAGCATGTGGTGTCAAAGCGCGGTAACTTAGATGTGTTTGCAGCGGCAAGTTCCCAGGCTGGGTTGTGTATACATCAACTCATGGTGCGCTCAGGACGAGTCATTGGTAGTAAGAATTTTTACCCAAGAATCGGCTTGGAAGAACAACAATCCGCCATGCTGAGCGCTTTTTTAGGCCAGTATTATTTATCGGGTCAGTATCGTGATGTGCCCGACGAAGTATTGGTAAGTGACGCAGAAGAGGCACAGCAAGTTGTTGCTTTAGCTATTGCAGAGCGAGTAGATCATGGATTTAAAATTATCAGCAATGTAAGAGGGCCACGGGCACAGTGGTTACGACTCGCTCAAACCAATGCCGACCAAGCTTTACTTAGTTATGTGGCCAACAAACAAACTCAACTGTCCCGTTTTGCTGAGCTACAAGAGGCGCTAGGGCTGCCGCAAATGCCAGAGCGCCTTGAGTGTTTCGACATCAGTCATTCCAGTGGTGAGGCCACCGTGGCCTCGTGTGTTGTGTTCGATCAAGGTGGGCCTAAAAAATCTGATTATCGTACATTTAATATTGAGGGTATTACGCCTGGAGATGATTATGCCGCCATGTCTCAAGCCATTACACGCCGCTATACTAGGTTAAAAGAAAATCAAGGTGTGATGCCAGATTTACTGATTATTGATGGTGGTAAGGGTCAGCTCACACAAGCCATAGATGTTCTTTCTGAATTACAGTTGCAAGATTTATATGTATTGGGTGTGGCAAAAGGAGAGACCCGTAAGGCCGGTTTTGAGCGGCTATTTAATGGCTGGACTGGGCAGGAGATAGTGCTGCCTGAAGATTCTTCGGCCTTACATCTTCTACAACATATTAGAGATGAAAGTCATCGTTTTGCCATTACTGGCCACAGGGCTAGGCGCAATAAAAAGCGCACACAGTCCAACCTACAACAAATTGATGGTGTGGGCCCAAAACGGAGACAGGCGCTGTTAAGCCACTTTGGTGGAATACAAGATGTAACCAAAGCTAGTGTGGATGAATTGGCTAAAGTGAAAGGGATTAGTATAGATATGGCCGATACTATTTATCGTTCTTTACGGGGTGAAGAAGGATAGGCTAAAATGATGTTTTACACACCCCTGTGATACCAAACGATTGATCATGTTAAATATTCCAAATTTGCTAACGCTGTTTCGCTTGGTACTTATTCCATTTATCCTTGTGGCCTATTACTGGCCTTCGGAAAGCCGATTTTTATGGGCAGCCAGCTTATTTATGTTGGCTGCTGCAACGGATTGGCTGGATGGATTTTTAGCCAGAAAGCTTAATCAAACCACAGCGTTTGGTGCTTTTTTAGACCCCGTGGCCGATAAAATCACCGTAGCCGTAGCATTAGTTGTGTTGGTGGAATCCTATTCTGAGCTGTGGTTAACCTTGCCTGCCATCATTATTATTAGTCGAGAAATTGTTATTTCAGCATTGCGAGAGTGGATGGCTGAGACAGGGAAAAGCGCCCATGTGGCGGTTTCCTATATTGGTAAAATTAAAACCTTTGCACAAATGGGATCCATTGTTTTTTTACTGGCTACGCCGCCAGGTACATTAATTTCTATGCTTGGCTTGATTATGCTTTATGTGGCTGCAGCCCTTACTCTATGGTCTATGGCGCTGTATTTATCCGCCGCCTGGTCGCAGTTGAAAAAGGGAATGTAACTTTCATGGCTAACGGTAAGTTTATTTCTGTTGTATTAGTTGATGACCATGAAATTGTTCGTGTTGGATTTGGCCGTTTAATAGAGACCACCAATGACATTAAGGTGATCGGCGAAGCAAGTAGTGGGGAAGAGGCCTACCAATTAGTACAAAATCTAAATCCAGATATCATTATTATGGATATTAATATGCCTGGTATTGGTGGCTTAGAGGCGATTATTAGAATTCGTAGACGTAATCCTAAAGCTAAAATTATTGCCCTAACGGTACATGAAACGGAACCGTTTCCTACTCGCGTTCTAGATGCTGGGGCTAAGGCTTATTTAAGTAAGCGATGTGTGCCTCAAGAGCTTATTCAGGCGATACGTAAGGTACACAAAGGTGGGACTTTTATCACTTCGCGAGTTGTGCGGGAGATGAGTAAAACTCCTGGAGCGAAAGAAGCTGCAATCACGCTATTAACGGCTAGAGAGTTTCAGGTTTTTGCTATGTTAGCAGAAGGGCGCACGCCGGTTGAAATAGGTGAAGATATGAACCTAAGCCATAAGACCATTCATAGCCACCGCGCCAATATCATGAAAAAGCTCAAGTTAGAGACTAATGCCAATATTGTTCAGTTTGCAATGTTACAGGGTATCGTTTAACTCGTTACTTTCCTGCGGCTTACAGCAATACCAAACAAAATAGCGACTAAGGCGATCATATCGTGCCAAACGATGAGTTCGCCAAATACTATGGCGCCGGTAAAGTAAGCCACTACAGGTATTAAGTAATTAATATTGGACAGGAAAGTTGGCCCAGCACGTCTAATCAACACAAAGAAGATGATAGCAGCCACGCCAGTAGGGAAGATGCCTAGCCAAATAGTGGTGAATAATGAAAGGTTAGATACTTGGGCCCAATTCACATCTAGTACTGATGGCCACAATAGCAAACTGATGATAGCGGCGCATATAGTGACACCAGTACTAACCACTGCAGAGCTATAGGTAGGCAGTCTGCGGGCGATAATAGTATTGGTGGCATATAAGATGGCTGCCGACAACACTAATAAGCATCCTATTAAACTGTTTTCCGAGCCCAAGATAGTGGGCCCCAGAATGAGTGTAATGCCACTAATGCCAAATACAAAACCCAACAATTTGTTGCGGTTAAGGTTTTCGTCGGCGATAAAGAAGTGCGCCAAAATTAACGTCATTAGCGGCATGATAGCCATTAATAATCCGGCCATGCCCGATGTGACAAACATTTGCCCCTTGGCGATGAACCAAAACGGTAATACGTTGCCTATCAGCCCCATAAGGGCGAAATGAAACCAAGAAACTGGTTCGCTGGGTAAGCGTTTGCCTCGCGCTAACATAAACACTAGCAGTACGGCGGCACCAATAGATAAACGTAATACCACTACTTGATCTGGCGTAAAGGATTGTAGGCTTACTTTAATGCCTAAAAAGGAAGTTCCCCACAAGGCCACAAGGCTTAGCAATAGAATCCAATTGATTTGATGTTCTCGGCGCTGATTCACAGTCGTAATATTTCCTTATAGCCCAGGGCAGGTTTTAGTAGCCAGAATAAGGCTCGCGGTGAAGTATAGAGCATCTGTGAGGTTATCTAAATCCTTAGCTTGTTTTATGTCTGTAGTTATTTGATGTGTGTGCTTACTTTGCTTTAAAGGTACGTATTATCCTTAGATAATATACAATTTAACATAATATACATTATGCGAAGTTATATATAGATTAAAAATAGCCCTGTGGGTATACTTAGCACACTCACCCTCTGTCATATCTGAAGAATTAACTTGGCTAAAACAATTTCTAGAAACACAGCTGCGGAAGCTTTCTGTCCTGTGCCTAAGCGTCTTAAACAAGCTCGAGTTGCCCGTGAGCTATCTCAGCGCAGTCTGGGTATCGCTGCAGGCATCGATTCTACGTCTGCCAGTGCGCGTATGAATCAATATGAACGTGGTAAACATGTGCCAGACTATAATACGCTGACCAGCTTAGCTTTAGTGCTAGAAGTGCCGATACCTTATTTTTATGCCGACGATGATCAGGCTGAGCTTTTACTTAATATGGCGTTATTATCTAATGAGCAGCAAGCTTTAGTCCGCGGCTTGGTAAAACGTATTAATTTTAATGCATAAAAAAACCAGCTGAACGTTGCCGTAGAGCTGGTTTTGTACAAAAAGGCTGGTTTATTTGCCCGTCATCTCCGCTGCTGCGGCATCTTGTGCCATAAACTTACGCAGGAACTTAGCGCCAATTATTGGCAATGCTGCGCAACTTAGCACTACGGCCAAGCCAGCTAATAAATATACGAGTGTGTATGAGTCAATCATTATGATTTCCGTTAAATTAAGTAAGTTGTGAATTTATTAGCTGGGCTAGTTAACGCTGTAGCGATGGATATACTGTCCATTCGATAAGGTAAACAAGGCTTCTAAGCCAGCATGCTGTACAGGGGCAATATTTTCTGCGGCACAGAGGTTTTGCTGCGAAACGTATGATTCGTGTGCGCTGCCGTCTGTTAGAAGATGGTAAAACGGCTGTTTCTTTTCAATGGCAGGCTGACCGAGGCTAGCCATAGCTTTGCAAGCCTCTTGGTACCATTTTTCATCTAACGAATATTCAAAATCAATATCAAACACAACACCACGAAAGCCGTAATGCTTGTGCTGCACTACTTGACCGATGTTAAATTGTGCGTGAGAAACTGGCATTGATCTATCAACTCGTTCATTAAAGCGAAGGGATAGTATACGCTTTTTATACCAGACCTTCAAAGTGCCTGTAGGGTCACTAAAAGAAAATATAGAGGTTAAAATCCTTGAAAATGATGCCAGCCCACCCCATATATCCAGTTAAGTTGTTGTATCTAGAGATTTTTACGAAATTTTGCGTAAATTTCCTAGCTTCTCAAGCTAGTTAGATTACAATAATCGTTATTGTTTAAACGAGGATAATACTCATGCAAGATCAAATTCAGTTTTCTAGTAGTGCTCAAGAGTCTGCTTTAGCTACTAACAAAGTATTGCGTAATACCTACGCCCTACTCTCTATGACGCTTATCTTTAGTGCCGTCACTGCAACTATTGCCATCGCAAGCAATGCAGCACCGGTGAGCTGGATTCTGCAATTGGTGGTGTTGTTTGGTACCTTGTTTGCTTTGCAAAAATTCCAAAACTCCGTTTGGTCTATTCCTTTGGTGTTCTTCTTTACGGGGTTCTTAGGTTATACAGCTGGCCCTATCGTTAACTTTTACTTAGGTATGGCCAATGGCGGTGATATTGTTATCACAGCTTTAGCGATGACCGGTATTACCTTTTTAGGTTTATCAGCTTACGCAGTGTCTAGCCGTAAAGATTTTAGCTTTATGGGCGGCTTTTTGATGATTGGTCTGATTCTTGTGATCATTGCTTCGGTAGCCAATATTTTCTTTGCTATCCCTGCATTGTCATTAGCCATCAGTGCTGTGGGTGTATTGGTGTTCTCTGGCTTCATCTTGTATGACACTAGCCGTATGGTTAATGGTGGTGAAACTAACTACGTGATGATGACCGTGAGCCTGTACCTGAATATCTACAATTTGTTTATGATGTTGTTACATCTCACAGGTGCGCTGAGCAGCGATGATTAATTTATTGGCTATGTTGCTAATTGAACACGCAGCCCCGCCTTTTGGCGGGGTTTTTGTATATGCATAACCCTAGCCCCTTAATGACTCCGCTAGCCTACACCGTTGTTGTGCGCTGCGGTCCGAAGCAGCAAAGCCAAGCGCTGTCTGCATTGCAGTTTACTCAAGCGCTTTTGGCTCAAGGTCATACCCTGCTAAGGGTGTTTTTCTATCAGCAAGGGGTTCACCTGGCTTCTGGCCTGCGTGTCATGCCTCAAGATGAGCTAAATCTCACCCAACAGTGGCAACAATTGGCTCAAGAACATGACGTGGAGCTAGGTGTATGTATTGCTGCTGCCTTGCAATCAGGCATTGTTGATGCTCAAGAAGCTGATCGCTACGAGTTGGATGCAGCTAGTTTGGCCACGCACTTCACACTTGTTGGTTTGGGTCAGTTGGCCGATGCTTGTTCACAGAGTGATCGATTAGTGAGTTTTGGAAGCTGATATATGCCTTGTTTAGTTACTTTAAGCCATACACCATACGGCTTAACCTCTGCTAAGGAATCCTTAGATATTGCTTTGGTGCTGGCTGCATTTGAACAGCAACCGGCACTATTGTTTATTGATGACGGGGTTTTACAGCTGTTACCTACGGTTAAATCCCCCGCTTCTCACAAACACATTGGTAAAATCATGAGCGCTTTAGACATGTATGACATTAATCATTTGTGGGTAGAGCAAGAATCTTTACAAAAGTTAGGGTTAACGCCTGACCAGCTTAGTTTGCCTGTAAAAGTGCTTCCTCGCAGCGATATTGCACAATTATGTGCACAATACGACCAGCACATGGTGTTTTAATCATGGCTATTTTACACATGGTATCAGAGCATCTCGATGAAACCTCCTTAACGCACCTTTTGCAACGTAGCAGTGCCGATGATGGCTATGTGTTTATGGACGATGGTGTTTATGTGCTTTTAGGCCAAGGTTTAAGCCGCTTTAATGGACGTTCAACTTATGTGATGCACTGTCATGCATTAGAGCGTGGCCTTTCCATAGCAGACCCAATGACAGGAATTGATATGGCAGAGTTGGTTCATTTAACTGCGTCTTACGCCTCTTCAATGAGCTGGTAATATGCAGTTAGAAACGGATAAAGACGGTTATTTAAAGCACTTAAACGACTGGAGCCCAGAAGTTGCCGACTGGTTGGCACAAACCACAGGGATAGTTTTGACCCATGAACATTGGGAAGTGATTAATGCTCTACGGGATTTTTACGCCGACACAGGAATCTCCCCTGCTATGCGTATACTTGTAAAAATAGTAAAACAAAAAGTAAGCTCTGAAAAAGGCAATAGTATTCATCTATTAACCCTATTTCCAGACAGTCCTGCAAAATTAGCGGCTAAAATTGCAGGCTTGCCTCGCCCAGCTAATTGCCTTTAGTTAATTGGGTAATGCCGCCCATATAAGGCACTAATACGTCGGGTACAATAACGCTGCCGTCTTGTTGCTGATAATTTTCTAAAATGGCAAGTAAGGTACGGCCTACTGCCAAACCTGAACCGTTTAATGTATGTAATAATTCGGGTTTCCCCGTTTCTGGGTTGCGCCACCTTGCTTGCATACGACGAGCTTGAAAGTCCCCCATATTTGAGCAAGAAGAAATTTCACGATATTTGTCCTGCCCCGGTAGCCATACTTCTAAGTCATAGGTTTTAACGGCTGAGAAACCTAGATCTCCGCCACATAAGATAACTTTTCGGTAAGCTAGGCCTAGTGCCTTAAGTATCGCTTCTGCATGCCCTGTTAGCTCTTCTAGGGCTGCCGTAGATTCTGTAGGTTTAACCATTTGCACCATTTCTACTTTTTCAAATTGATGCTGGCGTACTAAACCTCGGGTATCACGGCCATGACTCCCCGCTTCGCTCCGGAAACATGGGGTATGGCTAGTGAAACGTAATGGCAGTTTGTCGGCGTCAATTATTTGCTCGCGTACCAAGTTGGTGACTGGAACTTCAGCGGTAGGAATAAGGTAAAGATCGCGTTCGCCGGGTACTTTAAATAAGTCTTCTTCAAATTTTGGTAACTGGCCGGTGCCACGCAATGAGTCGGCATTCACCAAATAAGGCACATAGACTTCTTCATAACCATGGTCATGGATGTGGGTATTAAGCATGAATTGGATCAAGGCGCGGTGCAAACGGGCCAGCTCACCTTTAAGCACCATAAAACGGGCGCCGGTTATCTGGATGGCTGCACCAAAGTCTAAACCCTCTAGGGATTCGCCTAGGTCAACGTGGTCTTTTATTTCAAAGTTGAAGGTGGGCTTCTCACCCCACACTAAAACCTCTTGGTTGTCTTCTTCGTCCGCGCCTTCTGGCACACTGTCATGGGGAATGTTTGGCATTTCCATAAACATTGTATTGAGGCTGTCTTGAACCACTTTTAATTGGTTCTTTTTGTCGTCTAGTTGAGCTGCAAATGCGCCAACTTCTGCCATGATCTGTGTCGTGTCTTGACCTTGTGCTTTAAGCTTACCAATTTCTTTGGACTTGGAGTTGCGCTGGCTTTGTAGATTTTCTGTGTCGACCTGCAATTGCTTGCGCGATTCTTCTAACTGGCTCAACATAGCCACATCAAGTGTGAAACCTTTTTTAACAAGCTTATCAGCCACTTCTTGTGGGGTATTACGAACCAATTTTTGGTCTAACATTGGGTATTCCTACAATAAATCGATACTCAGTATCGGGGGTGAAAAATCTAAAAATTTATAGCCAGCGGCCTAACTGCATACCCACAAAGGCTGCAACTAAACCCACGGTTACATTGGCAAATATATTGCCTAGGGCTATAGGCCAGTCACCCTGTTCAATCAGGCGTAAGGTGTCGAGTGAAAAGGTGGAAAAGGTGGTGAATGCACCCAGTAAACCCACCACTAAAAATGGGCGCCAAGCTTCAGGTAACAGGCCTTTTTCTACGATCAATACGTACACTAAACCTAAACATAGTGAACCTATAGAATTGGCTACAAAAATAGCCAAAGGAAAGCGGCCATTGTAGAGCGGCGTCAACCATTGGTGCAGACCAAAACGGCCCAAAGCGCCTATTGCGCCGCCACAGGCGATAGCTATTAACTGCCCCACGATTGGATTCCCCCTACTTCAAATTAACCACCATTATAACTTACATAACGGGCTATTTATAACGCTGTTGCTCACTATTTTGGTTCAGTTTAGCTAATTTTTCTAACTTTTCAGCGATTTTACCTTCCATACCACGGTCTGTTGGGTGGTAGAGAACATGGTGAGCTAACTCTTCTGGCAGGTAGCTTTCGCCTGCCGCAAAAGCCAAGGGTTCTAAGTGTGCATATCGGTAATCAGCACCGTGACCTAATGATTGGGCAAGGCTTGTGGGTGCATTGCGTAGATGATTGGGTACGTCGTATCCTGGTTCGTCACGAGCCAGCGCCATAGCCGCCTTAAAAGCGGTGTCTACGGCATTGCTCTTGGCAGCACAAGCGCAATATACGGCGGCATGGGCTATTGCTCTGTTGCCTTCTGCCGGCCCTACCCGTTCAAACACTTGCCATGCGTTCACTGCAACTTGTAGTGCTCTAGGATCGGCATTACCTATATCTTCAGAGGCAATGGCCAGTAGGCGGCGGGCAATATAAAGCGGATCACAGCCTGCATCAATCATACGTGCTAGCCAATATAGTGCGCCACTTGGGTCAGAACCACGAACCGATTTATGAAACGCAGAAATTTGGTCGTAGAAAATATCGCCGCCTTTATCAAACCGTTTTGGGCTGGTTTGTAACACGTGTTCCAGCACACTATTATCAATCACTAGGTGCTGGTTTTGTGTGTCTGCAAGATCGCTGGCAATTTCCAATAAATTAAGTAAACGACGGGCATCTCCATCTGCAGCTTGAAGTAATAGTTTGCGCTGGGGAGCTGCTATAGAAATGTTAAGCTTGCCTAAGCCTCGGTCTACATCGGTGATGGCCTGGTCTAATAATTGATTAAGCTCTGTTTCGGACAATGATTTTAAAACATAAACCCTAGAGCGGGACATTAATGCGTTGTTGAGCTCAAAGGCTGGGTTTTCTGTGGTGGCCCCTATAAAAATAAAGGTGCCATCTTCGATATACGGCAAAAAGGCATCTTGTTGAGACTTGTTAAAGCGGTGAACTTCATCTACGAATAACACACTATCACGGCCAGACTGGGCCCGTATTTGTTGCGCTTCTTGTACCGCTGCTCGTATATCCTTAACACCAGACATTACCGCAGAAAGAGTCATAAAATGAGCATCGCTAACATGACTCATTAAGCGTGCAAGGGTGGTTTTTCCTACTCCCGGTGGTCCCCACAAAATCATACTGTGCAAAAGCCCTTGAGTGAGCGCCCTACCAAGGCTTTTGCCCTCACCCAATAAGTGGGATTGCCCGGCATACTCATCTAACGTTTGCGGACGCATACGGTTTGCTAGGGGTTGAGAACCACTAGATTGCTGGGGAAACAGGTCGTTTATCAAAGCGGATCCATATTGATAACGTCGGTGTCTGGCGGAATAACAAATTCGAACAGACCATCGGCTAATGCAGGGTTAAATACCATATTTTTAAAGCTTAGGCTGGTTTTTTGTTGCATGGTGTCTTCTAACTGCATTTCTAACAGCTGATTGTGCTTGAAGTTGAGGCGCAGAATTTGATAAAGGCTTGCTGGGTCTTTAGGTGTAAGGCGATAATAAACGAGCCCTCCTTCTGCGCGCTTCATCACCACATTAAATTCGGTATCAATATTATTGCCATTACCGCTGAGTAATAATGCAGGTGTGTTGGTGGTTTTTTGGTCTAGGGTTTGAACGGTGACTTGTTCTAAGTCGGCATCGTAAACCCACAACTGTTTACCATTGCTGACTAAAAGTTGTGCAAATGGGTCTTCGGTTTTCCACCAAAATTTATTTGGCGCTGCCAGTACCATGTGGCCGTGTGTTTCTTGTAGGCGGCTGCCGCTAGCATCTAATATGTATTGCACGAAATCAGCCTCAATATTGCTCTGTTGGCCCAACTGCTGGCCCAATGATTGAGCAGCGGTCTGTGCCCAACTAGAGGTAGCTATAGTAATGCTTAGAACAAAAGCAGCTAAACGCATGATAAATCCTTGTTTGATCTCGGCCTAATCACGAGGTGGCGGTGGTGCTAAAACGTCACGGCTGCCGTTGTGTGCAGGAGAAGAAATAACACCGGCGGCTTCCATGGCTTCAATCATACGGGCTGCTCGGTTATAGCCAATTTTAAATTTACGCTGTACAGAAGAGATGGAAGCCCTACGGGTTTCTGTAATAAATGCTACCGCTTCGTCGTATAAACGATCCTGGTCTTCTTCAAAGGCGCCTTCCGATGAAATTAAGCCAAAGCCCGCTTCTTGATCATAGTTACCCTCAACGATGGCTTCTATAAATTGTGGTTCGCCACGTTGCTTCCATGCCTCTACCACTCGATGTACTTCGTCATCACTTACAAAAGCGCCATGCACTCGCTCTGGAGTGCTTTTACCTGGGGGCAGGTACAACATGTCGCCATGACCCAAGAGGCTTTCTGCGCCACCCTGATCTAAAATGGTACGCGAGTCTATCTTTGAGCTCACTTGGAAAGCTATTCGAGTAGGGACGTTGGCCTTAATGAGTCCGGTGATTACATCAACGGATGGCCGTTGGGTGGCTAAGATAAGATGAATGCCTGCCGCCCTAGCCTTTTGAGCAATACGGGCAATAAGTTCTTCTACCTTTTTGCCCACCACCATAATCATATCGGCAAATTCATCCACTACCACAACGATATAGGGCAATGTTTGTAAATAAGGCCGGTCGTCTACGTTTTCGCCGTTGGCCTCATCGGGTACCCATATAGGGTCTAAGATAGGATCATTAGCGGTGACTTTAGCATTGAATCCAGCTAAATTTCTTACCCCCTGAGACGCCATTAAGCGGTAGCGGCGCTCCATTTCTGCTACACACCAACGTAGCCCACCCGCAGCTTCTTTCATGTCGGTAATAACCGGCGCTAAAAGGTGGGGAATACCGTCATAGATAGACAATTCCAGCATTTTAGGATCAACCAGCAACATACGTACTTGATCTGGTGTGGACTTGAGCAAGATGCTCATGATCATGGCATTAACGCCCACAGACTTACCTGAACCTGTGGTGCCCGCTACCAACAGATGTGGCATTTTAGCAAGATCTACCACTACGGGTTTGCCGGCAATGTCATTGCCTAAAGTGAGCGTTAGTGGGCTGGTAGAGGATAAATAAGGTTTGCTTCCAATTACTTCGCTAATTCGCACCATTTCTCGATGTTGGTTAGGTATTTCAATGCCAATAACGGATTTTCCTGCGATCACTTCAACCACACGAACACTCATCACAGCCATGGAGCGCGCTAAATCTTTAGAAAGGTTGCTGATTTTGCTTACTTTTGTGCCGGGTGCTGGCTGTATCTCAATACGAGTAATTACGGGCCCTGGATTCACTTCTACCACTTCTGCTACAACCCCAAAATCGAGTAGCTTAGCTTCTAATAACTCGCTCAATTGAGTCAGTTCTTCAGCAGTAATAGCAGGATTAAGGCTCACACTGGGAGGGTCTAGCAAGCTAACAGACGGTAGGCTCTTGTGTTTAATCACCTTTCCATCTTGCTCTGCCTGTGATGACCCCGTGTCTTGTTTATGGGTTTCTGACAAAGGCACAATTTTCACAGATTTTGTTGGAGCAGTATCCATGTTCGCTGTATTTTGTGCGGGTTTAACAACAGGTTTAGGGGTTGTTGGCATTGGAGTCGGAGCTGGCTTGGATATAGGAGCGGCTGTTGGCCTATCAAGTGCTGCGGCCACATCATCGGCGCTAAAATCTACGTCAGTGCTACCTATGCCTATGTCTTGTGCTGCTTGAGTCTGTGGCGCCGAGGTATTAACGGCTGTAGACTTATTCATAACGGGTTCTGATTTAGGCTTTGATTTGGATTTGAAAGCGAACAAACTGCCTATTGAGTCTTTAAAGTGTTTAGTTCTTATGGTAATGACCGCATGCCAAGGTGTCTTACGGTTTGGGTCAGAATACAAATTTTGTTGAATGGCCTGCTTCTTTTGCTGGTTAAGTTGTTGTGTTTTGTTGGCTTCACCAAACAAAATTTGGCGTAAGTGTTGATACCAATACACACTGTGTCGGCCAATTGTTTCTGTGATCATGCCCCAACGTAACTGCCAAAATTGGCTAATGGCAAGTATCAGTGTCGTTAAAACTAGTATATTGGTCCCCGTCATACCTAATGTGTGGTGTAGTGATAAACCCAGGGTGAGGCCCAGCAAACCACCGCTGCCCTGGGGGAACATAAGTGTAGTGTTTGAAATGTGGATAGAGGTATAAACACATGCGGCAATCATCAAAGCGCACAAAGTGAGGGCTTTTAACCAAATATTTGTATTTTTGTTATCGCTAGAGTGGCCAATAAAACGCCTAATTTCATATTGCATAAGCAATAACGGAATAAGATAGGCAACTAAACCTAGGCCCCAAAAAAACAAATCGGCTAATATGGCCCCAAACGTGCCTCCCGCATTATGAACATTTGATACACCAAAGGTTTGGGTGGCGGTTGGATCACTTGCGTCGAAGGTGGCTAAAACCACCAGTAGATAGGCACTAAATGCCAAAAGAGCAAGATGATAGCCGCGCCAGCTTAATCTTTGAACCCAGTTCGATGTAAGACCGTTGGTAGATTTTGATGATTTTCGTGGATTGTTAGCGACCACTGAATGTTTTCCTTGTCGATGTATTCGGTTAACCATACTTAGCCTATGATACGCAATCCTGATTATTGAACCAAGCCCCATAGTGGCTTAGTTCAGAGTTATTAGAGAGTTATTAGGTTTGATGTTATTACTGATAGCACAAAAAAACCCTTGACGCATAGTTAAGCGTAGAGAGGCGTAATATAATTGGCCCTACGTCGAGCTTTTCTCATGCACAATGAATCCAGTAAAGAGACACAAAACAGTGTGTTTAAGCAAAAATAAAATAAGGTGTATCTAATTTATGCCCGTATATCAACTGGCGGATGATGACTATTGGTTCCCTTCTGTTTTTGAGGCAGTAAACGATCCTCCAGGTTTATTGGCCGTAGGTGGCGACTTGTCTGTGCCAAGATTGCTGAGCGCCTATCAACAAGGAATATTTCCGTGGTTTTCTGAGCAAGATCCGATTCTTTGGTGGGCACCTAGTCCTCGTATGGTGGTTTGCCCAGAACAAGTACACGTATCTAAGAGCATGGCAAAGTTCCTAAGAAAGACCCATTTTAATGTTACTTTTGACTATGCTTTTGAACGAGTAGTAAAAGCCTGTGGCTCTATTCATAGAGACGGACAACCCAGTGATGATGGTTGGATCACGCCTGCCATGCAACAAGCGTATACCCAGCTGTACCATGCAGGTTACGCCCATAGTGTGGAAGTGTGGGATGGCGGTGAATTAGTAGGTGGTCTTTATGGGCTTGCCTTAGGCCGTATGTTTTTTGGTGAGTCTATGTTTAGCAGAGCCGATAATGCGTCTAAGCTGGCATTTGTACAACTTGCAAGGCAGCTTGAAAAGTGGGATTTTGTGATGATTGATTGCCAAATGCACACGCCTCATTTAGCGAGTCTGGGCGCTTCAGAAATTGACATGCCTAAGTTTCAAACTTATCTCCAGCAGAATCTTCATTATGGAGTGGATAGTGCTTGGGAACTGGTGGTAAAGTCTAATTAATGCCTACGCCTCTTTCTAATTGTTATGGTGGTTTTTCATCTCTTCTTTAATCGATATTAATAACTTAGTATTTTACCCAACCCCAGAGCATGATTGCAGTTATCTAGATAATCGCCAGTCTCGGTCTATTTTTTTAAGCCCAGATCAAGCGATGGATGAGTCAAGTTACATGCAACTCACAGATTTGGGTTTTAGGCGTAGTGGTGGCCATATATATCGGCCCTGGTGCGATGACTGCAATGAATGTAAGTCTGTGCGAGTGCCTTTAGCTGGATTTAGTTTAAGCAAAAACCAAAAGCGTGTAATTAATCGCAACAAAGATTTAGAAGTCACCTTTGAAGCCCCTTCTAATAGTGACGAAATATACAATCTATATGAAACTTATATTAACCTTCGCCACAGCGACGGTGATATGTATCCGCCGTCCCGTGAGCAATTTGAAAGTTTTCTTTGTCAATCGCCACCATCAAGTCATACTCAGTTTGTCTGTTTTAGGCTAGATCAACAATTGTTGGCCGTTGCTGTAATAGACCTGTTGTCCAAAGGGGTGTCGGCTATTTACACGTTTTTTGACCCTGCCCATGATGCCAGAAGTTTAGGCCGGCTCGCTGTTTTGTGGCAAATTCAATGGGCTAGCAAGCAAAAAATGCAATATGTTTACCTTGGTTATTGGATAAAGGATTGTCAGAAAATGGCCTATAAAGCAGAATATAAGCCATTACAGGTGTTTGAAGGCTTAATTTGGAAGACACTAGAACCATACGAAGTATGAACATAAGTGTTTTTCTCGCTTTTTATAGATGATTGCGGCATAATGTCGCGCAATGTATTACCCTAAATTTAGTAATAAACCTTGAGGCTTTAATGGCAAAAGAAGACCAGATTGAAATGGAAG
>JAQRMV010000018.1 GCA_028598985.1 Gammaproteobacteria bacterium
TGCGAGTTTATGAGGTAGAATCATCGTAAGCCTTGTCTGTATCACCCATTGGGTGTTGGTGCGTTTTGTCACAAACCATTATACAGCCAAGGCTTCCTGAGTTTTAGTGTTTTCTATCTAGGGATTAGGGTGTATACATACTCTGACACCCTTGCTTAGGACTTTATGGCAGCCAGCACGGACTCTGCAGAACTCACAGAAAAAGGGTCGGCGCCATGATTGTCTTCACGGCCGGGCTCTTCTAACCAATGCTCAACCACTCCATTATCAACCACCATAGCATAGCGCCATGAGCGAGGGCCAAAGCCTATATTGTGCTTGTCTACTAGCATGCCCATTTGACGGGTGAATTCACCATTGCCATCGGGGATGAATTTAATGTTTTTAATGCCTTGATCGAGCATCCATTTACGCATCACAAAGGTGTCGTTAACCGACAACACATACACTTCGTCTATGCCAAGTTGTTTTAGTTCTTTATAAGCCGCTTCAAAACCGGGTACTTGCATGGTGCTGCAAGTGGGCGTAAAAGCGCCAGGTAGGGAAAATACGACTACTTTTTTATCTTTAAAAATGTCATCGGTGGTGAGGTCTTGCCAGCGAAACGGATTGTCGCCGCCGATAATGGCGTCGCGCACGCGGGTTTTAAAGGTGATTTGGGGTACTGAAATTCCTGTGTTCATTGGTCGTGCTCCTATTTGTACAAATGCTCAGTTGCGAACTTGTGTTTAGCTAATCGACAATTTACTGCAGCCGATGGACCTAGTGTGCAGCACTGAGTATTATTTGTATAATCGTTATAATTATAATTTCTAATAGGTAATTCCAATCACATGTTAAGCCTTAAGGACCTCAGTTATCTTGTTTCGTTGAATGAGCTGCGCCATTTTGGTAAGGCTGCAGCGGCCTGCCATGTGAGCCAGCCTACATTAAGTGGCCAGCTCAAAAAGCTGGAACATCAATTAGGGGTTCAGCTTATAGAGCGTGGTAGCAATAGAGTGATTTTAACCCATGTGGGTTTAGAAATTGCTCAACGAGCAAAAGCTATGGTGTTACAGGCTCATGAAGTGGAAGAGCTTGCCAGAACATCTAATACACCTCTTACGGGGCGTCTAAAACTTGCCGTAATTCCGTCTCTTGCACCTTATTTGATGGCCAAGACCGGAGCGAGGGTGGGTGCATTGTTGCCGGAACTAAAAATTGAATTACATGAGTTAGAAACCGCTGAATTGTTGCGTCAACTGAGAAACGGGGATATTGATGTTGGCATTTTAGTATTACCCCAGGCACAAGCGGGTTTGCGTAGCCTTAGTTTATGGAGGGAGCAGCTTTGGCTGGGAGTAGGCCGTGAGCATGAATGGGCACATAGAACTCAGGTGACTCGAACACAATTGTTGAGCGACAAGATGGGGGCGGAGTTGATTTTGTTACAAGAAGGCCATTGTTTAGCAGATCAAGCCCAACAGCTATGTCAGCTTAAGAGCCAATCTCAAGCGTTTAGAGGAGCAAGTTTAGAAACCTTGAGATATATGGTGTCGGCTGGAAATGGTGCGACTTTGGTTCCTCAGTTAAGTATGGAAGCCTGGATTAGCCATGGCGAAGATAGAATTGTTTATATTCCTATTACGGAACCTAAACAAGCCCGTGAGATTGGATTTTTAGCTCGTACGGGGAGTGCATATTGGCCTTGTGTGGAGGCACTTCACGAAGTCATGACAAGCGTATTACCCTCCGTCTCTACGGGTACTCAAACCGTACCTCTAGTGATTTAGAAGGCAAGATTATCCTGGGTATAGTTAGGCTGACCTAGCCATGGTGCGAGTAATATAAGCGGCGCCTGATACCAAGATAGTAGACAACACCAAACAGGCAATCAACCCAAATTGCAAAAATACCCAGCCAGAAAGCAAGGTGCCTAATAGCCGTCCAGCGGCGTTGGCCATGTAGTAAAATCCCACGTCCAAAGCCACTTCGTCTGTTTTGGCAAGGGCCAGAATCAGATAGCTGTGAAGGCTTGAATTAACCGCAAACACAAAACCAAAAATTGCTAATCCCAGCACCAGTACGGCGGCATTATGCCAATAAAAATGCAACCCAAAGGCGATGGCGAGGGGCACTAAAAGCAGGGCCACTTGCCACCTAAATGCCGTTTGGTGGGCATAGCGCAAAGTGCCCGATGGGTGAGTGTGATGGACTTTTTTAGTTAACACAGGGGTTATCATTTGTACCAAACCATAGCCTACAATCCAGGCGGCTAAAAACCCGCTCACTTGCCAAAAGGCCCAGCCAAGTTGCTGCGCAAGATATACCGGTAGAGCCACCACAAACCATACGTCACGTGCAGCAAATAAACACAAGCGGGCGCTGCTAAGCCGGTTAATGGCAGTGTTTTTAGATAAAATTTGAGTGATTTTTGGCGGCTGCTTGCTGCGCCCTAAGTCTGCTTTCAGGTACTTAAGGCTGAGTAACCAAACTGCCCCAAGGCCAATGAGCATAATGACAATGCTGGTGTAAAATCCATACAGGCTTAGCAACACGCCACCCAGAAAAAACCCGCCACCTTTTAAGGCATTTTTTGACCCTGTAAGTAGCGCCACCCAGCGGTAAAGCTTGGTGCTATTTTGTGCTGGTCGTAAAACTTTAACGGCGCTTTTAGCGCTCATTTTATTGAGGTCTTTGGCGATGCCAGAAATGGCTTGGGCCGCCATAACCCATACTACCGTGAGAAAATTCGGACCAACTAATAACATACTCAGGGCTAGCAGCTGTAAACCCAAACCTATATTCATGGTGCGGTTAAGGCCGATACGGGCTCCCAGGTAGCCGCCTAATAAGTTGGTGACTACCCCAAATAGTTCATAAAAAATAAACATTAAGGCGATTTGTAAGGCGTTGTATCCTAAGCTGTGAAAATGCAATACCACCAACATGCGCAAGGCACCGTCGGTCAGGGTAAAGGCCCAGTAATTACCGGTGATAATGGCATATTGTCTTAGGCTGCTATCGCCGCTGGCATGCTGCATTAGTGATCGCTTGCGCAGATGTATCGGGCCAGTTCAGCGGCGCGATTAACGTAACCCCACTCATTGTCGTACCACAAATAAAGCTTAACCTGAGTGCCGTTAATCACCATGGTGGACAATGCGTCAACAATACAGGAACGTGGATCTGTACGGTAATCAATAGACACCAACGGACGTTGTTCAAAACCCAAAATACCCTTCAGTGCACCAGATTCTGCTGCCGCCTGAAGTAACCCATTGACCTCTTCCACACTGGTTTCACGTTGCATTTCAAACACGCAATCTGTCAGTGATGCGTTGGCTAAGGGCACCCTTACGGCGTGGCCGTTAAGCTTGCCTTTTAAGTCGGGAAAAATGTGCGTAATGGCGGTTGCCGAACCTGTGGTGGTAGGGATCAAACTCATGCCACAAGCCCTAGAGCGCCGCAAGTCTTTATGGTGAGCGTCGAGTATGGTTTGGGTGTTGGTGATGTCGTGTATGGTGGTCATGGAGCCGTGGCGGATACCCAGTGCTTCATGGAGCACTTTTATGGCAGGGGCAAGGCAATTGGTGGTGCAGGATGCGGCCGTTACTAACTGATGTAGTTGGGGCTGGTATTGTGTGTGATTCACCCCAACCACAAGGTCTAGGACACCCCCTTGTTTTACCGGTGCGGTCACTAACACACGTTTAACGCCCTGGTCTAAGTAGGCTTGCAACAGGGCCTTGGTTTTAAATTGGCCACTGGCCTCTATGACTAAATGGCATTTGCTCCAGTCGCTCGATTCTGTACTGGTATTTTGCGTGTAAACAAGGCGGTGCCCGTCAATAGTGATGGCCTTGTTGTGGCCCTTAATTGCCGCGTTCCAAGTGCCATGAATGGAATCAAATTTGAGCAAATGAGCCGTGGTGGAGGCATCACCAGCGGGGTCATTAAGTTGAATAAAATTAAACTCGGGCCACTGCCATGCGGCGCGTAAAATAAGGCGCCCCATGCGGCCACAGCCGTTAATACCTACGTTGATGGACATAATAAAACGTTGCAAAGAAACTAGATAAGGGTATTGTACCCGCATATTAAGGAGTTGAGTCAAGTGCAGGTGACACAGATGATAAAAACAGGGTTATACCGACATTATAAAGGGGCTGCGTACCAAGTCATCGACACGGTACGCCATTCAGAAACGGATGAAGAACTGGTGCTTTACCGTGCCTTATACGGTGAGAGAGGCTTATGGGTTAGGCCTTTAAAAATGTTTATGGAAACTGTGGAGGTTGGTTCCGAGCAACTTCCGCGCTTTGCTTACCAAGGAATTTCAGTGCCATCATAGTTAAAGAAGTGGCCGCTATCCTTAGTTGTTACCTTCTTCAATACTTGTCGCAGGCCATTCACACTTGTGGATGTATCAATAAGGCCATTGGGGCCTCCCATATCCGTGCGTACCCAGCCTGGGTGCAACGCCACCACTTTAATGCCCATTTCGGTCAAATCAATAGACAAGCTTTTAACCACCTGGTTAACAGCCGTTTTGGAAGAGCGATAAAGGTAAAGAGAGCCGCTGTCGTTATCGTCGATACTGCCCATCTTCGAACTGATGACGGCAAAAGTGCCCTTATTGGTCACTAGATTGCCGTGCAAAGCTTGGGCTATTAGCAGCGGTGCTACACTGTTGACGTTGAACACTTCTAGCCATTGCTGCCTAGACACGGTGCTTAATGCTTGCTGCCTTGGTCCATAAATTCCGGCGTTGTTAATGATTAAGTCCAGTTCCACACCATCAAGCTGTGTTTGTAGGGCCGATATGCTGGCGTCATTGGTGACATCTAACGGCAGCATGGTCAGCTGCTCGCAGTCTAATGCAGTCAGTGCGTCCCCGGTTTCGTTGCGATAGGTGGCGTACACGCGCCAACCATTAGCTAAATATTGTTGCGTAAATTCTAGCCCAATGCCACGGTTGGCACCGGTGATTAATAGCTGTTTCATATGCTGTGGTTCACGGATTAAAAGGTCGCTTTAGCTTAGAGCAACGCAGCCGTGTGAGCAAATGTTGCCAATTTACTTCAATTTACACCTCTGGGTTGGTGATAGTGGCTCGTGTTGTTGTATGATGCGAGTTCTTTCATACTATTTGTGCCTAAGTTTGTCTATGCGTCGAATGCTTATCACCTTGCTGGCTGTTGGTTTGCTGCTGTTATCGGTAGGCAAAAGTTATGCTAGTGTAGATGTTCCCGTATCTAACGCTGGTCATGAAGTAATGGTCATGGCGGCAGGCACCATGGCAATGGCGGAAACCTGTGAAGATATGGGCGCCAAGGGTGACGGGCTGTTTAGTCATTTTAGTTGCCACTTAAATATGACCTCTTTAATTACTGGTTATCATGTTGTGGGGCTTACGGGCCTGCCGTTACCTGATTACAATTACCAGTTCAGTAGTACAGTACACATACAACCTCTGTTCACCCAACCTCCCCAACTTGCTTAAATAATTTCTCTCATTGCTTAGGCGCGTCACTTTTTCGTGGGCGCTCAAAAACACTCCAATGACCTTGGTAAGAACTTATTAGGCACAACAATGAACCCTAAATTTAAGCTAGCAGTTTACTTATTATCAGCATTGCTTTTGGCAACCCCTATTTATGCAGACCACACAACAAACCACGTAGATGTAGAGGTAGGCAATTTATCTTCTTTGGCCAGCAAAGGCCGGCTGGTGTTCAATACCAATTGCGCATCGTGCCATGGTGTGGATGCTGCCGGTGGCACAGGTGGACCACCATTAATTCACAGTATTTATAACCCTGGCCATCATTCCAATGTCGCCTTTATTCGAGCTGTGCGCAGCGGAGTTCGTCAGCATCATTGGCAATTTGGCAATATGCCACCCCAACAGCACGTCGCCTTTGGTGACATGGTTTTTTTGATGAAATTCATACGTGAAGTGCAGCAACAAAATGGTATTGAAACCAAGGTTCATAAAATGTAATTGTTTGGGCTGAGTAGTCGATCAGCCCAAAGCGATAACCAGAAGGTACATAATGATGATGAACAGGATAAAGCAAATAACCTATTTGGCATTAACCCTTGTAGGTGTGTTAAGTTTTTCATACTCAAGTGCCCATAGCGGTGCGACGGGCGTGGTTAAACAGCGTATGGATGCTATGTCTGATATGGCCGACGCGATGAAGGTTATGGCGAATGTTGTGAAGGGTAAGCAGGCGTACGATGCGCAATTGTTTGTAGCCAAGGGCAATATTATTGCCAACCACAGTGCAATGTTGGTTGATTTGTTTCCAGTAGGATCAATTCAAGCGAGTAGCGAATCTACTTTACTCATTTGGCAGCAATGGGACGATTTTGTGAGCTTGGCCGATAGCACAAAGGCCAGCGCCGATAAAATGGTGTTAATGGCCGAGGAGGGCACAGCCCTGCGGCCAATGATTAAGCAATTTGTTAAGTTGGGTGGTGGCTGTAAAGCCTGCCATAAAGACTACCGTAAGAAGAAATAGGCGTATGAACATGTCTCGTTATTGGTTGTTGTTATTGTTGGGCATTGTGCCTAACGCATTTGCCGAATCACAAAAGGCGTCGGTTTCCCGTGGCGAATACGTGTTCAATACTGGGGGTTGTGCGTCTTGCCATACTAAGGATCAAGCCTTGGCAGGGAATGTGGAGTTGGTGACGCCATTTGGAACTTTTTTCAGCCCCAATATCACACCCGACACCCAATATGGTATTGGTGGCTGGAGTGATGCTCAGTTTGTTAAAGCCATGCGCGAAGGGATAAGCCCGGCTGGAGGACACTATTATCCGGCATTTCCCTATACCGCCTACGCAAGTATGCCCGTGCAGGATTTGATAGATTTAAAAGCCTACTTAGATGCGCAAGATCCGGTATCTCAACCCACCTTGCCTCATGATTTGGGCTTCCCCTTTAATCAACGTGTTTTGTTAGGAGTATGGAAGTTTTTTAATGACGTAGACCCATGGCTTGCAAACCCTAACAAGAGTGCCAGTTGGAACCGAGGCAGTTATCTTGTTAATGGCCCTGGTCACTGCGCCCAGTGCCATACCCCCAGAAACATTATCGGTGGATTGCAGTCGGGCGTAGGCATGGTGGGTACTGAGCAAGGCCCAGACGGTGAAAAAGTCCCCGCCTTGCTCGACTTAACGCAAGCGGCTTTTGGTGCGTGGAATATAGATGACATCACTTTTGCTTTAGAGGTTGGCATGACGCCCGAGGGTGACTTTTTAGGGGGCAGTATGAGCCACGTGTTGGACAACACTACCAGCAAAATGTCACCCCAAGATTTAACCGCCATGGCAGAATACCTATACTCCCTCAATAACCCGTAATCGAGTGTTGATCTTTGGTCCAATACCCAAAGTTTGACCTATGTGTAACACTTAGGTTCTATAATGCGCTTAGAAACCACAAAGATAAGCGTTATTGCTGGAGGTAAATAATGAAAACCGTCAGTCAGCTGGCCAAAACCGCAAAAGTAAGTGCCGAAACCGTGCGCTACTACAGCCGTTTGGGTTTGTTAGAAGCGCAGCGTGATCCGCAAAACGGTTATCAGTTATTTGACCAACAGGCGGTACAACGATTGGCTTTTATCAGCCAATCTAGGTCTTTGGGTTTTAGCTTAAAAGATATACAGGCCATATTGAAACATACCACCAAGGGGGATTCGCCGTGCCCAATGGTGAGGGATATGCTGCGCCAACGCGTGCCTTTGGTGGCGGAAAAAATACGCATGTTAGAGGCGCAAATGAAACGTATGCAGCAGGCTTTAGAGCAATGGCAAAGCATGCCGGATGGGGTTCCAGATGGCCACCGTATCTGTCATTTAATTGAAGAGTGGCACACCCCTATGACTGAGGTTGAACATCATGACAAGTAATACACAGGATAAAATAACCCAGCTGTCGTTATCGGGTGTGACCTGCGCAGGCTGCGTGGGGCGTATTGAAAAAGCGCTTAACCAAGCACCGGGAGTGGAGGCTGCTCAAGTTAACTTCGCTAACCGTACTGCAGAAATAAGCGGTGGCGATGCCCAACAGCTTATCAAGGCTGTGCAAGATGCAGGTTACGATGCCAAGGTAATCCTAGACCCAGCGCTTGCTGAAGAACAGCAAGCCACGGAGTTACGACAGCTTTTAATACGCCGTGCTTGGTATGCATTTTTTGGGGTGGGTTTAGGCCTTGGTTTGATGTTCTTTGGTATGGAAGTAACAGACCCGCTACTGCTTCGAGCCATTGGTTGGCTGACCTTAATAATGATGTTGATGACTGGCGAGCATTTTTATAAGAGCGGCTTTAAGGCCCTCAAGTCTGGCCATGCCAATATGGATACACTCATTGCAATAGGCACAAGTGCCGCCTGGCTGTATTCTATTTTAGTGGTTTACCTGCCAAGTATTTTTCCCGAGGCTGCACGGGGAGTGTATTTTGAAGCCGCTGTGATGATTATTGGCTTGGTTAACTTAGGCCAAGCCTTAGAAATGCGGGCTCGCAGTAAAACGCAATCTAGTTTGAAAAACCTGCTTGGCTTACGTCCTAGCCATGCCTGTTTAGTTGGGCGTAGTGGTGAAATTGTTGGAGATGAGGCACAGGTTAATATAGTGCAAGTTAAAGTGGGGGACTTGTTGCGCATTAAACCAGGAGAGCGAGTACCCGTAGATGGTGTTGTAACACAAGGTGAAAGCTATTTTGATGAGGCCATGCTTACTGGTGAGCCTATGCCGGTGATTAAACAGGTGGGTGACGAGTTGGTGGCAGGCACTATAAATGGCCAAGGTAGCGTAATTTATGAGGCCACACGCGTAGGCAGCGACACCGCCTTAGCCCACATTATTGAAATGGTTCGCCAAGCACAAAATAGTAAACCGCCCATCAGCCAGTTAGCTGATAAAGTGGCGGCCATTTTTGTGCCCGTGGTGATTGTGATTGCGGTGTTAACTGCACTGGCGTGGTATTTCTTTGGCCCTCAACCAGCGCTCACCTATAGCTTGGTCAGTGCGGTGGCAGTGCTCATTATTGCTTGTCCATGTGCTTTGGGTTTGGCTACACCTATTTCGGTAATGATTGGTGTAGGCAAAGCGGCGCAAATGGGTGTGTTAGTGCGTAACGCGCAAGCGTTGCAACTGGCTAGTAAGATTGATTGGGTGGTGTTAGATAAAACAGGCACTATTACCCAGGGCCATCCTAGCGTAGAAGACTACGCGGTTTTTAATGGCGCAGACAAGGTTCAAAGCTTGGCTATTGCTGTCGCTATAGAGCAGGCATCAGAACACCCCATAGCCATGGCTATTGTGGATTATTGCCAACAACAAGCTGGGTTTAATACATCTAATTCTGCACTGCTTGCTAGCGCTATAAAAAACTTTAGCGCAGTGCAGGGTATGGGGGTGGTGAGTGATGAGTACATGATGGGGAATGTGAAATTAATGCAAACCCATCAGGTTGACCTAGCCTCGGCTCAAGGTTGGTTGGCAACACAGGAAAAGGCCGCCCGTACTCTGGTATTGTTGGCCCATAAAGGCCTATTAATAGGTGCATTTGCGCTGGAAGATGCGCTGCAACAAGATAGTGTTAATGCCATAAAGCGACTTAAAGCCGAAGGCATTAAGGTGATGATGTTAACGGGCGATAATAAGGCAACGGCACAACATGTAGCTGGTTTGGTCGCAGTGGATGACTATGCTGCACAACTAATGCCCACAGACAAGCTGAATAAAATCAAACAGTTACAGGGTATGGGCCAGGTGGTGGCTATGGTGGGTGATGGTATTAACGATGCGCCCGCCTTAAGCCAAGCTAATGTGGGTTTTGCGATGGGGCAAGGCACTGATGTAGCCATTGAAAGTGCAGATTTGTGTTTGCTTAACAGCTCGTTGCATGGCGTGGCCGATGCCATTGAGTTAAGTAACGCGACTTTGCGCAATATTAAGCAAAATTTATGGGGTGCATTTGCTTACAACACCTTGGGTATTCCTATAGCGGCTGGGGTGTTGTTTCCCCTCACCGGCATGTTACTTAGCCCCATGTTGGCGGCTTTAGCCATGTCTTTGTCGTCGGTCACGGTGGTCACCAACGCTAATCGACTACGTTGGTTTAAACCCAGTCCTCGGGTTAATTAAAAGACTTGTGGCTGAGGGTGTCTACGGCGTGCGCCAATGGCCTGTACCATGACGCCCAACATAATGATGCTACCGCCTACTAAGGTCCAATAACCAGGGTGCTCGTTAAACGCTAGCCATACCCACACCGGGCTGAGAATAACCTCAAGCATGGTTAATAGGGTTAATTCTGCTGCGGGTACATGTTTGGAGCCGGTAATGAACAGGGCCATAGCTAAACCCATTTGAAAAAATCCAAGGGCTAAACAAATGGTTAAATCATTCCAACTGATACTGAAATCATCTATAGAGAGGGCGGCCACGGTCATTGAGAACAGCCCGGCAACTAGGGCTGCAGGAAGCATATCGTTGTCTTTGCCCCGGCGCATAATGACGCTAAACGTGGCATAACAAATAGCCATCATTAGGGCAAACCCCATACCCACAAGGCCATCACCACTGAGCTCGTTGCCTACCATAACGCTTACGCCCACACTGGTGAGGGCAATGGCGGCCCAAGTCCGCTTTTTAACCCGCTCACCCAATATAATCCACCCTAACAAGGCAGCTATAAACGGCGAGGCACTTAACAAAAAGGTAACGTTAGCTACGCTGGTGTGTAGCAGGGCAAAAATATTGCCAAAGAAAGAGGCCCCCATAAATAGGCCTGCCAAAATACTTAGGCGACTGGTGCGTTTAAGCGGAGCCACAAGGCTGCCTTTGTTGCGCCATGCGATAACCATAAGCATGGTTAAGACGAGGCCAATAGACCGAAAAAATACAATGTGCCAACCTGATGCGGCATCTACATAACGCACACCGATACCAGCGGTGCTCCACAATAGACCACATACAATTACCATAATGGCGCCATTTCGGTAAGCATTGTCTGGGGACAAAGTTGCAGCAGAGTTGGGTTGTGTCATCGATGTGCCTCCGACCATGCCTTATAAGTGGCGGCAGGCCACTGGCTTTGTGTCCACGCCAAAATAGAGATTATTTCATGCTGGGTTAAGGTGCCTTTCCATGACGGCATATTGCCGCGCCCGTTAATCACTGTGTGGGTGAGATCGGCAAGGGAGTGGTGCCAAGAGTGGCCACTGCCGTTGAGAGGTGGCGCACCGCGTACGCCTGCAGCGTTAGGTTGCATCCAATTGATCGCACCTTGGGCCTCGGTACCGTGGCAAGCCGCACAGTGGTCTGCAAACAAACTTGAACCTTGGATTACTTGGGCAGTGCTGTACCATTTTGAAGATTGATCTTGCTTGGCTAAATAGCTGTAGGTGCTTAATGAAGCGACTAGAACTAAACCGGCAACGAGTACTAAATTTTGAGTCTTTGTCATGGTTGAATATAAGTTCATGAATTCACATTGCGGCACTATATACCAAGCCACTTGTCAGGGTCTACTATTGGTGGATTGATTGATTGTTCTAGGGGGGGAATTATTTTATAATTTTGCAGTCTTAGCTCCATTAATATTCAGATGTGGCCCCTACCATGGCAGTGACTTCATCACTCTTAAACCTAGTTAAATTAGTGCTGCGTTTTTTGGTAAGCGGCGGTATTGCTACGGTAGTGCATTGGGCTACGCTGTGGGGCCTTGTGAGTTTGCAAATAAACGCCGTGATAGCCTCCAGTATTGGTGCTTTGGTTGGTGCTGTAGTGAACTATTTTTTACAGTACTTTTTTGCCTTCAAAACTAAACGTGGGCATAAAAAAGCCGTGCTGGCATATATCCCATCGGTCACCGTAAGCTGGTTGTTGAATTTGGGTTTATTTTATAGTCTGTATGGCACCTTATTTTCAGTGCCTATGTTTGCAGACCCTCTGTTAGCTCAAGTGGCGACTACAGGGGTAGTAATGGTGGTTAATTTCTTGTTATATAAGAAGGTTGTTTTTCGTGAAAAATAAAACACATAGTCAAGATGTAATGGCAGATTTAGCCAGCGTGTCGCCGGTGATTTCTTTAGTTATTCCGGTGTATAACGAGATGGCGGTATTGCCTTTGCTGTTTGAGCGGGTAAGGACAGTTATGGCTGGCCTAGACTTGAGTTATGAGTTGGTGATGGTGGACGATGGCAGTAAAGATTCCAGCGCCAGCTACCTTGTAGAGCAAGCTCAAACGGATGAGCGTGTAACGGCTGTTATTTTGTCTCGTAATTTTGGTAAGGAAGCGGCTTTGTCTGCGGGTTTAGAGCAAGCCCAGGGCCAAGCTATTATTGTGCTTGATGCAGATTTACAAAACCCACCCGAATTGATTCCTGAAATGTTAGAAAAATGGCGTGAAGGGGCAGACATTGTAGCCATGAAGCGGCGTGATCGAGAGGGCGAGTCATGGGCCAAAAAAATAGGTTCTTATTGCTATTACCGTATTATGAACCGTATTACTGGGTCCATGAACATTCCAGAAGACACAGGTGACTTTCGTTTAATGAGCCGCAGGTCATTGGATTCTTTAAATCGGTTGCCAGAACGAAACCGCTATATGAAGGGCCTTTTTGCATGGGTGGGCTATCCCACACATGTAATGGAATATGATGTGGCAGACCGTGCGGCCGGTGAAACCAAATGGAATTACTTCAGCCTATTTAGCTTGGCATTTGAAGGCATTACTTCTTTTTCGGTAGCGCCACTAAGGGCTATGGTTGTATTAGGCTTAGTTACGGCAATCCTAGGTGGATTGTTTGGCTCATGGATTGTGTTTAAAACCCTTGCTTTTGGTAATGACCTTGATGGTTATCCATCTATTATTGCAATGATTACCTTCTTAGGGGGGGTGCAGTTGCTGTCTATAGGTGTGTTGGGCGAATACGTAGGCAAAACTTATTTTGAGGCCAAGCAAAGGCCGTTATTTATTATTCAAGATGTGGTGCAAATGCCCAATACATCGGCAGTGCAACACGCTTCTTCTGAAGCAGGGAACCCCAGTTAATGTTACAACGAACTAATATAATATGGTTGTTAGGCACGCTATTGTTGGTGCGGCTATTAGCCATGGTGGTTATACCATTGGCCGATACTACGGAGCCTAGGTACGCCGAAATTGCTCGTTTAATGATGACCACTAACGACTGGATTACGCCTTGGTTTGAGCCGGGGGTGCCATTTTGGGGCAAACCCCCATTGTCGTTTTGGGCGCAAGCACTCTCCTTTAAATTATTTGGGATCAACGAATTTGCAGGCCGCTTACCAGCTTTGTTAGCCTTCATTGCAACGGCTTGGATGCTGTGTCGCCTGGCTGTGAATGTGATGAATACGCAGGTGGGTTATGCCAGTTTGGCAGTATATTGTGGCATGGTGCTTACTTTTTTGGCGGCCGGTACAGTGATGACTGACCCTTATCTTACGCTGGGCACCACATGGGCTATGGTGGCCTTTTACTTGGCGCCAAAAGAAAATGTATGGTATTGGCGCTACGGGTTTTTTATTGGTTTAGGTATTGGTTTATTAGCCAAAGGCCCGCTGGCCATTGTGATCAGCGGCGCTCCGATAGGTGTTTGGGTGTTACTTCAGGGTAAGCTGATGTTTTACCTTCGCGCTATGCCGTGGATTCGCGGCACCCTGCTGATGTTGGCCATTGCTTTGCCTTGGTACATATTAGCCGAACTAAAGACCCCCGGGTTTCTAAACTACTTTATCGTAGGTGAGCACTTTATGCGTTTTATAGATCCTGGCTGGATGGGTGATCTCTATGGCCATGCCCATAAAGAGCCTAAAGGCATGATTTGGATTCACTGGTTGGCTGGTTCTGCGCCGTGGGGTCCGTTAGCGCTATTACTATTAGTAGGCCACCTGCTTAAAGCAAACTGGCGTAACACCCTATGGCAGGCGGTTAAACAGCCTGCTGTGACCTACGTGCTGTTATGGGCGCTAGTCACCCCCGTGTTCTTTACACCTGCCGGTAATGTGATCTGGACTTACGTGTTGCCATCTATGCCAGCTTTTGCCTTACTGATGGGTTGGGCTATGGTGGCATTGACTAAGGGCCAAAAATGGCGCCAATTTGGCTTCACCCTTGTCATGTGGATGGTGCCTGTTGGGGCGCTGGTATTTAGTTTGCTCATTGCTAATAACAACGATCTAATGAAAACCGAAAAACGTATTGCTCAATATGTTGCAGAACAACCGCAAAATGGCGACACTCATAACTGGAACCGCCTGTATTATTTAGGTTCTGAGTTAGAGTTTTCGGCCCGCTTTTATACCCATGACAAAGCTAAGCCTGTGCAGTTGGATCAGCTGGAAAACTTGGCCAAACAACAGCAAGGCGTATATGTGGCGATACCTACGGATCGTTGGGGAACCACGGCAGCTCACTTTGGTGTAAGGCTAGAACCGCGGATAGAAAATATGCGTTTTAAGCTAGCTTTCCTTAAACTTTAAGCGCGCTGATTAAGCCACTCCCCTAGAGCGTGGCTTTGTTGGGCACTGAATTTCAATCCCAATTTTGTGCGTCGCCATAAAATGTCTTCGGCGGTCATGGCGAATTCGTATTGTCTTAACCAAGTCACTTCGGCCTGAGTGAGGGTGTGGCCAAAATCTATCCCTAGATCTTGGAGATGTTGGGCCCTATTAAGAATCACCGTGGCATTAGTGCCGTAGGTATTGATTAAGCGTTTGGCCCAAGCCGGTGTTAAAAACACATAATCCCTCTCAAGTTTTTCCTGCAACTGCGGTTTATCTTGAATTAAAAAATTACCGCCTGGCAAAGGGGCGTGGTCTGTCCAAGCCTTACCCATATGGGGTAAAAACTCTTTAATGGGTTTTAACGCAGTTTCCGCAAGCTTTCTATAGGTGGTAATCTTGCCGCCAAATATGTTGATCAGTGGTGCGCCTAATGTTTGGTTAAGGGACACCACATAATCACGTGTGGCTTCACTGGCTTTGCTCGCACCGTCATCAAATAAAGGCCGCACACCTGAATAGGTCCAAACGATGTCTGCATGGGTAATAGGCTGGGCAAAATACTCATTGGCTAAGGCTAATAAATAGTCGCTTTCTGTGGCACTGCATACGGCCGTTTCTGGCGCATTGGGGTGGTCTTGGTCTGTGGTGCCAATCAGGGTGTAATCTTCTTCGTAGGGAATAGCAAAAGCAATGCGTTGGTCGCTGGATTGGAAAAAATAGGCACGATCATGCTCAAACAACCGCTTAACCACAATGTGGCTGCCACGAACTAAGCGAATTTTATGCTCAGACTGAGTACCTAAGTTGTCTTCAATAACCTGGTTAATCCACGGGCCAGAAGCATTAATGATGGTTTTAGCGCTGACGGTACGCTGTTGTTTGGTGATGGAGTCGAGTAGGGTAATATGCCAAAGGCCACTTTTGGTGACGGCATTCACTACCTGGGCTCGAGTCATAATGTGGGCGCTCAAAGCGGCAGCGTCTTGCGCATTAAGGGCCACTAGTCTGGCGTCTTGAACCCAGCAATCAGAGTATTCAAAGGCGATGTTGTAGTTTGGCTTTAGGGCTTGGCCAATAACATGATGACGCAACTTTAGCGTACGCGTTGCCGGTAATAGCTTACGGCCACCTAGGTGATCGTATATAAACAAACCTAACCGTACTAGCCAAGCGGGGCGAATGCCTTTTACATGGGGCAGTACAAAACGCATGGGCCAGCTGATGTGGGGCATGTTATGCAATAACACTTCGCGTTCTTTTAAGGCTTGGCGCACAAGACTAAATTGGTAAAATTCGAGATAACGTAAACCGCCATGGAACAGTTTGGTAGAAGCGGATGAAGTGCCTTGGGCCAGGTCATCTTTTTCAGCTAGGGCCACACTTAGCCCGCGCCCCGCCGCATCACGCGCAATGCCACAGCCGTTAACACCTCCGCCAATAATAAAAATATCGTAAAGGGGCAGTGTTTGGGAGGCGTGGGTGTTGATCATAGTTTCTATGGTGTCTTTATTGGGTTGTAGTGACGGTTGCAATTTAGGGGTTAGCTATCACTTCGTAAGTAGGCCAAAAAGAAGCCGGTGCGAGTGAGTCCGTGGTGTTGAATTGGCTTACATTTTGTTGGTCAATCATTAATATACGTGGGCTCAAGTGTGGCTCGGTGAGTTGGCCCTCCAAAATTCGAACAGCTTGATCCACAGCCAAGCGGCCCTGTAGTACTGGAGAGTCGGTAGGCGCTGCTAAAATATGGCCGCGTTTTATACCCCGAAATACGTTATGGGTAAAGTAGGTCGATATAATGTTTATTTCACCTCGTAATTTACGGTTAAGTAGCTCACTCACAGCAGCATCAGCGGTTAAGGCGGTGCCGACAATGTAATCAAAGTCGCTACTTTCCTCCAGCACTTCCTGGACTAAATTACGCTGAATTTCTTTACCGGTATCGCCCCATTTTACGGCAACGATACTCACGCCTGAGCCTTTTATGGCATCGCGAAATCCTGCATCAATGAACTGCACCCAGCCCGATTCCTTAGGGCCAGGAAACCAAGCCACTTTGGCTTCCTTAGTGCCTTTTGTGGGGTGGCGTTGAGCAAGATACGCCCCCACTTTTTGGCCCATACTATACCAAGACACACCAGCCTTAGCGCTTATACCTATGTTTTCAATATCGTTTACTGCAGCAATAACAGGGATGGTTTGAGCTATTCTACGAATGCTAGGGGACAAGCCATTAAATGACACTGTACCCACAAGAATGGCATCACTCGCGGCTTGTTCACAGTGTTTAAGCTGTTGTATTTGGGTACTGAGCTGAGGATACCCACCCGCCTCCAATACGGTCATGTTTATACCTAAACGTTTTACTTCTTCCACCATGCCGTAGTTTACACTCAGCCAATATGGGTCCTTTAGGTGAGGGTAAGTTACACACAGGCGCCATGCACTACTCGTTTCAGTAATGGGTTCATACGCCAATGAGCGAATACTCCCTTGGTAGTTAAATGGGGGGTCCCACGCCACAAGATCCCAGGCAGCATAAGCTGAGCCGGTAATATTCAGGCATAAAATCAAACTTAAACAGTGTTTTAAACGGGAAATCATGGTGTTAACTATCTTGACTGATTCATTTAAGGGTTAAAAGCGGCTGCGGTACCGATGGTTATTGTGGTATTTTACGCCTACGTTAGTCTACCTTTTGAGTGCCTATGGCTGTCAACCTTGGTGTCGGCAGTAAATTACTGTTGGCCATGACCTTAACCATTAGTTTGTTATTAATTGCTGCAGTGATCGGCTGGCAAGGCTATGAACGAGTGGCCAGTAAACAAAATTCGGTTATCGATGAAGCCATACCTAGTATTATCGCTGCCCATAGTCTAACAGAAATTAACGCCAGTTTAGCCACTGCAGCCCCCGCGCTATTAGGTGTGACTAACGAGTTTGAACGTAAGAACATTACCGCCACTATTGAACATCAACTACAGCAACTCACCGATACATCCATTTGGCATGGAGACACTAGCGATGACCTCCTTGAAAACTTAGTATTGCAAAGTTTGAGTGTGAACATAAGTAATAACTTAGTAAAGCAAATTAACTTGGTTGAGCGACGCTTAGCGCATTTGCAAAAATCAGTGTCCTTGCAACGTAAAGCCCAGCATGCCATGGGTAAAATTCATGACATTAGTATTTCTTTGGTGGCCAATGCCAACACGATGACTACGGCAGTGGCCTCCAGTTTGTATGACTTGGCGGACACCCGTGCGAGTGAAGATTCATTATATGAAGCCTTTGATCGTTTGATTGAGGTGGATTTAGACCACATGGACAGAATGTACGAATTGCGTCAAAGGGCGGCAAGCCTGATTGAACAGCTAAGCCAAATATCTAAACAAACTACTTTAGCCGGAGTTTATGTCATTGAAAATGACATTCAGCTCAATATGGCTATATTGCAACGCCGTGTGGCAGAAGTGAATGACCCCGGACGCCGGCATCAAGCGTTAGATTGGCTTGATGTGGTTAAAACGGCCCTGAGCACGACGGATAATTTGTTTGTTTTACAACGAAAAAATATTAATTTATTGAATCAACTGGTAGTGCTTAATGACGCCAGTTCAGAATTCACCAAAGCGTTTAAAGAACAAGTGGATAGTGCGAGTAAGGCTGCCAGTATTAAAGTGCAAAGAGCTACTAATGAAGCCCGTACGGCGGTAGCCAGTGGTCGTAACATACTACTAATAGCGTGCCTGGTTCTAGCTGTGGTTGCGATTAGCGTATTGTGGTTTTACGTTAAACGTAATCTTTTTCGCAGGCTTACGCAGTTGAATCAGGCTTTTTTGGCAGTGGCACAAGGTGATTTAGATTATCAGCTGCACATTAAGGGATATGATGAGTTAGGACGCTTGGCAAAAACGGTGCAAGTGTTTAAGGAAAATGCGCGGGCAAGGCAGCAGTTGGAACAACAGCAAGAGGCTGTAGAAATGCGCCTAAGGAATTATCAGTCTGAATTAGAACAAGAAATACAGTTGCGCACCGGTCAGCTACAGCAGCTAAACCAAGAGCTTTTAGCCTCTGCAGAAAAACACGAGGTTGCTCGTACAGAGGCCGAGCGAGCAAACCAAGCCAAAACGAATTTTTTAGCCACTATGAGCCACGAAGTAAGAACCCCTTTAAGTGGGGTTTTAGGCACGTTAAGGTTGTTGCAAAAAACCCAATTAGACAGCCAGCAGTCGGAGTATATTGGCTTAAGCCAAGCTGCTGCGGAAGCGCTGTTGGGCATTTTGAACGGCATTTTAGATTATGCCAAAGTAGAACAAGGCCACATGCAAATGGAACATGCGCCTTATCGGCTTGATAAAGTAGAAACTAATATGGTGGCTTTAATGGCCGGAGCTGCGGCAGAAAAAGGCTTGCAGTTAGATGTTCATATTACCCAGCCATTAAAACAACAAACCCTTTTGGGTGACCAAGGTAAGGTGCAGCAAGTGCTCTTTAACTTGCTAGGCAACGCTATTAAATTTACTAGCGTGGGTTATATCAATCTATATATTAGTTTGGTTAACCATGATGATTTAGGGGAGCGATTGCGCTTTGAAGTGGTGGATACGGGTTTGGGTATTCCCGAAGAAATGCATCAAATATTGTTTCAACCCTTTACTCAATTCGACGCCTCCACTTCACGCAGATTTGGTGGCACAGGCTTAGGTTTGTCTATTTGTAGAACCCTTGTAGAAGCAATGGAAGGTAGCATTGGTATAAGTAGCCGTGTAGATGGCGATGTAAAACAAGGCACTAAAGTGTGGTTTGAATTGCCCTATTGGCCCGACTTAGAAATAGAATGTCCTGCGCCTAGCCTTGTTGTACCTAAAACGCCTATTGCCAGTATGTCGGTGTTGCTGGTGGAAGATAATGATATAGGCAGAATAGTGGTTGAAGGATATTTACGTCACGAAGGCCATGAAGTGACACTGGCAAAAGATGGGTTCGAGGCCGTTGCTATGGCCGAGCGCTATTTCGATCTTATTTTAATGGACATTAGCATGCCCGGTATGGACGGTGTAGAAGCCACCCTACGCCTGCACCGAGTACACAAACGATTAGGTTATAAAATCCCTATTATTGCGATGTCGGCGCACATTTTTCCCCAAGAGGTTGAATCTTATTTAAGCGCCGGGTTAGACGGCTTTGTGGGTAAACCCATAGACCCAGAACGGCTGCATGAACTATTACTAGGCCTAGGTCAGACACAAGAGAATTGGGTGTCTATGCCTAATGAAGTGGAGGCGCAGTTGGTCAACGAAAAATTACTTAATGACGACTTAGGCGTGCTGGGTAAAGCCTGTATGTTAGAAATGGTGGGCCTATTTACCCAAGCATGTAACGACAATTTGCAGGCGATTAATCTTGCTAGAGCAGAAGAGGATTGGTTAAAACTAAGTGATGTAGCTCATAACTTCAAAAACGCAGCGGGGAGTTTAGGCCTTGAAACTTTGTATCAGCTTATTAATCAGTTAGAGAATCAAGGTAAGCATGGTCAGCCTACCAGCATCGATTTAATTTTAGAAGATTTGCCCGCCTTGGTGAAAAAATCACAAAAGGCGCTTAATAACTGGAGCGCGGCTCATATTAATGAGTGATGGGCTATTCATCGAGTCCGCTGAATAAGTAACCTTCGCCATGCACAGTAGAGAAGAGCACAGGTTCTTTGTAATCGCGTTCTAGTTTACGTCGTAAACGCATAATCAACACGTCTATAGTGCGATCGTTTGGATCCCAGCTTCTGTGAGTGACTTGGGACAATAAACGATCACGATTGAGCACTTGTCCTGGGTGAGTCATAAATACTAGTAATAACTCAAACTCGGCTCGAGTGAGCTTGATCTCTTGTTGATCCCTGCTTTGCAAGTGCCGACGTGATGCATCTAATACTAAGCCATCAAAGTGATAAATGGATTTGTGTTGTACCGGCGCTTCACTATTGTTGTGAATGCGGCGTAATAAATTAGTGACACGAGCAAGTAATTCGCGGGGGTTAAATGGTTTGGTGACATAGTCATCGGCACCAATTTCTAAACCAACAATACGGTCGATGTCATCGGTTTTACCGGTGACTAAGACAATGCCCATATTGCTTTTAGCGCGAACTTCGCGAGCCAATAATAAACCACTTTCGTCGGGCAGGTTGATGTCTAACAAAAGCATGCTAATGTCTTCTTGATTAATGACAAGGCGCATTTCTTTAGCACAGCTTACAGCCGTAACACGATAACCCTCAGACTCAAAGTAGCCGGCCAGCTTAGTTCGCGTAATGGCTTCATCTTCAACGATGAGAATGTGGTGAGTTTTCATGAGCAGGGCTCTTGTTATTATTAGCTTTCCAGTTCTTCGCTAGTATAGCAGCACATACGGGCATAAAAAAAGGAGCCTATTAAGGCTCCTTTTAGCTAGGCTGAGGTATACCCAGCTCTGCATTTTTTTAGTTTAAACCTAGGGCCGCTTTTCTCTGATTGGCCCAGGTTCGTAATATTTGGTCTATTGCTAGGCCAATACACGCCACACAGATACCAAGGATCAAACCATTACCCACACCGTTTCTATCCGATAGGGAGCCTAAAATCAGCTGGCCAAGGTCATCGGTACCGATCATTGCACCGATAATCACCATAGACAGGGCAAACACCACTGTTTGGTTAAGACCTAAAGCAATATGAGGGAACGACATGGGCAACTCAATAGACAGCCAGCGCTGCACTCTACTAACCCCCGCCATAGTACCCGCGTCTTGTAGCGACTCAGGCACACTCAATAAGCCTTCTACGGTGTAACGTAGGGCGGGAATTGAGGCGTACACAATAATCGCGAAGATAACGGCAGTATCGGTGATACCAAACAACATCATTACCGGGATTAAGTAAATAAACGACGGGAAGGTCTGGAAAGTATCACAGTAGGTTAGAATAAAGCGCGTAGACTTAGCATTCTGCGCACACAAAGTACCAACAACGATGCCGATGAGGCCAGATACAATTACAGACACACTCATTAAGTATGCAGTGATTAACGCACGATCCCACCACTCGGTAAGGGCGATGAAGAGTAAAAAAGAACCCACTGTTAAGGCCACTCGAATGCCACCAACAATAAGACCCACACCCATCACTAAGGTAAAGACAGCAACAACGGGTGTACCTAAGTAGGCGGCTTTAATAGGCATTAATACGGAAAGAATGAGCCACTCGTTAAACCCTTTAAGGGTAAAAAAGAAGGTGTCCCAAATCCAGTCAACGCCGGATTGCAACAAGGGAGCGATAGAAATGCCCTTGTTGTGTGGCACGATACTCAGGTAATTGAATCCAGCAGGGAAGATAAATTGCCCCACATAAGCTAGGATTATACTCACGACAAATACTGCGGCAAACATAAGCGAGTACTTATGCTTCTCGATAAAGGATAAGTCGGAAAAATAATCCGTTTGTTTATTGGCCCAGGCCAAGGATACGCGGTCCAGCATAATAGCAATCAATACGATACAAATACCGATTTCTGTGGCCACACCGATTTTAAGGCCGTTAAGCGCAATGAGCAGATCAATGCCTAAACCTTTGGCGCCGATTAGCGACGCCAAAACCACCATGGCTAAACATTGCATGATGACTTGGTTGACACCAATCAAGATGTCACGGCGTGCCGTTGGTACCAACACTTTAGTTAATAGCTGCCAGTTGTTACAGCCACTCATCATGCCAGATTCGGCCACTTCTGGACCCAATTTTTTGAGACCAAGTAGGGTTAGGCGTACCATAGGTGGGGTGGCAAAAATTACCGTTGCAATGGCGCCGGCGTGATCACCAATGCCAAAAAACACCATCACTGGTATCAGGTAGGAGAAGTGAGGGATGATTTGCGCCATGTTAAGCAAAGGGTTAAGCACGGCTTCAACGGTTTTGCTTTTGAAAGCCCAAATGCCAAACATAAGGCCAATAAAAACCGATACTGGGGCTGCCACCAATACAAATGACAAGGTCTGCATGGCAGGCTCCCATTGTCCAAACAGCGCAATGTAAGTCATCGACAGCCCTGCTAATAAGGCAAGCCCGCGGCCACCTAACGCATAACCTAGAATGGCTGAGCCACCGGCGATTACGGTCCAGGGCACTCCAGGCAGCTTGGCCCATGGGTTGGCTGTGGCCCAGTCCCAACCGGAGAAAGTAACGATGGTTTTTGCACCGCCTAGCATTAGCTCACGGATGAATTCAATCATAAACAAAATGAAACCAGACATCATGCGCGTCACTTGACTCACCAGTGGTTTGTCTTCAAATTCTTCAATATCGGGGTCATATACTTCTATGGGCCACCACTCAAACATCAGGTAGCCAATGGAGTCGTTGATCCATAGTGGGAATGCCGAAATCAGAGGCGGTAAGCGCCATAACAGGTTGTTTTCGGCTGGCCCTATGGTTTGGATTAACAGAATAAAAATTACTAACAAGGCAATAAATTGCAGGTATTTTTTCTGCATGAAAGTGTCGATCATGATGTCGTCTCGCTCTGGCTAGCGGCATGATCACCAAACAATACATGAACAATTTTTGCCGCAGTGATAGACCCCACGGTTTGGCCTGCGTCATCAACCACTCGCACTGGGGTAGCTGAGTTTAAAATGGCCTCAGCCACAGTTTCAATAATGGCGTTTGCATTAACGCTAAGTTCGCCCATGGTGTCATCGGCGTTAGCGGCATCCATAACGGCTTCGATTTTTAGTACTTTTTCCCGTGGCACTTCTTCGGTGAATTTGCGCACATATTCCGTAGCTGGATTAAGTACAATGTTAGCCGGTGTATCCAGCTGTTCGATGACGCCATCTTTCATAATGGCAATACGGTCAGCTAAGCGTAGGGCTTCGTCAAAGTCGTGGGTTACGAATAATATGGTTTTGTGTAATGTGTTTTGCAAGCGCAGGAATTCATCCTGCATTTCTTTACGAATAAGTGGGTCTAATGCAGAAAATGGCTCATCAAGGAACCAAATGTCAGGCTCAATCGCCAGTGAACGGGCAATACCCACACGTTGCTGTTGGCCGCCGGATAATTGGCGCGGGTAATAGTCTTCGCGGCCACTTAGGTCTACAAGTGTTACCATTTCCATGGCACGGTTTATGCTGTCGCTGGTGCTCATGCCTTTTACTTGTAACGGAAAGGCAATGTTTTCGAGTACGGTCTTGTGGGGTAATAGGGCAAAGTTTTGGAATACCATGCCCATTTTATTGCGTCGCAACTCAATGAGTTGCTTGTTGTTCATCTCTAAGATGTCGTCACCTTCGATGATGATTTTGCCCGCTGTGGCGTCGGTCAATCTGGAAATGCAGCGTAATAACGTGGATTTACCAGAACCAGATAAACCCATAATAATGAGGAGTTCGCCGGCGTGAATGTCGAATGAAGCGTTGTTAACTCCGACAATACACCCTGCTTCTTTAAACTTTGCAGCATCGACTGCACCATTAGCTTTCTTTAATAAACTTTCAGCGTTGTCGCCGAAAATTTTATAAACTGATTCACAACGAATCACAGGTTCGTTGGACGATGAAGTGGCATTTTGCAGGGACATAAGTAAGTTCTTTTTTTAGTAGATTAGTAGTGTAGGGTTCTTATTTCGGAAAACTGGTTTATAGCAAGGGTCAACTTTCTGAAATAAGAACCCTCTAATTGGATCACCAATCAGAGGGTTTAGTTACTGCAGGTATTGTTGTTCTAAGTGTTACTTAGTCCAACCCATCCAAACAGCTTCGTTGTCTGCAAGCCATTTAGCTGCAGCATCTTTGTGATCCAGTCCGTCTACGTCAACCAAAGCGGCCATTGCGCCGATTTGACCTGTAGTGAAGGAAACCTTGCTGTACGCAGTGTAGGCAGCAGGGTGACTCTTAGGGAACTTATAGCTAGCTGCTTTTTTCAGCCAACCTTTTGGAGAACCACAACTACCGTCACCACCGTCAGCTACACGACAACCATCGGTGTACTCTGGGAATTCGATGAAGGTAAAACCTTCAGCGTCGGTGAAGTTTGGTGTCCAGTTAAAGATGATAGTACCGCGGCCTTCTTTCTTCGCTGCAGCAAGGTCAGCCCAAAGAGCAGAAGCGCCACCGGCAAACTTAACCACGTAGTCATCACCCAAGCCAAGAGCATCAACACGTTCTGGCATCAAATTACCGTGCCAGCTTTGTGGGCCTTCTAACCAACGGCCTTTGCCATCTGAGTCCGCTGTAGTGAACACATCTTTACAGTCTTTTAGCGCTTCCCAGTTAGGTAGGCCAGGGCATAGATTTTGGTCGATCACCCAAGTAGGCACACCCATTTCTTCTAAGGTCATTGCGGCGTGTGTACCGGCGTCGATTAAGCCACCTTTAGCCATGGCGTTGTAGAATGAACCACCAAAGCTTGACTGCCATACTTCGTGGGAAATAGTCACGTCACCATTACGGATAGACTCGTATACTGCTTGGCTATCGGCTGGAACATATTCAACGTTGCTACCCATGCTTTCAAAGATGCCACCAATAACGTGGGCCATTACCACCTGGCTAGACCAGTTATGGATTGGAATAACAATAGGCTTAGTGCTGTCGGCAGCTTTGGCTACACCAGTGACAGATAATAGGATACCAGCGGCGCCGGCGATTAGCGTATTTTTAATTTTCATCAATTCTTCCTCAATATTATTTTTATTAATTGATATTGATGTATCTACATAAATATATAAACACACGAGCTGTCAATTTTCAGCTATTAATCACGATTACTCATACTTCTTTTTTAAAATGGGCCGAGGCCCTTTAGTTTTCAACCCAAGCGTACACCCGGATCAAAAAGACTTGCAACATTACTTATTTAAGCCCGTACACGGGACTTAGTTGGGTCATAGTGAGAAATGCCCACTACGGTTGCTGGAATACGTTTAATGTGGCCATCTAATTTGCCTACTTCTACCTGTGTGCCAGGTTCAATATGATCGATAGACATGCTGCACAATGCAATGTTTTGATTCAGTATCGGTGAACGAACGGCGCTGGTAATAGTGCCCACTTGCTGGCGGCCCACACGGACACATTCGCCGTGACCGGCAATTTCTTCACCTTCTAATACTAAGCCCACCAACTGGCGCTGTGGATTAGCTTGACGCTCAATTAACGCCTCACGACCAATGAAGTCTTCTTCTTTGGTCTTTAGGGGTACAGTGAAACCGATACCTGCTTCAAATGGATCGGTCTGATCATTGAATTCGTAATCGGCAAAAATCAAAGCAGACTCAATACGTAGATTGTCGAGTGCTTCTAAACCTAGTGGGGTGATGCCGAACTCTTGTCCCGCTTCCCATACAGCATCCCATACCTCATGGCCGTGTTTAGGGTGGCACCACACTTCATAACCGCGCTCACCAGTGTAACCGGTGCGTGATACAGTGACAGGTACACCTAATGGGCCGCCAATGCGGCCTTGGGTAATACGGAATGGGCGCAAATCTTCAATGCTAGTTTGTTCATCTGGGGTAAAGATGATTTTCTTCAAGGTTTCGCCACTTAAAGGCCCTTGTACCGGCAGGTTGTGTAACTGATCGTTAGAGTCTTTAATCACCACTGAGAAATTCTTTTCGGTAGCCACTTTACGTAACCACTCGATAGCGCCGTCGCAGCCACCTACCCAACGGAAATTGTCTTGGCCAAGGCGGAATACAGTGCCGTCGTCTACCATACAGCCGTTGTGATAACACATGGCGGTGTAAATAACAGAACCTACGGCCAACTTGCGAATGTTGCGGGTAACGGCATAGTTCATTAAGTTTTCGGCATCGGGGCCCATAACTTCACACTTGCGTAATGGGCTAAGGTCCATTAATACTACTTTTTCACGACACGCCCAATATTCGGCAATGGCGCCGTAGTTGCTAAAGTGATTGGCAAGCCAGTAGCCATTATAATCAACAAAGTGTTGCGTCATAGTGGCAAAGCGGTCGTGGAATGCGGTTTTCTTAGTCATAGTGGAGTCTGCTACGGCATTTTTGCGGAAGGCATTGCCTTTGTTAAAGTCATTATCCGCGGCGTATATACGCACGTGAATATCTGTTGGGTTCCAGCCATTAGCGGGGCTTGTGTCGTCTGGGCATGCGGTAGAACCACAAATCAAATCAACTTGCGCCTGTAATAAGACGTAATCACCAGGGCGTGTCCAAGGCTGACACGAGCTATGCTGATCGTAATCATCATAGCCAGTGTTAAAGAAAAAGTTAATGGCAGGCCAGCCACGTCGTGGTGCAACACCCAAAGGAGCTAGCACCGCGTTAAGGTTGTCTGTGCAGTTGACATGGCCAGGATAACCGGTGTCATCGTAGTATTTGGCGCTACAGGCCAGATTAAAAGTATCGTGACGGGCGACGGTGTCTTGAACTACGTTAAGGATGTTGACTTGATCGTCGGTGTAAAACTTATCGTGTAAACCCGGGCCCGGGAATGCGGCAGCCATAATGGTGCGGGTGGTTACGGCGCAAATGGGTTTCTCTATGCCTTCGGCTAAACGGTTAGCGTCAAGGGCCACAAAATCTGAGCACTGGCGGCCGGCCACATCAATAATTTGAATGTATTCACCGGCCTTTACTAGGTAGCCTTCGGCGGTGCTATTAATAATACGGATTTCACGGTCCACTACACCTAATGGCGCTGGCAGTTCGTCGTCTACAATCACCGGCTTGCCACTCACACCTACAATAATGTCGGTAGGTGGCATTAATTGTTCTGGACCCATGTCTTCCCCTGGAGCCGCAATTAAACACAAGCAATCGTTAGCTACGGTGAAGCTATGATTGCTTTGTGCTTTAGAGTGGGTTCCAAAAATAGAAATGCCTTGGCAACTTGTGTGGTCGTTGGCATCCATCCAATCACGTAATGGCGCAATGTCGCTGTTCGCTGCGACACCTAAGCTCGCAATAGCAGGGTTGCCATTGCTGTCGAAGGCCATGAGTTGAACTTCTTGTTCACCTTCAGGGTCATGTAGGGTCAAAGTGGAACCAGCGGCCAACTGCAACGAAATTAATTGCTGTGCGGGTACTCGGTAGCGTTGCGTGCCGTCATCACCCAATACAGGGTGTGGCATAGGGTTGGCACTGTAATAGCTAAGGGGTTTCATAGGCCGGGGGCTCAAATGCTAGTGTTACTATCGCTGAATACAGCGAGAGTCCAAGGTTCAGATTAACAATATGATGTGAACAGCCTTTGTCTGCACTATGAATAGAATGTAGTATTTTGTGAAATTCCTTTACATTTACATGATTTGGATCAACGGTTAGCGTATTAAATCTTCTTGTGCCTTGCCTAAATGCTCGGCCATGCTGGCTTTGGCGGCTTGAGCATCGCGATGACTAATGGCTTCGTATATGGCACGGTGGTGAGCATTATATTGGGCCATGTTTTCTTTGCTTAATACTTTCTCGCGACTAGCGCGCCATAACTCATGTCGGCGCACTTCATTCACCTGCTCGTAGATCCACATCATCAGTGGATTGTCGCAGGCCTGTGCTACGGTTTGATGGAAGGCTTCATCGGCAATAGAGAATTGCTCTGCCGTGCGAGCGCTTTCTACCCTTTCTAATGCCGCACGTAACTTCTCTAGATCCCGTCCTGCAGCATGGTGCACGGCAAGGTCTACAATGGCAGGCTCCAGCATGTTGCGCACTTGCATTAGCTGCATGGGGCTGGTTGTGTCAGCAAAATGACTGGTGCTCTCATCCGCCTGAAGTAGAACAAAAGTACCATTGCCTACTTTTCGTTGCACAAGGCGATCCTGCTCTAGTAGTGTTAGAGCGCTACGCAGAGTGCCCCTAGACACATTGTAATGTAAAGCCAGCTCTCGCTCGGCAGGTAGTCGTTCATTAGGCCTATAAACCTGGCGCTTTATTGCGTCTGCAATGGTAGTAGCCAAAGCACGGGCGCCGTTCGGTTTAGACTGGCGTCTATCAACTGATAAGTATGAAGCTGGCGCAGTGCTTGGGAACATCGTTAGACCTACATAATGGGTTAGATTTGCTCGTAGAGTAGCATAAGTTATTTATAAATTGGTACACCAATTGGTATTAAATGGGCATTTCAAGTATTTATAATTTAAACAAACGTTTGAATTGACTGATCAGGTGTAAATAAAATTATCAACAAAAACATTCATTTAGTTAAATTTCTTGTGGTTTGTTTAAATAAATTACAAAAAAAGACTTGCCTGAACAAATTCATAAATGATATACCTTTACAGCGCTTTTAATGGACCTTTAATGTACCAATTAGATTATTTGGTTAAAAGAGTGTAGGTCCCTAAGCCCAAACAAAAATAATATTGAGGAGGCATCGATGACAGATTTACAGCAATATGTTGACGCTCCAGGTCGTGAAGAACTGGTTCAGCAAGTCCGCGCTAAAATCGACGAATTAGGCATTACCTATGTGTATTACCAGTTTATCTCTGTAACTGGACGTATTGTAGGTAAAGGCATTCCAGCACGTCATTGGGAGCGTACAGCTGCCAAAGGCTTCCAACTTGTATACGGTTCAACTGCTAACCTAGCCATTGACCGTCACGGCGAGTACATTGGTTATGGTCCTGAAGCTTCTGAGCTTGTAGGCATCGCTGATCCAGACACTTTTGTTCAACTTCCATGGGATAAGCGTGTTGCGCGTGTATTCTGTACTCTTTTCCGTAACCGCGAAGAGCGTGTCAATCCAGGTGCATTCCTGACTTCAGACTGTCGTGGTAACTTGCGTCGCATCCATGATGAGTTTAAAGGCAAGCACGGATTAGAAATGCGTTGTGGTACTGAGCCAGAAATGATGTGGTTGAAGAAGGGCGAAGACGGCAAGCCAGACGGCGGCGTAACTAAGCCAACTTGTTACCACATTGACCAGTTTGAAGAATTGCGTCCTGTGTTTATGCGAGTGATCGAATACTCTGAGCAAATGGGCTTAGACATCATTCAAGGTGACCACGAAGATGCACCAGGCCAGCTAGAATTGAACACTCAGTACGACGATGTGTTACAAAACGCTGACCGTCTAACCACTTACCGTCAAATCTGTGCTCAAGTGGCACGTGAATTTGGTTTGATTGCTTGCTTCATGAGTAAGCCATTCATGGGCGTTTCGGCTTCCGGTTGTCACCACAACATGTCGTTATGGGAAGGCGGCGAAGACGTATTTCACCCAGAAATTGCCGGTGGTGATACTGTTCCAGGTATGCCTGGTCCGTTTACTTACCGTGAAGGTGGCAACAACACCTTTATGCCAGTGCCTTCTATCCATGAATCTAAGCCAGGCCCCATCGGCCTACAGTGCATCGGTGGCGTAATTGCTCACTTGCCAGCTTTGACTTCAATCGGCTCTTCTACCGTAAACTCGTTCCGTCGTCTTTGGGATACGGGCTTCTGGGCGCCAATCTTCGCTGACTGGGGTTACCAAAACCGTACTTGTGCCTTGCGTGTATCTGCACCGGGCCGTTTTGAGTATCGCTCTGTAGACTCCATGGTTAACCCATACCTAATGGGTGCGGCACTGCTTAAGGCATTTGACGATGGTATCGATAACGACCTAGACCCAGGTGAAGCGGAAGAGCGTAATATCTACGCTGCCATGGAAGCAGGTAAAGAAGTTAAGAAATTACCTATGTCCTTGGGCGAAGCCATGCTTGAACTTGACGCTGACGAAGTTGTTAAGTCGTCAATGCCTGGTGAAATGTACACTGTATACAGTGGTCACAAGAATGATGAGTGGGAACGCTTTAATCAGACTGTAACCGACTGGGATACAGACACCTATCTTGATTGCTTGCCATAAACAGTAAGTGTTCAGAAAACCCCGGCTGGTAAGGCAAGTGCCCTACCAGCCAATTATTAAATAAATCTAAAAGTTAATATTAGGAGACGCGACCATGTGTGGTATTGCAGGCCTCATCCATAAGAAGGCGGGCAGTGCAAACATCGGACAAGAACTGACTGATATGCTTCAAGCACTGAAGCATCGCGGACCAGACTCTACCGGTTATGCGCTATATGGAGCCCCCATAAGCAACTATATTATGCGTATCAACCTTGCTGAGCAAGCTGATACCAAAGACGGTTTTGAGGTACAGTCACAACTTCAATCGCGCAACGACACAGTAGACGCTCGTCTAGCTGAGCGTGGCGCGAAAATTGTTAAAGCCGAAAAGAGCACCGATTACGCTTTGCGTTATGAAGTGGCATTCGACGGAGACCTTAAGGGCCTTATCGACTACGTTGAAGATGTAGAAGGCGTTGAAGTAATGTCTTGCGGTAACGGTCTTGAATTAATCAAAGACTTGGGCGACGCAGCTGTTGTTTCTGGTCAGTACGGTATTAACTCTTTCAAGGGTTCTCATGCCATTGGGCACACCCGTATGGCGACAGAGTCGGACGTAGATATTCGTTCTGCTCACCCTTACTGGGCTTACCCATTTGCTGACGTATCCGTAGTACACAATGGTCAGTTGACCAACTACTGGACTAACCGTCGTGCAATGGAACGTGAAGGTAACCGTTTCAATTCTAACTGTGACTCCGAACTAATTGCGGTATACATTGCTAACCGTATCAGCAAGGGCGACACCTTAGAAGAAGCCATGAAGCGTTCTGTTGAAGACCTAGATGGCGTATTTACCTATCTAGTGGCTACATCTGACTCGTTGGGTATGGCGAAAGACGTAATGGCTGCTAAGCCAATGGTAATTTACGAAGATGACGATTTTATCGCATTGGCTTCTGAGGAAGTTTCAATCCGTAATATCTTCGATCACGAAATTGACACATTTGATCCTTATGAAGGCGAGGTGCGCGTATGGCAACTGTAAGCAAGTCCAGCCAATCCCATGACATGGGATTGCATACGGAAAAGCTCACAAACCGAACTCAGCAGATGTTTTTTGATGCTGGCGAATCGGCTAACTTAACTTATGCTTGGGCTCCAGAAGTCGACACAAACAAAGTAGGTACTTTGGACTGTGAAGGTATGGACCCAACAGCAATCAATATTCGTATTCGAGAGTTGATGGCTGAAGGTTGTGGCACTATTAACCTTAGCAACCCAGGTTCTATGCACGGTTTGTGTGTGGGTATCTTAAGCCGTCTTCAACTTAACATTACCGGTAGCTTGGGCTACTTTGGTTGTGGTTTGATCGACGGGCCAAACGTGCATATCTCTGGCCGTGTAGGTTGGTCATGCGGCGAAAACATGATGGCTGGTACTATCATGATCGAGAAAAACGCAGGTTCTACCTTCGGCGCAGCCATTCGTGGCGGTGACTTAGTATGTAGAGGCAGTGTTGGTTCTCGTACTGGTATCGACCAAAAAGGCGGCACTATCATCGTTGGTGGTCAGACTGGCGCATTCACAGGCTTTATGATGCAACGTGGTCGCATGATCATTCTTGGCGACGCAGGCATGAACCTTGGCGACTCTATGTACGATGGTACCATCTACGTAGGCGGAAAAATTGAAGGCCTAGGCGTAGATGCTGTGCCTGCTGACCTGAACGACCTTGACCGTAAGTGGTTGAAGTCTAAGCTAGATCTATATGGTATGGAAGCGCCTAACGGCATCGATAACATGCAAAAGATCGTTGCTGGTAAGCAGTTGTGGAACTACGACAACCTCGAACCATCAGAGAAGAAGCTAGTTCTTTAAGAGCAGCGAGGAAACTATTATGGCAGTTGTTAACGAAAAAGAAATAATTGGTAAGAGTTTTATCTTCCCACCTGAAGTCATGAACGACATCCACATCAAGGCCGACCTAGGTCGTTACCGTATGCGTGGTATGTCATTGTTCAAGAAGATCCCAAGCTGGGACGACTTGACCTTCATGCCAGGTACTTTGACACGTTTTGTAATCGAAGGTTACCGTGAAAAGTGCTTGACCAAAACCGTGATTGGCCCAAATGCCAAGCGCCCTATGGTCTTAGACATTCCTGTGTACATCACTGGTATGAGTTTTGGTGCATTGTCTTACGAAGCTAAGACAGCATTGGCACGTGGCGCAACCATGGCAGGCACTGCGACCTGTTCTGGCGAAGGCGGCATGATTCCTGATGAGCGTCGCTACTCTGAGAAGTGGTTCTATCAGTGCATCCAGTCTCGCTACGGCTTTAACCCACATCACTTGCGTCTTGCCGATGCTTGTGAATTCTTTATCGGCCAAGGCTGTAAAGTAGGTTTGGGTGGCCACTTGATGGGTCAGAAAGTTACCGATCAGGTAGCTGAGATGCGTTCACTACCCGCCGGTATCGACCAGCGTTCACCTGCTCGTCACCCAGACTGGTTGGGTCCAGATGACCTTTCTTTGAAGATCAAAGAAATCCGTGAAGCTACCGATTGGCAGATTCCGATTCAGCTTAAGCTTGGTGCGGCTCGTGTATACGATGACGTGCGTATGGCTGCTAAGTGTGAGCCAGACTCTATCTACATCGATGGCATGGAAGGTTCTACGGGTGCTGGTCCACACATCGCTACCGAGGAAACCGGTGTTCCTGGTATCGCTGCAATCCGTCAAGCGCGTAAAGCCCTTGATGACGTAGGCAAGTCTGGCGAAATCAGCCTTGTATACGCAGGTGGTATTCGTAACGGTGGTGACTTGGCTAAGGCCTTGGCACTTGGCGCTGACGCTGTAGCGATCGGTCACTCTGCCATGATGGCATTGAACTGTAACCGCGACATCGACGAAGCTGACTTCCCTAACGAAATGGGCGTAGAAGCGGGTTCTTGTTACCACTGCCACACTGGCCGTTGTCCAGTAGGCGTTGCAACTCAAGATCCTAAGCTACGTGCTCGTCTTAACCCAGATGAAGCTTCAGAACGTGTATATAACTTCCTACACACTCTAACCATCGAGTGTCAGTTGTTAGCACGTGCTTGTGGTAAGACCAACATCCATTCTCTAGAGCCAGAAGATATTGCTGCTCTTACAATGGAAGCGTCGGCCATGGCTCAAGTTCCATTAGCAGGTAGTCAACACACTGTTGGCCGTCCTGACATGACCCGTTTCTAGGAGGACATTACAATGTCACAAGATGTAGATCATTATTTAACTACAGACGGTTTGGATTCAGACCGTGAGAAAGAAATCGGTCAAACTATCGGTTACCGTTACGACGTTAACTTGGTTCCAGATATGGACCGTTGTACGCCTTACCTTAAGGAGTACATGGAAAAAATGAACTGGAAAGACCTTAACTGGTTGGAAGATATCCACATGGGTTACGAAGAAGAAAACGCAGCTGTTTTCGATCGTAACATTAATGGTTGGGTAACGATTCCAGATACCATTAAGCTTCCAGACAACCAGCAAGACCGCGACATGATTGCGCGTGAGTTGTTGTTGAAGTTCCAAATGTCTGAAAATCATCCTATGGTTCAATTGCGCGAAGCTTACGCAAAGTTCTAATGGGATTAACTTGGGGCAAAAGCCCCAAGTGTTCAACATTAAAAAGCCCAGCTATTGCTGGGCTTTTTTGTATTCGCTATTTGGCTTTTGTCAGCATACCCTGGTTCCCATGCTCCGCGTGGGAGGGCACGCTGTCAGGATTTCGGATTCCCTGGTTCCCATGCTCCGCGTGGGAACCTACGCTGACAGAATTTCAAATTCCCTAGCTCCCATGCTCCGCGTGGGAACCTACGCTGACAATGTAATTATTATTTTAAGCAGACCACATTAATGCTTTTTGATGACGTGCTTTTAAAGGGGGAAGGCCGAAGCGTTTTTTATAACATTTATAAAAACTGGGCAAGGAAGAGAAGCCACTTCTTATGGCAATTTTTTCAACTGTAAATTCCGATTCAAATAATAACTTATGGGCATAATTAAGACGCTTTTCCAGATAATATATACTTGGAGAAATACCAATATACACCTTAAATAAACGTTGAATCTGACGCTTTCCTAAACCCGCATATTCACTGATTTCAGAAAGACTTAATGGCTCATCAATATTATTTTCCATTAATGAAGCCACTTGCTGTAAAGAATTAGGCCAGCCATAAGGGCTAATTTTGTTATCTAAACGATGCTCTTTAGGGGTGCGCAAAATAGCGCAGTTCATCTCTTCAGCCACAGAAATCGCAAGCGCTTTTCCATGGTGAAGATGGATAATATGCAACATCATGTCCAAACTAGTGCTGCCACCTTGGCAAGTAAAACGATTATTGTTCACATTAAAAATTGCGCGGTTTGGTGTTGCACCTTGTTGGCGTAGTTCATCCAAATGACGATGATCAATAGTCCACCTACAATCGTCTAGTAAGCCTACACGGTAGAGGTAGAAAGCTCCCGATCCCACGCCACCCAGTAAAACACCATTGCTAGCAAGACGTTTTAACGGCGCTGTAAAACGCTGGTCAGGGAGTTGATAAATGTCGTGACTTGCACAAATAACTAGAGCATCAAGTTGCTCAAGCTCGGCGATAGAAGACAGAGATAATGTATTAACTTGTATGCCACAAGAAGACGACAGCGAACCACCTTCCAAAGAAAATAAAGTCCATTGATAAAGGTCATGCCCAAGGCGGTGATTAGCAACCTCTAAAGGCTCCACAATATGGCTCATCTCGGCCAAGTTATACCCAGGAATTAATAACACTCCTAGTTGCCAATTCTTATTAGTAATAATATCTAGCGACATAAAGATTCACTGATTAAATTGTGCTTTTATACAAGCATCTTTTTTAATTTATTTAATCTATATTAGTCGTGTATTGTCGCTTTTACAATGTATTTCAGTGGATTTATGTCGCGTCAGGATAATAATATGAACACATTCATTAAATATATAAATATATTAATATATATAAAAGAATATGTTTTAAATTAAAACATAGGCGTGAATAATGTTAATAAAATGCACATCATTAGAATGGTTTGTATGGCAATACTAGGGCACAAAAAAGGCAGCGCT
>JAQRMV010000019.1 GCA_028598985.1 Gammaproteobacteria bacterium
CTACCTTGCAGAGCTTTGAGCTTAGTTTTGGTGGCTATAATATGGATATTGTGCATGCCTAACTGTTTGATAAGCGGTGGTGACAGCTGCTGATTACCTCGGCCCAGCACATGCCCCTGCCCCCCAATTAAAGTGATGAAAAGCTGCGTCTCACGTAGCTTACACAAGGCTAAGAGTTCCTTAGCTGTAACATCTGTAGCGATCACTTTATTATTTTCTATAACATCGATACCCAACAACGTATTCTCTAAACCTAAGTACGCCATAACGGCTGCAACGGTAGACCCAGAACCCATAATATAACGCACATTAGGCTCCATCATGTCTTCCACATGAGCAGCAATATCATCCAACACTAAGGCTTCAATTTCTTTACCCCCGGCCTGACTTCCATCTTTAGTGGCCTGCATGTACTGATGGGCTTCTGGCACTTGAAGTTCGCCATAATAACGCGCCCTAACTCGGCCAGCGCGAAACTCATCTTCGTCAATGTCTCGCACTTCCTGATGACGCAAACTAACCAGTTCGCCCTTCACCAGTTGCGCAATGACTTTGCCTGCCGCCGAGGGGGTAATGCCATAAACACCAGAGTGAATTTTTACCCCTGCAGGAATCCCTACCACCGGCACTTGGTCACCTATTGCATGTAGCAAATCTCTGGCAGTGCCGTCACCGCCTACAAAGACCAACAAATCCATACCTTTATTCAGCAGTTCTTGTGCAGCCTCTATGGTGTCTTTAGCGGTAGAAGGTTGTGACCCTGCCTCACCTATGATTTGAGTTTCTAAACCCGCTGCTTGGGCACACTGAGCCCCCATATTGCCCCCGTAGGTATAAATACATACATCCAACCCCGAAAGTTCGGCTAATGCCTGCTGACAGCGCACATTAGCCTTAGGCACTGCACCAAGGGCCAGGGCTTGCTGCGCCACGTTGTCGCTGCCCTTTAAGGCCACACTGCCACCTAAGCCAGCCACCGGATTAACCACTAAACCAATATTAAAACTCACTTAAAATATCTCACTGTCTATGATCTACGTCTAAACCTATACCAAACCCCAAGCCACCCATCATGGCAGCACATTCCGAATGCAGCAGTCCTTCTAGCTGTAGGCTAGAAAATTCACGCCTTACGGGATAGGTTTTGCGCAGCCAATCAAAGTCATTCCCTTGACGCATACGAGCATCATCCTCCATCAGCGGATAAACACTACTACAAGCAGTTGCCATGGCTTCTTTAGCCGTTGCGGAAGATTTAATAGCTAAATGAGTTAGTTGGGGCGCAGGAATCAAACTTTTTAGTTGTTTGGTCACGGGTAAGCCAAAATGTTTACACAAAGCGAGGTAAATCATATAGGTGCCACGCATTTTTCCTTCTAATGAATGCCCTGCGATGTGTGGCGTAACGCAATGACAATAATCAAACAAGCGTTGATCAATATTCGGTTCGTGGTGCCACACATCTATAAATAAATGTAAATCATGGTGGCGTTGCTGTCGTGCGAGTAACGCTTGTAGGTCTACCACTTCACCACGTCCAGCGCTAATTAACACCGTGCCTTTGGCCAATTGATTAATCCGCTCTTCATTAAGCAACATTTCAGTAGCATGGGCACCCGTTTTAGTGAGTGGCGTATGCAAGCATACTATTTGGCTGTGTGCTAACAGCTCGTCTAATGCCACAAACCCTTCATGCCCTGCAGCTGTTTTTGGCGGGTCGCATAGTAGTAAATTAAAGCCCGCTTGTTGTAGCCTTTTGGCTAACCGCCCCCCCACATTACCCACACCTACAATACCAATGGTCAGTTTACGTGGGTCTATATCCAGTGTTTGCCATGCATGGTTAATGCACGCGACCACATAATCACCTACCCCAGCGGCATTACATCCAGGAGCATTACTCCATGCAATATGATGGGCATCCATATAATCCGTTGCCAAATGGTCTATACCAATGGTACAGGTACCGACAAACTGAACCTTGCTAGACTTAAGCAACTGTGGCGTTACTTTAGCCGTGGAGCGTACAAGCAATGCATCTGCATGGCATATTTGTGCGCCAGAAATAGTCCGTCCATTCACTTTTTTGACATGGGCTAAGTCACCAAAAAGCTCATCTAACAACAGAATATTTTCATCGGCCACCACGTTAATTAAAGCCATTTATCAGCCCTGCCTATTGAAGTTTCTGTTAGGCCACAACTTGTGCATGCATTAGCGTACCATTGGTTTAAGTTAACAATGCCGCCATCTTCTCCCATCGCAGGATAATTGAAGCCATGGCGATGACAAAAGTCTGCAATCTTTGGATGACACCAGCGAAACAGCGTTTGGTGGTACTCCATACCTATCAATTGAGGGTAGCTGTAGCCGCCCTTTAACTGACGCTGTCGTTGCGCCTCAAGTAGTATCACTGCGGCTGCCACCGACACATTAAACGAGTGCACCATACCCAGCATAGGAATTACAACTTGGTGATCTGCTCCGGCAATAGCTTGTGGGCTTACGCCATGCATTTCTGCCCCTAAAACAAGCGCCGTGGGTTGCGTGTAATCAAGCTCACGAAAGTCTACTGCTTGGTCACTAAAGTGGGCACATACCACTTGCATGCCTTGCTGTTTTACTGCGGCTAACGCGGGCATAATACTGTCATGTTCTATTACATTCACCCATTGCTGGCTGCCGCGAGCGGTGCGTTTATGCTCGCGAAAGCCTTCTTCTGGTGTCACCACATGGGCATTATGCACACCAACAGCATCACAGGTACGAATAAGTGCAGCTATGTTTTGAGCTTTATTCACTTGATCGGTAATGATAGTTAAATCTAGCTGCCTACAGGCTAAGGTGGCTTTATATTTTGCCAAACGAGCAGGGGTCATAGTTTTCCGGCAAAAAAGGGTTATTTATCAGCTGTTAATGATACCAATTTATTGGTTGGATTTGTTACACTCCATCACCATTACCATTTATCTTGCAATACACAACACTCTAAATGACTACAGACAACGCCAACCAAACAGTCACACCCATCATTGCGTATCAAGGCCATCAAGGCGCGTACTCTCACTTATCGTGTCAACGGATGTTTCCAGACTTTGCCACACATGCATGCATGACCTTTAGTGCCGCCATGGCCATGGTAGAACGTGGTGACGCTCAAATTGCCATGATTCCTGTAGAAAACTCTACCGCCGGACGGGTTGAAGAAATTTATCGCCAATTACCTCACACATCTTTGTACGTGATTGGCGAACATTACGAGCCGGTAAATCACTGCTTAATGGGTTTGCAAAACAGCAGCCTAGCGCAAATTAAAACCGTGGGGTCTCACCCTCAAGCGCTGGCTCAATGCGACAAACATCTCACTGCCCTTAACATTCAACCTATAGCCACCTTAGATACAGCTGGCGCTGCCCTTGAAGTCAGCCAAAAAGGGGATCCTAACCACGGCGCTATTGCCTCCAGCTTGGCGGCCTCTCTTTATAATTTAGATATTTTAGAAGAAAATTTTCAAGATGTTCAGGGCAATACCACACGATTTCTCATTTTATCTCGCGAACACAAAATCCCTATCCAAGACGCCCAGCAAAAATACATTACCTCATTTTTATTTACCGTGCGCAACATCCCTTCGGCCCTATACAAAGCCATGGGGGGGTTTGCCACTAATAACGTTAACCTGATTAAGCTTGAAAGCTATACCCCAGATGGACGTATGGTTGCCACCCAATTTCACATTGATGTTGAAGCCCACCCATGCGATGCCAACATGATTTTAGCCATGGACGAATTGGCATATTTTGCGAAAGACATCCGTATGCTTGGCACCTATGCTGCAAGTGACTACCGCTACTCTAAGGTTTAAAGTAGCACGCCATGACACATTCTATTCGCTTCGCTTTTATTGGGTTATTGGTGCTTATCGTAGGCCTGTGGGTGGGTTTAAGCGCTAAACCAAACATCGATAAAATACCAGGCTGTGACGCCAGCTTAACTTGGTGCTTAAATAGTGATCAAACGCTTTCCCTACAAGTCATAGGTGCTGCTAAAGGCAGTATTCAAGGACAACCAATTGCTACACCTGCACTCATACACATTAACCTTAAGGGCGTGGATGAAGAGCCGCTAAAGGCTACACCCCTAGTGGGCCGCATTAGTGGTGTGAATATGTATATGGGACAATTTGACGTGGTTTTTAAACGCCAACAAAACCAATGGCAAGGTTTAACCTCTCTACCTAGCTGTGTCGACCAGCATCCTATGGTATGGAAGATTGAATTACTTAAAACTGGAAAACCAACCGGCACTCATTTTCTATTTAGCAGCCACCAAAACTGACCCTGCCAACCATCGGAGCCTCCCATGACCCAATCTGCCAAAGTTTTGTATAGCCTAATGCTTTTCGCTCTATTTTCAGCAGGGCTTTTATTAGCTAAATACGCGCCGTGGGCCGAACCAGATAATACTGCCATGCATGGTAGCTTGGGTGGTGATTTTGTACTCAATAGCCACACCGGCGAAGTGGCATTAGAGGATTTTCGTGGTCAACTGGTGTTGATGTATTTTGGCTTTACGTCTTGCCCGGATGTTTGTCCGACAGCACTTTCCACTATTGCGGCCAGCATGCGCCAGTTAGATGGCCACTTAGAAAGCCAAATTCAACCTTTATTTGTGAGTGTAGATCCTGCCAGAGACACATTAGACAACCTAGCCCAATACAGCGCCTATTTTCATCCAAAAATGCTGGGACTTACGGGCACGACCGAATACTTAGACACATTAGTGAAAAACTACGGCGCCTACTACAGGCATATTCCTCTGGAAAACTCGGCTTTAGGCTATACGGTGGATCATACTTCCCGAGTGTACTTGATTGGCCGTGAGGGTCAGTTAATCAGCACCATTGCACATGGCACCCCCGTTGACGAAGTGACTGCACTGCTTAAACTGCAATTATAGGTTAGGCTGTAATGGTTGGCTGCTCTTCGGGCCAATACAATTGTTCTAAGCTTACATTACCGCCAAAAACGAGCTTAAGTTTGGTAAATAACTCGGCCGCCTGCGCCGGTAATCCTTGTTGGAAATAGCTTCGTGCTTGAGCCGACACGGCCAATCTAAAAGCCAAATCACTACTAACTTCTCCTGATAGGTTATCTGCACTCGCTACAAATGACCGCCCACACGCCAAACTCAGCAACCACTCTATGGCTTGAGGTTTAATTTCAACCTGCTCAAATTCTGATTGTTGCTGCTGAGTACGCCCATCTGGACGATACCAATAACCAAAATCTTCGAGCAAGCGCCTATCTTTCCCCGCTACACACCAATGGGATATTTCATGTAACGCGCTAGAAAAGTAGCCGTGGGCAAACACAATTTGATGACAGCTCACATGATCGTTTGCCGGTTCATAAATAGGTTCATCACGTTCACCAAACCGACCGTCACACAAAGCACAGATTAAACGCGTATTGTGGGATTCCAAAAACAGCTGATCAAACACCTGCATTATGGTTTGGCACCGATCCCGACATTGGCATTGGGTATGTATTTGCATTAGTTATTCATGGCCGAAAATGAGAAAAGAGGCTATTATAGCCCATCTTTTTTAAAGCCAATAATTTGATTTTCTCAATGAAACAAGCCATAAGTTCTACCTACAACACAGCTGCCATGGGCCAAGAATTACGCCAATTCTTACGCTTAGGCACACCCATACTTATTGCTGAAGCACTGCACATGAGTGCAAGCTTTGTTGACACCATAATGGCTGGGCGTTATAGCTCTACAGACCTTGCGGCCGTTGCCGTAGGCTCAAGCATGCTGTTCCCGGTGCTAATCCTTATGATGGGCGTGATCATGGCCACAACACCTACGGTGGCTCAGTATTTCGGCGCTAAAAAACTCACTTTAATTGGCCCATTTGTGCATCAGTCCCTGTGGCTGGCGGCCATTTTAAGCTGTTTAGCTGTGGGGTTGCTGTATGCCCTAGATCCACTGTTTGTTTGGCTTGACATCCAAGATCCCATTAAAGGTATTGGCTTACGTTATTTACATGCTGCAGCCCTTAGCCTACCCGCCGTGGCTATGATGCAAAGCCTGCGTAGTTTTAGTGAAGGCTTGGGTATCACTAAGCCTATGATGTATTTTAGTTTGCTGGGCTTGGTTATTAATATTCCCATGAACTATATTTTTATTTATGGCCATTTTGGCGTGCCCGAAATGGGTGGCGAAGGCTGTGGTTGGGCTACCGCCATTAGTATGTGGGTCAGCGTCATTGGTATGGCCATGTATATATACGCTAAACCTGCTTACCACCAGTGCGCCATGTTCACCAAACTACATTGGCCAGAACTACAGCCTCTGCTGCAAATTTTAAAAGTGGGTTTGCCCATTGGCTTTTCAATTTTTATAGAGTCTACTATGTTTGCTATTGTGGCCTTATTGCTAGCCCCTCTGGGCGCCGACATCGTTGCGGCACACCAGCTAGTTCTTAACTTTGCCAGCATGTGTTTTATGATCCCTCTAAGCATTGGCATGGCCCTAACCATTCGTGTAGGTCATGGCATTGGCGGCAATTTATCTGAGCAAGTTAAACGCTCGGTGCTAGTGGGTTTCGGCCTTGCTTTAGGGTTGTCTATCGTCACGTGTTTATTAATGCTCACCTTGCCTGTGACTTTGGCTGGCATCTACACTACCGAACCAAGGGTCATAGAAATAGCTTCTAGCCTATTTATTTTTGCAGCCTTATTTCAGCTATCTGATGCATTTCAAATTTCGGCCAATGGTGCTTTGCGTGGTTTTAAAGACACCGCAAAACCCCTGCTACTGATTTTTATATCATACTGGATGGTGGGTCTACCCCTTGGCTATATATTGGCCATGACCGATGCTCTATATCCTGCCATGGGTGCGTCGGGTTTTTGGATTGGTATTATTTTTGGCTTAAGTGTAGCTGCGATTTTGTTAAGCCTACGTCTTTGGCGCGTACTCGCTAAACCCTTGCCTCAAATGGGCCCAGTTGAATTAACACCAAGTGCCACTATATAAACTTTAACCGTTATAAAAAGTACCGGTTTTATAGCTAAATGCTGCTGAGTTTTTTTACAAAACCACGTATGATAGCTGCAACGCAAAACCTAACAAAGAGAAGACCATGAGCGAACTAACTCACGCCGTAACAGACGCCACCTTTGACCTAGACGTAGCCAATGCTGACGTACCTGTATTACTCGATTTTTGGGCACCGTGGTGTGGCCCATGTAAGATGATTGCACCTCTTCTAGAAGATGTTGCCGCCGAATTTGAAGGCAGTGTTAAGGTATGCAAAATTAACGTAGATGAAAACAGCGAAATAGCAGCACGCTATGGTGTACGTGGCATCCCTACACTTATGTTGTTTAACAACGGAGAAGTGGCCGGCACTAAAGTTGGCGCCTTAGCTAAATCTGACTTGTTGGCGTTTATTTCTGACAACACCTAACTTAGGCTTTGTCTTACACCCATAAAAAAACCGAGCATAGCTCGGTTTTTTTATGGGTAATGCCTGTCTAATTGTGTTTTTTAAGTAATAAATCTAATTTGCTTGCCATACGCTGACCTTCATTCAAACCGTCGAATGGACTAGGGGCTTTTTCTACTTTAGCTGCAGACTTGCCAGTTTTAGGCGATGCCGAGCGCTTAGGTTTAGTATGAGCCTGCGCTGGGCGCTTCTTAGCGGTTGGACGTGGCTTATTTGGCTTACGCGGTGCAGGCAGTTTGGTTGCCGCATGGGCCGCTTCCTCGGCCGTTACAGTGCCGTCGGGTTCGCCTAGCAAGTTAATACGTGGGGCACCGTCGGTCTGGGATTTTAAATAGCCAAAAGCGCGTACATAACTTGCCAAGCCTCGCTTGATCTTAGTTTGACTCAACTTACCATCGGCCACTAGTTCTTCTTGAATGCCAATTTTAAGGGGCCTAGGTTTTGCAAAAGCAAAGGTTTGCGGGTAGGTCTCACACAACAGCTCAACTGCAGCCCGATTAGCGGCGCGGCTTTTAGCTTTTTTGCGCTCTGCAGCACTTAATTCTGGTGTTGTAGCAGCGGTGATTTCAGAAGCAGTGGCTGGCAGCTGTTCTGATGTAGTTTCTGTGTTGAGTTGTTCGCTAGTGCTGGTCATAATGTTTAAAATTTTTTCTATTAACGTCTTGCATCAATTTTGCTCGTGGCGTTGCGTAGCTGCTGATATTCTTGTCGAAGAACTTCAACTTGTTGCTGTGCTTGTGCCAGAAGATTTTGTTGATTTTTAATTCGCGCAGAAAGCTCTTTAGTAAGCGTTTGAATCGCTGAGTTCGTTGGCTTAGGATCAGTCATTATTATCCCGTGGTGTTAAAGCTAAGTCTTTCATTACGTTGAGCATTGTACCTATTGATTGGCTGGAGAGCTATATATTTCAGCGTTTTCCATAAACTTGAGGTCGCCACTTGCGCAAAACTGCGTTTCTTGCCTATACTTTACCCACTAAGTTAAACATTATTGTACTCATTTATCGTTATATTCCGTTTTCTTAGAGGATGTCATTATGTCCACTGCAGCTTCCACAACCAAGGTCATCGATCTTTTTAGCGGTCGCGAGTACCAACCAAACCATCGTTCAAAGGTGGTACGTTTATCCCCTGAATTAGACGGTTTTGAAGTGCTTTATTCTAATGAGCACGGACACCCCACCCCTGGCCAAAAATTATACTCCGTAAATATTTTGTTTTGGGCCTTACTCGATGATGGCACTTTTACGGGCATGATTCCTTGGTTCGATCAGCTAATTGCTTGTACCGAGCTTAACTGCCGTAACAAAGGTTTTTTCCAAGGTTATTTCGATCCTGGCCTAGACCAAGCCATGCCACAAGTACCCGAACATAAATGTATAGAGCTCATAACGGCTGCAGATTATTTCGATTTTGAAATGGACGATTCGGTATTTATTGTGCAAGAACTGGCTGACACCTGCGGCAGCCATGCTGTATTTACTGCCGATAACTTTGATCATTTTTCAATGACGGAAGTCTTTAGTTGGCGCCTTTTTAGTGATGGTTGTATTCAAGCATTAATAATCAACCCAGACCTAGTTACGCAGTTACCTGTGTTAGTGGGTGACGATTGTTTGGTGGTATGTGACGAAGAGCCAGACTTTGTGACCTTTTTCCAATACCGCATTGCTATTAATCTAAAAGAGCATGATGCAGATGCTATAGCCGCATTAGACCAGCTTAAATCAGATTAATCACTACCATTCACCCATTGAATCCCTTACGCTGGCTTGAAGGTTTTGCATATTTTCAATCCAGCGCGCAACTGGCCAATGATCCGGATTTGTTAAATCATCTTCTGCTCGGGCCGATATAAGTTGGCCTGAAGAGTCTTGTGGTTTGGTAATAACACTAAAGTCTGTTTGTTGTTGCAACTGAATAAGATGCATCCAATCCCCTTCTTGGACCAACATTAACAGCTGCTGAGCTTCTGCAGAAAGGATTTTTTGGTTCAATAATAGCACTTCAATTTCAGCCCATGACAGCTGCAATACATCATCAAAACGAGTGCTGGCCAACTGTTTCAATATGGCTTGTGCAAGATTTTTGGCAGCACTTAGAAGGTGATCTACAATGGCGTACTGGTATGCCATGCGCTGGGGACGTTGTCGCCAATAATGGGCATGGGTCACATCACCGTAGTTTAACGACACGTCTTGCCATAACGTTTTACTAAAGGCCAACCGCTGCTGGCTGGCCCGTAACCACTGGTCATGAACGGCCATATTATTTTTTCGTAGATGTTTTTTTAGCGGGGCTTTTCTTTGCGGCTGTTTTTTTGGCCGCTTTTTTCACGGGCACATCTTCTACCCACTTCCCACTCACGTACATTGCTCTCCACCCAGAGGCTTTTTTCTCCACTTCAGACATCACGTACTGCTCTTTAGTCTTACGACTATAACGCACAATAGACGGATTACCTTCGTGGTCTTTTACCGGTGCCTTAAGCAAGAATGCGTATTTAGGGTCTAAAGCCTCTTTATGGGGTAAAATTTCTGCCACTAACGGTGCGCGTGTTTCACGGTTTTTAGGGAATTTACTAGCCGCCAAAAATAGGCCTGCAGCGCCATCACGCAAAATATAATGGTCGTCCACCTTTTCACATGCCAATTCTGGCATCGGAATGGGATCCATTTTTGGGGGCGCCGCTTCGCCGCTTCGTAACAGCTTACGAGTATTTTTACATTCGCTATTAGAACAATCAAAATACTTACCAAAGCGGCCTGTTTTCAAATGCATGTCGGCTTCGCACTTGTCACACTGAATCAATGGGCCGTCATAACCTTTTATGCGATACTCACCGGCTTCAATTTCAAACCCGCTGCAGTCTGGATTATTACCACACACATGTAACTTACGATGGGTATCAATAAGGTACCCGTCCATAGCGGTGTCACACATTTTACAACGACGTTTTTTAATGAGTAAACGTGATTCCGCTTCATCGTCTGCATCTACGGCCACTACTTCGTCACCAGACACTAAGTTAATGGTTGCTTTGCAGCGTTCTTTAGGTGGTAACGCGTAACCAGAACAACCTAAAAATACACCAGTAGAAGCCGTTCGAATGTTCATTGGTTTACTACAGCTTGGACATTCAATGTCGGTTAGCGTTGGGGTGTTTGGACGCATGCCGTCTTCAGCTTCGGCTATGCTTAATTTACGAGTAAAGGCTTTGTAAAACGCATTGAGTAGACGTTTCCATTCTGTTTCCCCACTGGCAACGCTGTCTAAGCGCTGTTCCATGTTGGCGGTGAATGAATAGTCCATTAAATCAGCAAAATTCTCATCTAACCGATCGGTGACAATATCACCCATTTTTTCCGCATAAAAGCGACGATTTTGAACTGTTACATAACCACGGTCTTGAATGGTTGAAATGATACTGGCATAAGTTGAAGGACGCCCAATGCCCTGCTTCTCAAGTTCTTTAACGAGGCTTGCCTCAGAAAAACGAGGTGCAGATTTAGTAAAGTGTTGGCTTGGCGTAAGTTGTTTAAGCGTTAACACGTCGCCTTTATTTACATCCGGTAAGATAAGATCTTCATCTTTTTTACTGGCACTAGGCTGTACCCGAGAATAGCCATCAAAGCGCATAATGCGCCCACGGGTGCGTAAACTAAATTCGCCTGCTTCCACGGTGATGCTGGTGCTGGTGAATTGTGCAGGCACCATTTGGCATGCCACAAATTGACGCCAAATTAGCTCATACAACCGTTCTGAGTCTCGTTCCATATTTTGCAACTGAGTAGACTTCAACGCCACCTCAGAAGGACGTATAGCCTCGTGAGCCTCTTGAGCACCATCTTTACTTGAGTAACCGATGGGTTTTTCTGGCAAATATTCTTTACCGTAACTGTTTGCAATATAGTCTCGACAACTACCCACCGCATCCTTACTCAAATTAGTTGAGTCTGTACGCATGTAGGTAATATAACCGGCTTCATACAATCGCTGCGCTAACATCATGGTCTTTTTTACACCAAAACCTAAGCGTGTACTCGCGGCCTGTTGTAGCGTGGAGGTAATGTAAGGCGCAGATGGTTTACTTGATGTGGCTTTATCTTGTCGCAGCTGCACTACAAATTGCTGCTTTTCTAACAAGGCAACAGCCGCTTCGCTTTGCTGCTGATTAACCGGTTTGTACTCATTACCTTGTTGTTTATGCACTTGCAAAAACAACGGTTTTTGTTCGCTGTTAGCCACATCGGCTTTAAGCTCCCAGTATTCATCTGGAACAAAGGCACGAATTTCACGTTCCCGTTCTACCACCAGCTTTACCGCCACTGATTGCACCCGGCCTGCCGACAAACCACGGGCAAGCTTGGCCCATAATAAGGGCGACACCATAAAGCCCACAACTCGATCTAAAAAGCGTCGTGCTTGCTGAGCATTGACATGATCCATATCCAATTCGCCAGGGTTGGCAAATGCCGCTTGAATGGCGGTTTTTGTAATTTCGTTAAACACCACTCGCTGATAGCGGCTTTGATCTCCACCAATAGCTTCACGAAGGTGCCATGCTATGGCCTCCCCCTCTCTGTCTAAGTCGGTTGCGAGATAGATAGTGTCAGCATCTTTAGCAAGGCGACGCAATTCTTCTACAACTTTTTCTTTACCCGGTAATATTTGATAGTCTGCTCGCCAATCGTTCTCTGGGTCGATGCCCATACGTCGAACAAGCTGTTGACGTGACCTTGCCTGCTTATAGATGACCTTATCATCAGGCTCCATCTTACGAACTTTAGCCGCTTCGGCAGCACGTGCTTTTGGGTCGGCACTGCCCGGCAAAGCTCTTGTGGGCAGGTCCCTTATATGACCAACACTGGACTTTACAATAAACTCTGAACCCAGATACTTATTGATAGTTTTGGCTTTAGCTGGTGACTCAACGATAACGAGGGATTTACCCATGTAATTTAATTCCAATAATTACGTATTTGCCGCATCCATGGCGACAGCTTCAAGGCGCCTAAGTTTAGGCACATATCTCAGAAGGTCAAGCCTTTGTTAAGCGACCTCTTTTTTAAAATTCCATTTTTTGATCAAAAAAGCAAGCACTATTATATAACAAATACGCAAAAGGCTGGTTAACCAGCCTTTTGAATTTATTGAAGTTTGTAGAATTAAAGTTTACAAACGCTCAAATACCGTAGCAATACCTTGGCCCATACCAATACACATAGTAGCCAAACCAAACTGCGCATCTTGCTTTTGCATCCGGGTAAGACAACTGACCGAAATACGAGTGCCAGAACACCCTAGAGGGTGGCCCAAAGCTATAGCGCCGCCATGCAGGTTTACTTTTTCTTCTACTTTATCGATAAGCTTTAGATCTTTTAACACCGGTAAGGCTTGGGCAGCAAAAGCTTCATTTAGCTCAACCACATCAATATCATCTACCGTTAAACCAGCACGTTTAAGTGCCTTCTTGGTGGCGGGTACTGGGCCGTAACCCATGATCGATGGATCACAACCGGCCACCGCCATAGATTTGATGCGTGCTAGAGGCTTAAGACCAAGTTCCATGGCTTTAGCACCCGACATGAGCAACATGGCTGATGCACCATCGCTGATCGCAGAAGATGTAGCGGCTGTAACGGTACCATTTTTTGGATCGAATACGGGTCGCAAGTTAGCTAGAGACGCTAAGTTTGTTTCAGGACGAATCACTTCATCTCGGCTCACCTTTATAAGACGACCTTCTAAGTCATGACCTTCAATGGCAATGATTTCACGATCAAAGTCGCCATTTTCAGCAGCCGTATGAGCCAAACGATGGGAGCGAACAGCAAACTCGTCTTGCATTTCACGGCTAATGCCATGCATCTTACCTAACAATTCAGCAGTTAAGCCCATCATCATGGATGCTTTGGCAGCATGTTTGCTGCCTGCCGGATTAATATCAATACCATGGTTCATAGCAACATGACCCATGTGCTCCACACCACCTACTACAAAGAAATCACCGTTATTAGTGGCAATAGCTTGAGCAGCAGTGTGTAACGCCGCCATAGAAGAACCACATAAACGGTTTACGGTTTGTGCTGCAACTGTATGGGGAATAACACTGAGCAAAGAAGCATTGCGCGCTATGTTCATGCCTTGCTCTAAAGTTTGGTTAACACAACCCCAAATCACGTCTTCTACGTGGGCTGGGTTGAGTTCTGGATTACGGGCAAATAGACCGTCGATCACGGCGGCAGATAAATTTTCCGCACGTACATTTCTAAAGGCACCGCCCCTAGAACGGCCCATGGCAGAACGAGCGCCGTCTACTACTACAATATCATTAGCTTGTAATTGCATGTTAATCTCCGAATTAGTTGGCTGGTTGTAGCTTGCCGTAAAAAGTTTCGCCCTTGGTGGCCATGTCACGCATTTGCGCAGGCACGGAATAAAGCGGGCTAACTGCGACTAAGGCATCAGCCTTGTCACAAAAGGTTTGTAAGCCAATGGTATCCATGTACTTAAGTGCACCACCCAAGAACGGAGGAAACCCAATACCGTATACCAACGCTAAATCTGCTTCTGCGGGGCTAGCAACGATATTCTCTTCGATGCAACGCGCTACTTCTAAGCACAACGGAATCATCAAGTAGTCAATAATTTGTTCGTCAGTCATGTCAACAGGATTGGCGCAAAGAGCCGACAACTTAGTTACAATAGATTGGTCTATTTGTTTCTGCAAACGGCCTTTTTTGTCTTTTTCGTAAGCGTAAAAACCCAGTTTGTTCTTCTGCCCAAAGCGTTGCTCTGCATGCATCAAACTAACGGCAGCTTCGCCTTGACCGGCCATCCGCTCAGGAAACCCTTCTGCCATCACTGCTTGGGCGTGGAATGCAGTATCTAAACCCACCACATCCAACAAGTATGCAGGACCCATGGGCCAACCGAAACGTTCCATCAATTTATCAACACGCTGAAAATCAACGCCCTGCTCCAACAAAATGCCAAACCCCCCAAAATAAGGGAACAACACGCGGTTAACAAAGAAGCCTGGGCAATCGTTCACCACAATAGGCTTTTTGCCCATAGCGTTAGCGTAAGCCACGGTTGTGGCAATGGTTTCATCACTGGTGGCACTGCCGCGAATCACTTCTACCAACGGCATTTTATGAACTGGGTTAAAGAAGTGCATACCACAAAAACGGCTTGGGTCTTTTAAACTCTTAGCCAACAGGTCGATTGAAATAGTAGAGGTGTTAGACGTGAGTACCGCGCCGTCTGTTATCTTACCCTCTACTTCTGCAAGCACCATAGCTTTAATCTGAGGGTTTTCCACTACGGCTTCGACCACCAAATCCACAGAAGCAACATCTGCATAGTTTAAGGTTGGGCGAATATTATTCAGCACTTTAGCCATTTGTGCAGGCTTCATGCGACCACGACTCACGCGCTTTTCTAAAATGCCCGTGGCTTCATCTAGTCCTAACTGTATGGCAGGCTCCGCAATGTCTTTCATCACAATAGGAATGCCTTTATAAGCCGACTGATATGCAATACCACCACCCATAATACCGGCACCCAATACGGCAGCTTGTTCCACTTTACTGGCTTTAGGCGCTAAAGCTTTTACCGTACGTTTAAGGTACTGGTCTGCCAAGAAAATACCTACAAGGTTAGCTGCAACAGGTGTTTGCGCCATTTTTGCAAAGTTTTTAGCTTCTACCGCCAAGGCTTTATCACGGGTCATGCCTGCATGTTTTTGCATGGTTTTAATGGCCATCACTGGGCTAGGATAATGCGGGCCCGCTTTGCCCGCTACAAAACCTTTAGAGGTTTCGAAAGCCATCATTTGTTCCATGGGACTTAAAGGTAGTTTGGCAATTTTTTCTGCACGCTTAGTGTGGTAATCCAAGTCACCCTTGATGCATTGGTTAAGCAAGTGGACACCAGCTTCCAACAGTTGATCACTGGTTACCACAGCATCTACTGCACCATCTTTAAGAGCTGCTGCAGCTTTCTTTTCGCCACCGCCACAAATCCATTCAATAGCATTGTCCAAACCAATGAGGCGAGGTAAACGTACGGTACCGCCCCAGCCAGGAAAAATGCCTAGTTTTACTTCTGGAAGACCTATTTTGGCATCGGGGACCATGATGCGGTAATCGGTGCTTAAACACACCTCAAAACCACCACCTAGGGCTAAACCATTAATCAATGTGACCGTAGGCATGGCTAAATCTTCAATAGCACTAAAAGTTTGGTTAACCTGCATATTGGCATCAATTAACACTTGTTCGTCGGTACCAAAGAAGGTTAAAAACTCAGTAATATCTGCGCCCACTATAAAGGCGGGTTTAGCACTGGTTAACATTAACCCCTTTACATCTTTAGCAGCAGAAATAGCAGCAATCGCTTGTTGTAGCTCTATTAATGTAGCGGCATTAAGTTTATTAACAGATTGGTCTTTTAAATCAAAGGTTAGCTTAGCTAACTGTTGGTCGTGCATTTCGACCTGAATGGCGTTACCTGCATAGATCATGCATGGACTCCTTGGGTGGATTTAACGGGCCTATGAATCAACGAAGGTTAAAATTCATACGTTTGTTTGAAAAACAGTGATAGCACTTTAAACCAGCCAGAGGCAATGTCAACCATGACTCCGTAGACACAAAACAACGCCTAAGTTTTAAAAGCTACCGGCAACCAGCTCTTGTAATACTTTTTCTACGTCGTCTAACTCTTGTGGCGTGGCCTTTTCGTACCAATAAATTTGAGCCATTATAGGTGTAATAGCAAGGGCATAAACATCGCTGGGTAATTGCCCAAGGAGTATTTCCAATTGACTCAACTGTGCTGCTGAAAGAGAGCCTTCGCCACGGTTCCAGCACCAGCCTTGGGGTAACCCTTTGGTATTAAGGCCGCCGGTTTTAAATATTTCCCAGGTGGCCTTCTTAAGGCTCGCCATACCTCCACCTCTAAGGGTATCTTTTGGCCTAGGCAAACCGTAGCTTGTGGCCAAATGACTTTCTGGGGCAATTTCGCCCTGCTCTCGCGGCCCTTGTAATTTACCTACTTTAATCTGAAAACCCTTGGCCATAGCAAGGTGACGTATTTTAGCTTGCGCTCGTTGCAATGGCGTAGGCATCACCCAAGCTACAGAGCCTACAAGTGATAAACACACTAGAATAATAATAATCCACTGGGTATCCACGATGCACTCCACTGACTAGTCACAAAAAAAATTACTTTGAGTTTGATGTACATCAAACTAAAAAGACTATGGTACACTTTACTCAACCACTACTGGAGGACTTAACATGAGTATCTACCATAACATTTTAGTCGCTATAGACCTAAACGAAGAAGCTGATAAAGTGGCTCAAAAGGCCTATAAAATAGGGTTACAATCCGGCGCAAAAATAACCTTAATCCACGTTACAGAACCACTAAGTTACGCTTATGGTGGTGACATTCCTATGGATTTATCGGCCATACAAAAACAATTACACGATCATGCACAACAACGCATGGAAACATTTGTGAAACAACAGCAGCTAGGAGATGTAGACCAACTGTTAGTGTCTGGTCATATAGAAACCGAAGTGCACCGCGTAGCAAACGAACTCAGCACAGACCTCATAGTAGTAGGCAGCCACGGCCGTCACGGCCTTGCCCTATTACTGGGTTCTACCTCTAATGGCATTTTACACGGTGCAACATGCGATGTGTTAGCCGTTAGGGTTTAGCTTGTGCCCATAAGGCTTAGTCTGCTTGCATAGCCTCTATTTCTAACCACCGCTCCATGGCCTTTTCTAACTCGATTTCTTGAGTTTCTAAATACGCCAAACGAGCACTCACATGGGCTGGGTCTTTATTATAGAAATCGGCATGGCCTATTTCCATTTGCAGACCCTCAAGCTCAGCTTCTAAAGCTTCCACCTGTGTGGGCAATAAATCTAGCTCACGTTGAATTTTATAACTCAGCTTAACCGCTGGTTTTACTTTGTCTTTGGCTTTCAGTGGTGTGGCTGCCATGCCGGTTGGCTTACTGTGACCTTGCACCGTGGGGGCCTGTAACTTGCCTCCACGTCTCACCCAGTCGGTATATCCACCTACCGAATCAGTGATATGCCCTTGGCCATCAAATACTAAGCAAGAAGTAACCACTCGATCTAAGAACGCTCGATCGTGACTTACTAGTAGTACGGTGCCAGGGTAATTGGCCAGCATTTCTTCTAGCAGCTCTAAGGTTTCAATATCTAAGTCGTTAGTGGGCTCATCGAGTACTAACATGTTAGATGGTTTACTAAATAAACGGGCCAATAACAAACGGTTACGCTCACCACCAGACAAACTACTCACAGGACTTCGAACACGCTTAGGAGAAAACAAAAAGTCTCCCAAGTAGCTCATCACATGGCGGTCTTTGCCATTGATAGTGATACTGTCGCGGCCTTCTGCAAGGTTATCCATCACCGTTTTGGTAAGGTCTAATTGGTCTCGCAATTGATCAAAATAAGCCACTTCTAACTTAGTGCCTAATTTCACCGTACCCGAATTAGGTTTCAACTGACCCAAAATCATTTTTAATAAGGTTGATTTACCAACACCGTTAGCACCCACAAGGCCAATACGATCTAGCTTAAGTAACGTTAAGTCAAAATTCTTTATGAGCTCCTGCTCTCCATAACCATGGCTTACATTTTCTAGTTCGCAAACCAGCTGCCCAGACTTAGCAGCTTGCGCGTGTTGTAACTTAACATTGCCTTGGCGCTCACGACGATCACCACGTTCTTTACGCAGGGATTCTAACGCTCGCACACGGCCTTCGTTACGGGTTCGACGCGCCTTAATGCCTTGGCGAATCCACACTTCTTCTTGGGCTAACTTTTTGTCGAACAAGGCATTGTGGCGATCTTCTTCCATCAATTGTTGTTCCCGGTACGCCAAGAATCGTTCGTAATCACCGGGAAAGTAATTTAAATGCCCACGGTCTAGCTCTACAATTTTATTGGCCAATACTTGTAGGAAACTACGGTCGTGGGTGATAAATATAATGGCGCCGGTGAACTCTAGCAGTTGTTTTTCTAACCATTCAATAGCTAAAATATCCAAGTGGTTAGTGGGCTCGTCTAACAACAACAACGTAGGCTCAGAAACCAACGCTCTAGCCAAGGTTACACGACGTCTCCAACCACCGGACAATTCGCTAAGAAGGCGAGTGCCGTCTAACTGCAGACGTGTGAGAATACGCTCAACCTTGGGCTCCATTTGCCAACCATCAAGCTCATCAATACGGTGGCTGACGATTTCAAGCTCTTTCATCGCCTTGTCGTCTAAATCACCCATGGCTATTTCTTCATGGCGTTTACGGATATCGTAAACCTCGCCCATACCCATAGCCACAAGCTCACTAACACATAAGTCTTCTCGGTCTGGCAGGTCTTGCTGTAGGTATCCAATTCTACAGGCTGGGCTACGCCAAACAGTGCCACTGTCTGGCAACTGCTCGCCTACCAAAAGTTTAATAAGGCTAGACTTACCGGCGCCGTTGCGGCCAATAAGACACACTCGATCACCTGCATCAATTTGCAAATTGACATCATCAAGTATGGCCACATCACCATAAGCAAGATGGACTTGTTGTAAACGTAATAAATTCATTAAGAAACCTAAAAAGGTAAAGCAAGATTCAGCAATGCATTGAGCTATTGTGAACGGGTCACTATATTTATGTCATTATAACGTTTATTAAAGTTGCACCCAATGAAATAATGGGCCGATAATTGGTTTTACTAAAAATAAACATCATCACCCAAGCCAAAAAATGTGGTTATATTAAGCAACCTCGATCATTGGTATAAAAACAGAGTGCTAAAACAACATTGAAACCTAATAAAATGACCGACATCGGTGTTAATTTAACCAATGATCGATTTAATAAAGACCTGCCAGAAACCTTACAGCGAGCCTTCGATTTAGGCGTTCATCGCCACATTATCACAGGCACTTCGTTAAGCTCTAGCCAACAAGCGCTTGAACTTTGCCTGAATGACTACTTACCCGGTACACGTTTTGCAACGGCGGGCTTCCACCCCCACTGCGCCAGTGAAAATAATACCCAAAGTTGGCAGCAATTAGCTCAACTTTGGCAACACCCTAAGGTGGTTGCCATTGGAGAGACTGGATTAGATTTTAATCGTAATTTTTCTACCCCCCAACAACAACTCGACAGCTTTGAAAAACACCTCATTGCGGCAGTAGAATTACAACTGCCTTTATTTTTACACGAACGGGATTCAGCCGACCAATTTTTGGAGCTTCTACAACAATACAGGGGTGGGTTAAATAAAGCCGTTGTGCATTGTTTCACGGGGACTCAGGCGTTTCTTAGGCAGCTGCTAGAACTGGACCTTCACATAGGCATTACGGGGTGGATTTGCGATGAACGTCGCGGAGAGCACTTACAAAGCGCAGTGAAGCTTATTCCTAACAACCGCTTGATGTTAGAAACCGATTCGCCCTATCTTTTGCCTAGAGACATGCGCCCTAAACCTAAATCGAACCGCAATGAACCTTCTTATCTGCCCCATATTTTCCAGCGCGTGGCGCACTTCCGCGGCCAAAGCGTAGAACAGCTTGCTAGTGAGACCGAATCCACAGTGGATGACTTCTTTACCTTCAATTAAAAAGCTTTAAGGGCCGCACTATCAAAAGGCCAACAGAGCTCTTGCTGATTTTCCACATTGCGCAGCACTGGAATTTTAATGCCGTAACGCAACATAAGCTCATCTGAATCGGCTATATCAATATGTTCAACATGGTTAAATACCGGATCTAAGCACTCCACAACCAGCGTCAGCGCCAATTCACACAAATGACAGCCCGAAGTACCTAATAACTGTAATCGCCTCTGGGACAAGGTTACACAGCCGCTGGATTGTTAGCGCTAACCAGCACACAGGGCTGGTCACCGAGGTTACGAAAACGGTGGGGCTGAGCACTGATAAAATAATAGGCATCGCCAGGATGAAGCAGTTCAACTTGGCCAGACACTGTTACCTCTAAACAGCCACTAATAATAATGCCGGCCTCTTCGCCTTCATGAAGTAACATTTCTACCCCTGTATCTGCACCAACCGGGTAGGTTTCATGTAGTAAAGACAGATTTCGCGGCTCATGATTATATCCTACTAGGTGCATCGCCACCTTGCCGGAGCCCATGTCGGGTAACTCGCTGCTTTTATAAAACACTTGCTGTTGCACCGGCATTTCTTCAACAAAAAATGCTTGTAGCGCCATGGGTAAACCATCCAATACTTTTTTAAGCGAACTTACCGAGGGGCTTACCCTATTTTGTTCAATCAATGAGATCGTACTGTTGGTCACCCCTGCCCGCTTTGCCAATTCTCGTTGGGAAAGTCCACGCTTTTTGCGCACTTCTTTAAGGCGCGCCCCCACGTCAAGACTCACGATCAGAATCCTCTTCACTGGCTTGCTCGATCATCGCTTCTGGCAAGGCCTTCTTGGGCTGAATACCCCCCAGTTTAATAATGCTTTGAGCACGATTAATTAAATTACCTTTCCCGGATGACAAACGCTTATGTGCCGTATCAAATGCATCTTGCGCACGCACTAAATGATTGCCTACACCGTCCATAGAGGTAACAAAATCAACCAGCTTTTTATGCATTTCTTCGGCCTGACGAGAAATCTCTTTTGCATTTTGGCTTTGATGTTCGTAGCGCCAAATGTTGTGAATAGTGCGCAACACCATTAACAAAGTAGCCGGGCTTACCAGCATAATATTGCTTTTCATGGCGCTAACAAATAAATCTGGATCGGCTTGCAGGGCCAACATATAAGCTGATTCAATGGGAATAAACAGCAACACGTAATCTAGACTAGAAACCCCTTCTGCGGTTTCATAGGATTTACCACTAAGGCCTTTAACGTGGGCTTTCACAGAGGATAAATGTTCGGCCAACGCTGCGCTGCGCTGCGCCTCATCTTCGGCATTTTGGTATCGTTCGTAAGCCACCAGCGTCACTTTAGAATCCACCACCACGTCTTTGTTTTCTGGCATATGCACCACAACGTCTGGTTGCAGCCGCTTACCGTCTGTTTGGGTTAAATTAACTTGGCTATGGTACTCGTGGCCATTGCGCAAGCCCGATTGCTCTAAGACTTGCTCCAACACCATTTCGCCCCAATTGCCTTGGGCCTTATTGTCACCTTTTAGCGCTTTAGTGAGGTTGATAGCATCGCTGCTGAGTTGATTGTTCAATTCTAGCAAACTGTTAATTTGCTGCGTTAAACCGGCCCTATCACGCGCTTCTTTGTCGTAAACATCGTCTACTTTTTTACGAAAATCCCCAATTTGTTGCTTTAGAGGCGTCAACAAATGACCTAGCTGGTCTTGGTTTTGGCTAGAAAGCTGGGCAGCTTGTTGCTTTAAAGACGATTCGGCAAATTGTTTAAGATAGGCATCAAAGCTTTCTTGGCTGTTTTGTTGCTGCTGTAGCTGTAACTGGTGCGCATCTTGTTGTGCTAAATGTTGTGCTTGTAAGCTAGCGTGGGCTGCACTGGCCTGACTTAACTGATCTTGCATTTGTACAAGTTTTTGTTGAGCCTCCTGAAGCTGTTGCTGCAACATTTCAGAATGTTGCACAGCCTGCTCTAATTTCACTTCTAATTGCGCCAGTACAACTTGCTGCTCTACGGATTTTTTTCTAACAACACCATCAGAATCACGACTACGAAAGGCCAAATAAATGGCCATAAGTGTCATTAATACTGCAAAAGCCCAAGCCATATAATCTAACATTATATTAAGCCATCCAGACCTGAAACATGGGTATCAATCCCACTAACGCCAAAGCGGTATATACTAAAGTGCCTACTTTCGGCTTTAAAATTCTCCGCAGAAAAATATAGTATATGGCTGGAAAACTCACTATTAAAAAGCTTACGGGAATCCACCATGCAAACATTTGTCCACCGTACACTAAGCTAGCAATCAAGGCGATCACTGCAAAATTACCAGCGGCCAAATAAAGCCCAGGAACTGCAACGGTTTGCTCATTACCATCAGTAAGGTTTTGTTGGTTTTGTTTGATCACATCATGGCTAACTTGGCGCGCACTCAGTGCGGCCCCCATGGCAAAAGCGCCCGTTAGAGTGAAAATATAGATGGGTTCCATGTGTGTCATTCCGTGTGGATAGATTAGATCACAATGGTAACAAAATTAATGCAGCGCTTCACCCAACAGGGGACACTTAGGCCTCAGTAAATCAAATTGCTGGCGTAGCTCGATCAGAGGTTTGAGTCCGTGGTCTAACGGATCTTCTGGTAAATCTAACCAATTGACGCTATGAATGCGGGTCATAAGATCATACTCACCTACAATGACATCTAAAAACATAAGCGCAGCATCGGTTTCAGGCGCGTCTTCAAGCATAGGAAGCTCTTCAAGGTATAAATCAAGATGCAGCTCTTCGCCTACACTTCGCAAACCAAAAAACAATTCATCCAACTCCAGCACTGCATCGCCAATTTCTATGGCTTCAGGAATTTGTTCAACTCGCGGGTTAAACGCAAACACCTTAATGTCTTCCAATTTGGGGGCCGCAGCCACCAAAAATAAAACCGTATCAATACTCTGGCTATAGCCATCGCAACCAAACACAAGTTCTATGCCAGTTCCAGCTTCATTGCGGGCACAAAATACCGTTAAGTGTGGGTCTATATCAGCAAGGTGATCCTGCACCTCTTCTAATAACTCTTGCGCTAAAACAGATTCTTCATTCACCAAGCTACGCAGCTGATCTGCATTGTCGCTGACGAGTTTCCAAAAGCTGTCTATAGGGGCATTGTTCATAAAAAAATATTCATATGTACATAATGTAAAAGGCCACAACGTAAAAAGGAGTGCCGAGGCACTCCCTTTTTAAAGTACAGTGGAGAGCTGCTTATTGCTTGCCCATCTGTGCTTTGATCAAGTCACCAATAGTAGTAGGACCATCAGTCGTTACTTCCATGTCGCGAACGTCACGGATTGCTTGCTTCTCGTCTGCTACGTCTTTCGCCTTAATAGACAAGTTAATAGCGCGGTTACGACGATCAACGGCTACGATCTTAGCTTCAACACTGTCACCAACCTTAAGTTCGTTACGAGCGTCTTCAATACGATCAATGCTGATTTCAGAAGCTTTAAGTACTGCATCAATGCCTTCGGCTAGCTCGATAACGGCTTCCTTAGCTTCAACAGACTTAACAACACCGTTAACAATAGTGCCGCGGTCATTAGCTGCAACATATTCGCCAAACGGATCGCTTTCTTGTTGCTTGATACCCAAAGAGATACGCTCTTTCTCAGAATCTACAGACAAGATAACAGCGCTAACTTCGTCGCCCTTCTTGTAGTCACGTAGAGCGGCTTCGCCTTCTACTTCCCAAGAAATGTCAGACATATGCACTAGGCCATCTAGGTCGCCTTCTAGGCCAACAAAGATACCAAAGTCGGTGATGGTCTTGATGTTACCAACAACCTTGTCTCCAGCTGCATACTTCTCAGCAAACTCAGCCCATGGGTTACCCACACACTGCTTGATGCCTAGAGAAATACGACGACGCTCTTGGTCTACATCCAAGATCATCACTTCCATGGTGTCACCAACGTTAACAACCTTAGATGGGTGGATGTTCTTGTTAGTCCAAGACATTTCAGAAACGTGTACCAAACCTTCAACGCCATCTTCAATAGAAGCAAAGCAACCGTAGTCAGTTAGGTTAGTTACAGTAGCCTGTGTGCGATGACCATTAGGGTAACGTGCCTTGATAGACGCCCATGGGTCTTCTTGTAGCTGCTTAAGGCCCAAAGATAAACGACCACTGTCCTTATCAAACTTGATAACACGAACAGTGATTTCGTCACCTGGGTTTAGCATGTCGCTTGGGTGTGCAATACGCTTCCAAGCCATGTCGGTAATGTGTAGTAGGCCGTCAACGCCGCCTAGGTCTACGAAGGCACCGTAGTTGGTTAGGTTCTTAACGTAACCCTTAACGTCCATACCTTCTTCAATGCTAGCCAACAATTCGTCACGCTGTGCGCTGTTCGCTTCTTGCATTACTGCGCGACGTGAAACAACCACGTTGTTGCGCTTTTGATCAAGCTTAATAAGCTTAAATTCAAGCTCTTGGCCTTCTAGGTGGTCTACGTCGCGTACTGGACGAACATCAACCAATGAACCCGGTAAGAAACCTTGAATGTTGTTGATGGCAACAGTAAAGCCACCCTTAACCTTGCCGTTGATAACGCCAGTGATGGTCGCTTCTTCGTCAAAGGCAGTTTGCAATACATCCCACGCTTCGGCACGTTTGGCTTTTTCGCGTGAAAGTTTAGTCTCACCAATGCCATCGTCGACACTTTCTAGAGACACCTTAATTTGATCGCCGACCTTCACTTCTACTTCACGAGAATCGTTATAGAATTCTTCGATAGGGATGATGGCTTCAGACTTAAGGCCTGCGTGTACTGTTACCCAGTCGCCGTCGATGTCTAACACGGTGCCCATTACAACAGCACCAGGACGCATTTCAACAGCAATTATGGATTCTTCAAATAGATCTGCAAAGCTTTCGCTCATGTTTTTATACCAGACGTTGTGCAAGTCAAAAGTGCTTACAATACAACGCTCGTTTAGCCTGAAGGTCAGCTACAACAGGGAAGTTAAATGGACGCGGTGTGTCAGGAACTGACGCCTAGAATGACACTAACGAATTTTGCGCGCGCGGTATTGTACACCTAGGGCTATTGTATATCAACAATACCGCACAATAAGAGAGGCAAACATCAACCCAACAAAGTGAGCCTTTATTTTATCTGCCAACAGGCATACATTAGGTTTAATAGTTAAAGTTGGAGGCCTATTATGAGCAGCAAACGAATCGAATTTAATGGACATAATGATGCCAAACTATCTGCTCGCTTAGAGCTACCCAACAGCCCCGTTAGGGCAGTGGCATTAATGGCCCATTGTTTCACCTGCTCCAAAGATATTCCTGCAGCCCGAAGAATTGCTTCAAAGCTTGCCTCATTTGGCATTGCCACATTGCGTTTTGACTTTACAGGGCTTGGCCATTCTGAAGGAGAATTTGCTAATACAAATTTTTCATCCAATGTACAAGACATCGTCCTAGCCGCCGAGCACTTATCAAGCTTAGACATGGCTCCCCAATTACTAATTGGCCATTCATTAGGGGGCGCTGCCATCATCAAAGCTGCAGGCCAAATAAACTCTGCCCGTGCGGTAGTGACCATCGGTGCGCCTGCAGACCCTAGCCACGTCACCCACAACTTTGCCAACCACCTGGATAAAATCAACCAACAAGGGTCGGCCAAGGTCACCCTTGCAGGACGAGAATTTGAAATTCAAAAACAATTTATAGATGACATTAAACTACAATCCCTCAGCGAATCATTAACCACCCTAAAGCGGGCTTTATTAGTATTACACGCCCCCCTTGATCAAACCGTGTCTATAGATAACGCTGCGCAGTTATTCAGCGCTGCAAAACATCCCAAATCCTTCGTCACCCTAGACAACGCCGACCACCTAGTGAGCCGCGCAGAGGATGCAGACTACCTAGCAGAAGTGATTTTAGCGTGGAGTAAGCGCTATCTCGTATTGGCGCAACCGCAAACCAACAACGCCCCAGAAGGTGTGGTAAGAGTGAGCGAAGCAAGCAACAAGGGATTTAAACAAGATATTACTGTAGATGGGCAGCACCAACTTGTTGCAGACGAACCAGAATCTTACGGCGGCACCAACCAAGGCCCCTCCCCTTACCAACTGGTATCATCAGGCCTTGGCGCATGCACCACCATGACATTACGCATGTATGCTCAGCGAAAAAAGTGGCCCCTAGACCACGTTTATGTAGATGTAACCCATAACAAACGCCACATAGACGCATGTAACGAATGTGATGCCGAGGCCTTAGAAAAACCCATCAAAAAAGATATTTTTACCCGAGAAATCACCCTAATAGGCAACCTCACCCAAGCACAAAAAGAGCAGCTATTAGCTATTGCAGACAAATGCCCAGTTCACAAAACGCTGCATGGGCAGGCCGTGATTGAAACCAGACTTAGTTAAGTGACGGTATAAAGAAGCCAGCCAAATTAAATGGCATCAGGCTGGTTGGAAGGTCTAGATCTCTGGGGGCATCCCACAAATAGTCAAAACGACTAACAATTGCTTCTGTTCCTAGGAGAGATTGCTCCGCTACGCTCACAATGAACTGGGAGCACTCCTAATGACAGGATGTACCCACAATGTCGACTTTAAAAACAACTTTAACTCACACCTAAACGCTTATCTAAACTCCAACGACCGGCGCCTAAGGTCACTATTAATAACAGCATCAAACCCCATATCTGGTGATCCATAGCACCTTTCGAAAAAAGAGCAAAGCCATCTTGGTAAAGCACTGGGTAAGACAGTACAGCCACGGCATTGAACACAAATAGCACCCCCCCGGTTAGCCGTGTTAATAACCCAACGGCAATAAATACAGGAATGATTAGCTCGGTTGCGGTGCCTAATACAGCGGCCACTTGCCAAGGCAATAATGGCACCTGGTATTCAAATTGGAATAGGTACTCCGTAGCTGGCCAGTTTTCGAATTTCAAATAACCTGCATGCCAAAACACCCACGCTACATATAAGCGCAACAACAGCATCAACATATCCAGCATATGTGACTGCCAAGTTTGAATCATAGTATTGTATTTATGTATTAGTGCTTGCATCATTTCTCCTTAGACGAGTACGCCAATAGTGAGTAACCAATTAGTTGTTGTTGCTGGTAATTGTGAAAGTGCCAATTGCTGTTCTGGCAAATTAGCTTCTAATATTGCTTGTAGTAACTTTCCTTGCTCGACATCAAATGACTGCAAACGAATATCACCATCCACCCAAGTAACCAAAACCCATTGTGCGGCATGAGCCACATCAAGCCCTTGCTGGTCATCTAGCGCGCTAACGTATTGCCAAATATCAAATAGCGCAAACTTGCTAGACACTAGCTGTAGTGCAGAATTAAGATGATATCCATCGCCTTTATCAAGCCTTGGTGTCTGTGTGTTGTATATTTCTTCCATGGCCCACTCTAAAGCCGCTAGATCGGCCACATATTGTAGGTTTGCCATGGCATCATTGGTGGCCAGGTAGTCAGAAAACTCACTACCAAAATGCAGCAGACTAGTTTCCTGGAAGGGTTTATTAAGAATAAACTCATGGCCAATGTAATGGAAAAACTCACTACCTAGCATCAGTTCTGTTTTTTTAAACGTTGCCTGCAATGCTTCTTGCATGCAGTTAAAGTAGTTATTGCGATATATCTGTAAAAGGCTTTCTGCGGCAAGGCTGCCACTGATGCTCTTATTCAGCTTTTGTTCTAGCGTCGCTTGCTGTAACAGACTAGTCACTAGCCTTGACTGCCACATAGGCCCTCCAGCTTCTGCTGCGCTAACTCACGCTGAGCCATTAATACTGACAAGGAGGGTATCTGTGTATCCCATTCGATTAATGTCGGTTTGGGCCCCATTGCAGCGATTGTCTGTGCATACAGTTCCCATACAGCGTCCTTGATCTCTGAGCCGTGATCATCAATGCAGATGCTACCCTCGGGAAAGTGTTTCAACGTATGCCCAGCTAAATGTATCTCCTCCACATCGCTAGCATTAACTGCCGTTAAATAGTCATCGGCGTCAAAGCCATGGTTTTGGCACGTAACATAGACGTTATTCACATCCAACAATAAGCCACATCCGGTGTGCTGCGGCAAACTGGCAAAAAACTCCCACTCTGGAATCGTGGATTGGGTGAATTGTAGATAACTAGATGGGTTTTCAATGAGAAGCTGACGCCCCAAATAATCCTGTGCGAATTTCACCCTATCGCAAAATTGAGTCAACGTTTCACTTGTATAAAGCATGGGTAGCAAATCATGCATATGCCGACCCGGCACCGCCGAAAAACTCATATGCTCCGAGATACGCACCGGCTTGTAGACCTCAATAAGTTCACCCAGGCGCTTTAAATGAGTAAGATCTAGGGGGGGTTCGCCCCCTAGGGACATACCAACGCCATGAAAGCTCAAATCATAATGGGTAGCAATCTTACTGAGGTATTCATGGGGCAATCCACCCTTACCAAAATAATTTTCTGGGTGTAATTCCAACCACCCCAAGTCTGGCAAACCTGCCAAAATATCTTGATAATGCGGATGGCGCAGCCCTATCCCCGCCCATTGATGATTAGCCTTCATTGGTATCAAAGTCTGCTCACATAGATTCCAAACTACCACCGGCAAGCCTTTCGCATAGGCCACCAGGCACTACAATAAAGGCATCGGATTGGCTGTTTTCAGTAGAAGTACCAGCACAGGAAGATGTTTTGGTAGCACAGTCATTTTTTCCTGCTTTAGCAACGCCGTAGCACTTCTCTTGGTCCGCAGCGTTGCCGATAGAGGCCACACTTAGTGCCGTTAGGCCGGTGATAATTGTTGCTGCTGTGATAGTTTTAATTTTATTCATGATATAGTTCCTAAAAGACAGTGGATAATGAAATAACAATTCATTTGTGTTTTATTTGAACACTTCTACACTTACGCAAACCATTGCAAAAAAGACGCAAAAAATATGCAAGATATTCAATTACTACTAATTTCTCTAAGCAAAAAGCAGGATGCTCAACTATTGAAAGCGCTCTACATAGCAACACAAGTGCGTCTCTTTTCCGTTTGCTTGCGTATATTAAAAGACCAGCAACAGGCTGAAGATGCTATGCAGGAGAGTTTTTTGAAAATTTGGTATAAAGCCAACGATTACGACCCCAACAAGTCCCAAGCCATGACTTGGCTAAGCCGAGTCGTACGCAACCAAGCCATTGACTTATTGCGTCGACGAAATAAGTTGGTAGAAACTCAGGTTGATGTCAATGATGTGCCCGAAATGATCGATGCCAGCCCTAGTCAAATCAGTCAATTGGAAGCCGTTGAAGCCAATGCCAAATTGCAGTTTTGTCTGGCAACCTTAAAAAAAGAGCAAGTGCATTGTATTATGGCCAGTTATTTCCAAGGCCAAACAGCCAAACAGATCGCCAGCCATTTACAGCGCCCCGTAAGCACCGTTAAATCTTGGATGGCCCGCAGCATGCCAATATTACGTAAGTGTTTGGAGAACAGCTATGAAGGTTCTTAATAACGACGAACTAAACCGTTTGGCCTACGCCCACGCCACGGACACTTTGGACAAGGAAGATCGCGCTTACTTAGCACACATTGGCCCCGATAATGCAGATTTTAATCAGCACCTAACGGCTTGGCACAAAAAGCTTGCGGAATTGGATTTTGCAGCCAACGAAACCATACCTCCGGCTAGCATTTGGCAGCGTATCGAAGCTAAAATTGTAGCAGAAGCCACACAACAACCAATCTCGACTACCAAATCTTGGTGGCAACCCTTTGCAGTTGCCGCCACTATCGCCTTTTTTGGCTTTTTTCTGTACTGGCAAACGACGCCTCAGGTCAACAGTGTAAATTTAGACAACCAATGGTTGGTGCAAGTCGATCAAAGCTCTTCACAACTCATTATAGCGGCCCAAGACCCAATGCTCGTACCAAAAGGAAAGGTATGTAATCTGTGGTTGAAAATCGGTAAGACCGTCATTGGGATTGCTCAAATGCCACTACAAGGTGACCTAGTATTGGACCTAGAAGACAAGCCACAATTGAAAGCATTGTTAGGACAACCTGGCACCATGATGGTAACCATCGATGCAGCCGATGCAGGCTTGGCCGTAATGAACAATCAATCCATTATTAATGGCCAATGGCTCTAAATGTGTTCTCAATAGAGACCCAAAACGATGAAATCACCCTAGTAGGCAACCTCACCCAAGCACAAAAAGAGCAGCTATTAGCTATTGCAGACAAATGCCCAGTTCACAAAACGCTGCATGGGCAGGCCGTGATTGAAACCAGACTTAGTTAAGTGACGGTATAAAGAAGCCAGCCAAATTAAATGGCATCAGGCTGGTTGGAAGGTGACGATTTTGTAAACGCGTCGAGCTCCAAACAATTGTCATTAATTCTAACAATATTGGGGTATTCATCCATAGGACAATTAAACCGTATCGCATTATAAACTTGCGGTACCAAGCATATATCAGCCATTGTAATCTCATTACCAAAACAGAATTGTGTGCCGCTACTAGCATTTAAACGTGCTTCTAAAGCGCTAAAGCCAAGGTGCACCCAGTGTACGTACCACCTTTTTTTTGCCTCATCGCTCACCTTTAACTCATTACTCAGATATTGCAAAACCCGTAAATTATTGAGCGGATGAATGTCACAGGCGATGGATTGAGAAAAGGCACGCACTTGTGCACGACTCATTAAATCTATAGGCAATATAGGATTAGCTGGATATTTTTCTTCCAAATATTCCATAATGGCTAAAGACTGATGCAATACACCATCATCGGTTTCAAGTATTGGCACTAACCCATTGGGGGACTTATGCAAATATTCAGTTGTTTTTTGTTGCCCACCGTCAACTAAAAGGTTAACAGGAATAAGCGTATGCTCTAACTGTTTATGGTTGAGGGCAATGCGCACACGGTATGCAGCAGTGCTTCTAAAATAAGTGCTTAAATCCATGTTTTCCATAGGCCTTTATTCGCTGGCATGTACCCAATCTGCGTGACGGGGCGCTTTCTTAGTGATTGACCACTCTTCGAGCATTTGCCATTTTACTTCATCAAGCCGTTGCAGTTTAGCTTTTTCTTGTTGATCGGGGGCAGCAAGTTCTAAACGATGTCCGTTGGGATCAAAAAAGTAAATGGAGTGGAATACGGAATGATTAGTCACGCCGAGCACTTCGATTCCATTATTTTCCAAATGATTTTTATAGGCTAATAAGGTCTCCATGTCCTTCACTTTAAATGCAATATGTTGCACCCAATCCGGGGTATTTTGATCTTTGCTCATTGTTGGTTTAGTGGGCAATTCAAAAAATGCCAATATATTATTTTGGCCAGCGTCTAAAAACACATGCATGTATGGATCGGGCGCTTTGGTTGATGGCACTTGGTTTTCAGCCAACGCCAATACAAAATCCATGTTCAGGTTTTCTACATACCATTCTACGGTTTCTTTGGCGTCGTGGCATCGATATGCAACGTGGTGAATATGTTCAACTTTCATACGATTTAACCTCTATTTACGGGCGGCAATATTGTTCCCGAACATTCTCCAAATCCAATTCGAGCCATGCCATCAATGTGACACCAACCTCGCAATATGACGGTGTCGCCATTTTCTAAAAAGGTTCGAGTTTCGCCGTTTGACAAGGTGATGGGGTGCTTTCCGCCTTCCGTGACTTCTAGTAGCGCACCCATGCTATCTTTGGTGGTGCCAGACTGGGTACCACTGCCAAAAAAGTCACCCGCTTTCAAGTTACAACCATTAACTGAATGGTGTGTCACCATTTGAGCAATGGTCCAATAAGCCTGATTAAAATTACTGAGGCCCACACGTTCTGCAGTATCCATGGCAGGTGTTTTTAATAAAACCTCCAACTTCATGTCCAAGGCACCAGAATCGGTGTGTTGCGCCGAATCTAAATACGGTAACGGCTGTGGGTGATTACTTGGACGAGCCCAAGCTTGCCTATAAGGCGCCAAGGCCTCCATTGTCACAATCCACGGCGACACGGTAGAAGCAAAACTCTTCGATAAGAATGGCCCCAGTGGCTGGTATTCCCAACCCTGAATGTCACGGGCAGACCAATCGTTAAACAAACACAAACCAAAGACGTGCTGCTCTGATTCTTCAATTGGAATAGGCTGACCTAACGCATTACCTTGTCCTATATAGATACCCACTTCCAGTTCATAATCCAACCTTTTACAAGGCGCCAGTGTGGGACAATCTTGATCAGGGGCCTTCAACTGCCCATAAGGGCGATGAAAACTCTCGCCTGAAACAACAATAGAGGAGCTGCGGCCATGATAACCAATGGGAATCCACTGATAATTGGGTAATAAAGGGTTGTCGGGGCGGAATAGCTTGCCAACATTAGTGGCGTGGTTTATCGACGTGTAAAAATCTGTGTAATCGCCGATTTGAGCAGGAACCTTGTATTGCGCATCGGACTGAAGCACCAGACAAGCTTCCAATGCACTTTGGTGCTTAGAGCCTTGTTTTAAAGCACCAGATAAGGCAAGCCGTATGGCCGACCATATTTCCTGGCCTAATTGCATAAAATCATTTAACACATCGTGTGACAATAGCTCTAAAGCAGCGTTGAGCTTATGATCAAACAGGCCCGCTTTGTGGGCAGCTGGCATGTCCACAATAAAATCACCAATCGCAACACCCGCCCTAAATGCTTGATTACTATCGCGTAGCTTAAAGATCGCATAGGGTAGATTTTGGATTGGAAAATCTGTGGTAAGGCTATTCGCTGATTCAACCCAGCTTTGTAGGCTTACATCGTGAGTTTGGTTTAATTTGATCATTATCATACCGCTCGTAAATTATGTTTTGCTGCCAACAACACCACGTTCAACCTGGTCTCGCTCGATCGATTCGAACAGGGCTTTAAAGTTGCCCTCGCCAAATCCATCATCTTTTTTACGCTGAATAAATTCAAAGAATACAGGGCCGATTAACGGCTTAGAAAAGATTTGAAGCAATAGTCTTGGATCATCATTTTCCGTAGAACCGTCCAATAAAATACCTCGTGTTTGTAGCTCACTAACCGGCTCTCCATGGTTAGGCAATCGCTGGTCTAGCATTTGATAGTAGGCTTCTGGTGGTGCGCTCATAAAAGGCATTCCCATGGCCTTAAGCCTATCCCAACACTCTATCAAGTTATCACAAGAGAACGCTATGTGCTGAATGCCCTCACCGTTATATTGCATTAGAAACTCTTCAATCTGACCCGTTTCTTTAGACGCTTCTTCATTGAGAGGAATACGAATCAAGCCATCTGGGGCCGTAAGTGCTTTAGATTTAAGGCCCGTATACTCTCCCTTAATATCAAAGTATCTAATTTGTTTAAAGTTGAATAAGCGCTCGTAGAAATCCGACCAATAGTTCATCCGTCCACGATAAACGTTATGAGTTAGGTGATCGATGACGTTAAATCCACAACCTTCAGGATGTCGATCAACTCCGTCAATAAATTCAAAATCGATATCATAAATTGAAGTCCCCTCTTCAAAACGATCGATTAAGTACAGAGGAGCGCCACCAATACCTTTAATAGCCGGCAGACGTAACTCCATGGGGCCCACTGGAATATCAATAGGTTGGGCACCAAGTTCAAGGGCTCGCTCATAAGCCACTGCCGAATTTTTTACCCTAAAGGCCATCCCGCAGGCACTAGGACCATGCTCCTGAGCAAAATAATAAGCATTGCTCGCAGGCTCATAGTTGATCAACAGATTAATGCCCCCTTGGCGGTATAAATCAACCTGCTTTGTTCTGTGTGAAGCGACTTTAGTGAAACCCGTCATTGCAAAGGCCGGCTCCAGAACCCCCCGTTCCATCGCGCAAAACTCAATGAATTCAAATCCACATAAACCCATCGGGTTCTCAAAAATGTCAGTCATAGCCACTCCTAATGAAAATTTACACAAACCACGAGTTAAATCACTATGTGATTGCCAAACAACGGGGTATATTAGTTGTAATTGCATCTAATATAGTTGTAATTACAACTATATGCAATATCAAACTCATGGAATGTATCGGAATGACAACTAAACACCCATCGATTTTAGTATTAGAACGCTTTTTACCTTACCGCCTTTCGATACTGTCGAATCGCATTAGTGGAATCCTATCTAATACTTATAAAAATAAATTTGCATTGTCAGTCAATGAATGGCGCATTATGGCCATGCTTGGGGAACACCCAAATGCCTCCGCCGATGAAGTCTCCACTAAAATCCAAATAGAAAAATCAATTGTAAGCCGTGCATTAAAAAATTTACTATTACGCAGGTTAGTAAACCGAGTTGTTGAAACGCAAGACAGGCGAAGGCACAACCTGAGCCTTAGCAGTACCGGGCTGGATATATACAATCAAATGGTGCCGGTTTCATACCAATATGAAGAAAAATTATTAACCTGTTTTACTCAACAAGAACAGATGATGTTTGACACATTGAGTGACAAACTCTATCGCCATGCGGAGAAACTCGACCTAGAAAGCGAGATGCCCAAAGCGTAATAACTTATGCACTTAATATGGACTTAAATCACAGACACAAAAAAGCCGGCCAAACCATAAAGCTTTTAACCGGCTGATCTATAATGAATTTTTGAATTATTGCTACGAACCAGCATCCACAAAATTGTTTACGCGAGACATTTGACGTAACTGGCGTTCAGTCGCATTTTTCAAGACGCGAGCGTATACACGCTTTTTTTCTGTTGAAGGCGCGTTACGGAAGAATTCAGAAAACGGGGTACTTTCTAAAGTTTTAGTAGGTACAAAAATAGTCATACAATTACCTCAATTGCTCTCCTGAGTTAGCGCACGAGATAAAGACTCGCGAGTATATTTTTCAGGTACGTAATTGTCGATCAAATCAACATTCGCTTTATATGAGCGATGTGTATTATCAATGTTTTTCATCAACACGTCCACTCTTACACCTGCACCATAATCTTGTTTCAACTTATTAACTGTCTCTCGAGCTGCAAAAT
>JAQRMV010000002.1:0-63713 GCA_028598985.1 Gammaproteobacteria bacterium
GGGCGCATGTCATCTGGCATGGGCGGCCTGTGGGCTTTATATTCCGCGTACATTTCATTACGAAAGGTTGGCCCTTTAGCGTCAAACACCACCACAATAGTGGCATTGGCATAGTCTTTTGCCAAACTGCGCATCATATTAACCACACCTTTAACGGCACCCGTGGGCATGCCCTTACTGTTATTCAGCGGCGGCATTGCATGGTAGGCTCTGAATAAATAAGAGGAGCCGTCTACCAATACAACGGGAGCGGAAACTTTTGCAGTCATGATGTCTTCCAAACAAATATAAAGTGGGTAGTGATCCTTTAGAGAATACCATAATGACGCGTTCGAAACTTGAATTGACGCCTCTCACAGCGTACTATTTGCAGCCAATTAAGTGACCCTTGATAGTATTAGAAAGTAGCAACCTTATGGCCGTATATACTCACCTTAATAGCAACCAGATCAGCGCTTACATCGCCCCATTTAACCTTGGCGATTTGGTGGACTTTAAAGGCATTAGCGGCGGTATTGAAAACACCAATTATTTTGTCACTACACAAATTAAAGGGCAGCCGCAGCAAGATTTTGTGCTGACCCTGTTTGAAGATTTAACCTACGATGAAATACCTTATTTTGTTGACCTTACAGATCATTTGGTGGCCAACAATATTAGCGTTCCAGCGCCCCTTAGGGATATAAATGGCACCGCCCTTAGCTTAGTTTCCGGCAAACCTGCACTGCTATTTCCGCGCTTTGCGGGTGACCATTTAGCCCGCTCAGAAATTGGCACTAGCGAGTGCGCCATAATGGGCCGCGAGCTAGCACGCTTGCATCTTGCAGGACAGCAGTTTGCCACTCAGCGCCATAGCCACCGAGGCCAACAATGGTGGCAGCAGCTTGGCCCTAGGGCTGCACAGTGCATAAATGCTGAAGAGGCCACCATGTTAATGATGGCAATTGGTCAGTACGACGCCATGCAAGCCAAAAACCCAGATTTACCCACCGGGGTGGTACATGGCGATTTATTCCACGACAACGCCCTATTTCACCAAGGCCAATTAAGCGCCACCATAGACCTTTACAATGCCAGTAATGACTATCTATTATTTGATGTGGCCGTGACTGTGAATGACTGGTGTATTGCGGCTGATGGTAGTATTGAGCCCGCCTTATATGACGCGTTTTTACAGGCCTATGCACAAGTTCGGCCTTTTAACGCCACAGAACAGCTGTACTGGAATGCCATGTTAGTAGCAGCAGCCATGCGTTTTTGGCTATCTCGCTTAGAAACTTTTCATGGCCTGGACAGGCATCAGCGTGAAGATGGCATTACCGTGCTTAAAGACCCAGATGTATTTAAAGACATCTTAATGCACCGCATGCAGCAGTTTCAAAAACTACCTTAACCCACAACTAAGCAACGCCTTCTGAAGCTCGGTAATGTAGCCTATAAGGGTTTTGCTATTGGCGGCCAAAATATCGATAGCAATGCGCTCTATGTTGGGCGGCAACACCGCGTTCACCAATTTGTGTTTGACTTCATGGTCCACCAACACACAGGCCACTTTGCCCTCTTTTGCAAGCTGGGCGATGGTGGCCAACTTTTTGGCCCCAGGGGCTTGGTCGTCGGAGCCAGTAAAGCTAGCTAAGTGGGTTAAGCCAAAATACGCCTCAAACCCTTCTAAACCATCATGATAAACAAGATACCCTTGGCCTTGCAGGCTTAAATTACGGGTATGTTCTAACAGCTGGGCCTTTAAACCACTGATTTGTTCTCGCCATGCATCTCCATGCCAGATTAAACCCATGTGCTGGCTAAGTTGCTGCATGCCTTGCAATAAATAGGCCGGGCTAGTCCACGGGTGTTGGCCATAGCCTTGAGAGGTCTGCCCTTGATTAATGATAAATTGCTTGTGGGCTGGCACCCGTGCCATAACTTTAGCAAGGTAAGGTTCTAACTTGGGGCCTAACCAAACCACCAACTGCGCATCTTGTATTTTACGAATATGGCTAGGACGTAAACTAAAATCATGGGGAGAGACATTAGCAGCCAGTAAAGACGGATAAACTTCCGCCGTTACTTCTGCCACCACCAAAGAAAGGGCTTTAGTGGTTGGTAATATTTTGATAGTTGAAGCATTGGCGGCCGACACAATAACCCACCAAAAAAACAATGCCACACCACCTTGTGGCACACAACGAAAAAAGAAGGACATAGGCTAGCCGTATTAATGGGTATTAGAAATCTAGCCGTATGTTATGTTATATTATAACAATCGTCAAATTATACAGGCTATCCCATGCAGGCCACCGCCTTTTCTCCCCATGACCATACCCACTGCATTAGCAGTGCCATTACCCATGCTAAGGGGCTATGTGCCGAACGCGATGTAAGGCTCACCCCCGTACGCCAGCGGGTATTAGAATTGATATGGCAAAGCCACAAACCCATAGGTGCCTATGAGCTATTAGCCAGCCTAGCCAAAGAAGGTTTTAACTCTGCACCGCCCACCGTGTACCGCGCCCTAGACTTCTTAAGTGAGCAAGGCTTATTACATAAACTGGAAAGCATTAATGCTTATGTGGGCTGTTGTAACCCAGATACCCCACATCAAGGCCATTTTTTGCTCTGCCAAGTCTGCCATCAAGCCCAAGAGCTAGACAGTCAGTATATTACCTTAGCCCTTAAGGTGAGCGCAGACCAGCATGGTTTTGAAATGCACCATCACACCATTGAAGTGGTAGGTACCTGCCAAGAATGCCTCAATAAGGCCAATATGAGCGAAGCCACGTAATGAGTGAAGTATTGTTAGCAGCCAAAGATTTAGGGGTAAAGCGGGGCCAACGCTGGCTTATTAAAGGCGTAGATCTCACCCTCTCTAGTGGCCAAATTACCACGGTTATCGGCCCCAATGGAGCGGGTAAATCTACCTTAGTGCGTAGCTTATTAAAGCTTACCAAAACCAACAGTGGCAGTATTGAAACCAAACCCAAGTTGCGCATTGGTTACATGCCCCAGAAGCTAAAACTAGAAAACACATTGCCCTTATCAGTGGCTCGATTTTTAGATCTAGGCCGTCACAAAGAGCATCGACTTAGCCCAGCGCTTTGGCAGCAGTTGCTCATTAAATGCCGCGCCCAAAAGCTGTTAGATCGCCCAATGCAGCAACTGTCAGGGGGGGAAACTCAGCGCATATTGCTACTCAGGGCATTACTTCGTAAGCCCCATCTGCTGGTGCTGGATGAGCCCGTACAAGGAGTGGACGTAACAGGGCAAGTAGCCTTGTACGAGCTTATAGGCGAAGTGAGGGATATTTTAGGTTGTGGTATTTTGATGGTTTCCCACGACTTACACTTGGTGATGGCCGCCACAGATCAAGTAATTTGTTTAAACCAGCACATTTGCTGCTCTGGTCATCCGGAAAAAGTAAGCCAGGATCCGGCCTTTACGGAGTTGTTTGGTCCCCAGGGCGCCGGCAATTTAGCCTTGTATAACCACCAGCACAATCACCACCACACCAGCCATGGTGACATCATCGATGGCCAACACCACGAGGGCTGTAACCATGGTTGATTTTCTATTATGGGCTTGGTTAGGGGGCTTGATGATTGCGGCTATTGCTGGGCCGTTAGGTTCTTTTATGGTGTGGCGACGCATGGCTTATTTTGGCGATACCCTCGCCCATGCGGCATTATTGGGTGTGGCTTTAGGGCTGTTGTTACAGGTTAATATTAGTTTAGCGGTAGTATTGGTGTGCCTATTATTGGCCATTTTACTTAGCACATTAATGCATAAGCGCATTATCGCCACCGATACTTTATTGGGCATTCTTTCCCATGCCAGCTTATCCCTTGGGCTTGTAAGCCTTAGCCTTTTTAGCCATCAAAACATTGATTTAATGGGGTTTTTATTTGGCGATCTGCTCTCTATAGGGCAGCAAGACTTGGTATGGATTGGCTGTGCCTGCGCCCTAGTGTTAGTGGTGCTGGTATGGATATGGCGCCCGCTACTGGCCATTACCGTGAATGAAGAATTAGCTCAGGTTGAAGGTATTAATGTGGCTTGGATGCGTACTTTACTTATGCTGCTAGTCGCCGTGGTGATTGCTGTGGCCATGAAAGTAGTGGGAGTGCTGTTAATTACTTCGCTGCTTATCATCCCCGCGGCAGCGGCCAGAAGATTATCCAATTCGCCCGAACAAATGGCGTTGTTAGCCAGCTTGCTGGGGATGCTGGCGGTGAGTGGCGGCCTGGCTTTGTCCTGGTTTTACGATACTCCAGCCGGCCCCTCTGTAGTGGTGATTGCCAGCGCTTTATTCTTTTTATTATTTAGCTTTCCTCGTTCATTCAAGGCAGCCTAATATGCAAGCTAGTTACGCCCCCCAAGCCAAACACATGGGCCAACTTTGGCGCCTTGCTTGGCCCCTAATCATTTCCAACATTAGTGTGCCTTTATTAGGCTTGGTGGATGCCGCCATTATGGGTCACTTAGATCAAGCCCGTTATTTAGGCGCAGTGGCGTTAGGCGCGACCTTGCTTTCATTTATCTATTGGGCGTTTGGTTTTTTACGTATGGGTACCGTAGGCCTTACCGCACAAGCCCACGGCGCCCATGACAAGCAACGTTTAATGCAATTGTTATTGATGCCAGGCTTATTAGCCTTGGGCATTGGTATGGCCATTGTGGCCCTACAAAGCTGGCTAATCCCCTTGGGCATAGCGCTTATGGGAGCGAGCGAGCAAGTTTCTGCGTTAGCCCAAGAATACCTCACCATTCGGATATATAGCGCCCCTGCCGTACTCATGACCTATGTGTGTTTGGGTTGGTTATTAGGTCGCCAAGACAGCCGTAGCCCGTTGATACTGTTGGTGGTAACCAATGTCAGCAACATCGGATTTAACCTGTTATTTGTGATGGGCTATGACATGACCAGTGCCGGCGTGGCTTGGGGCAGCTTACTAGCCGACTATTGCGGGTTATTGTTGGCCTTGGTTTTAGTGTGGCGTCATGTCATCCAAATTGACCACAAGCTACGCTCGCAATGGAGCGCTTTTGCACCCTTAGCCAACCAGCTAATGCGTCTTAACAGTTATCTTTTTGTACGCACCCTCATGTTGTTATTTGCGTTTGCCTTTATCACTTCCCAAAGTGCTCGTATGGGAGACGATGTATTGGCCGCTAACACGCTGCTATTGCAGTATGTTACCTTGCTTGCTTACGCCTTAGACGGGTTTGCCTTTGCCATTGAAGCCGCCTGCGGAGCAGCCTTGGGCGCTAACCAAAAACGCCATTTTTACCAGCTATGTAATGGCGCAGCCATTTATTCTATAGCTGTAGCCATAGCGGCCACCGTTGGCTTTTGGTTGTTTAGCGATGTTTTTATCAATACTCTTACCACCTTAGATAGGGTACGCCAAATTGCCAGCGACCATGCTGTTTGGGTGATGTGGGTACCTATCATTAGCGTGTGGAGCTACCTACTTGATGGCATCTTTGTGGGTGCCACCCAAGCCCGCGCCATGTTCTATTCTGTGCTTGCCAGCATCGCTACCCTGCTACCCCTTTGGTCTATGTTGAAAGCGTGGGGGAATGACGGTTTGTGGTGGGCATTTTTAGGCTTTTGTGGTGTAAGGGCTATAGTCGCCTTAATCAGTTATCTATGGCTTAGCCACAAACAAGCCTGGTTCATTAACGTTTAAGTCCTTGGCATTACTTGAGCTTAAGCACTTGTGGCTCAACCTCTTGCACAGCCGCGGCATCTGAGTGATTAACTCTGGTGGGCACTTCTTTACGCGCCGCTGCACCTTGGCCTATACGCTCTTCATGACCACAGGTCACACAGTCCCTTAGCTGCTCATCCACTTCACCTTCTTGCGCAATGTGAATACGCACACTGTCTTGCGAGCCGCACTTTGGGCAGACAATGCCTGCTATAAACCTAACTTTCATGGGTTAACCCTTTGTGACGCATTAAGGCTTCAACGCTAGGTTTACGCCCCATAAACGCAGTAAACAACGTCATGGCATCAAAACTGCCCCCTTGGCCTGTAATTTTGCGCCATAGGTCCGCACCTGTGGCTGGGTTAAATATACCCTCACTTTCAAATCGACTAAACACATCGGCCGCCAAGACTTCAGCCCACAAGTAGCTGTAATAGCCTGACGCATAGCCACCGGCAAAAATGTGAGCAAAACCATGCTGGAAACGATTCCATTGCGGCGCTTTAACTACAGCCACTTGTTCTCTCACCTCATCTAAAACCGCTTGTACAGACTGTGGCGCATCTGGGTTGTAATTCATGTGCAAGCGCAAATCGAATAGCGCAAATTCTAGCTGGCGCATCACAAACATACCGGCTTGGAAGTTCTTTGCCGCCAGCATTTTTTGTAGCAGCTCCTCAGGCAAGGCCGCCCCCGTTTGGTAATGCGTGGCAAATAAACGTAAGGACTCTTCCTGCCAACACCAGTTTTCTAATAATTGACTTGGCAATTCCACTGCATCCCAAGCCACGCCATTAATGCCCGCTACACCTGCCACATCTATATTGGTCATCATATGATGCAAACCATGGCCAAATTCATGAAACAATGTAGTCACTTCGCCATGGGTGAGCAATGCTGGTTTATCCCCTACGGGGGGTGCAAAGTTACACACTAAATAGGCTACCGGAAGCTGCAATTCGCCATCTGTTTTAAACTGACGATTGCGGCATTCATCCATCCAAGCGCCGCCGCGCTTATGCTCCCGCGCGTAAAGATCAAAGTAAAAATAACCGATGGCCTGTCCCTCGTAGGCCACTTGGAAGAAACCTACGTCTTTATGCCAAGTACTTACCCCTTTGCATGGAGTCACTTCAATACCGTAAATACGGTTCACAACATTAAACAAACCCTTGCGCACTTGTGGCAGGGCGAAATAAGGCTTGAGCTCTTCTTGGGATAAATCATAACGGCTATGGCGTAGTTTTTCGCTGTAATAGGCGACATCCCACGCTGCTAATGGTGTTGGCCCGCCGTCCTGCCCTGCAAACAATTGCAGCTGTTCCATATCGGTTTCGGCCTGAGGTTTACAGCCTTTAGCCAAATCAATTAAAAAGGCCTCAACTGCTTGGCCAGAATCTGCCATTTTTGTGGCAACAGAATAATCTGCATAATGCTCAAAGCCTACTAGATTAGCCATTTTATGGCGTAATTCCACCAACTTTTCCATCACCTGGCTGTTGTCAAATTTCCCGCCATCTGGGCCTTGATCAGAAGCGCGAGTATTAAAAGCCTGATACATTTCTTGCCTTAGCTCACGACTTTGAGCAAACGTCATCACCGAATGGTAGCAAGAGAAGTCAAGTTTTAGTAAGTAGCCATTTAGCGCTTTAGCTTTAGCCGCTTCTTGGGCTTGCTGCAAGGCAGACTCTGGCAATCCTAGTAAGCACTCACTATTCTCTATATGCTTGCTCCAAGCTTCTGTTGCATCCATAAGCTGGTTAGAGAACTGCGTCGAAAGTTGCGCCATTTGTTGCTTTAACTGACCATATTCAGCTTGTTGCTCTGGATCTAACGCCACCCCCGCCAATTTGAAATCTTGCACCTGAAGGCGTAAAAATTGTTGTTGTGCTTGATTTAATTGGCTAAATGCGTCACTTTCTAAAATCCATAAAAAGGCTAAATATAGCGCCTTATTTTGGCCCATCTGAGTAGCATAGGCGGTTAATTTTGGTAGGCATTCATCAAAAGCGGCTCGCACCTCTTCTTTATTCCTCACTCCGTGTAAGTGGCTCAGAGGACCCCAAAGTTTGCCTATTTCATCATCCAATTGCTCAAGCTTTGGTACCAATTGGTTATAATTTAAGCTGGTTTGGCTATTCAATAGCAGATCAATAGCCTGCTGGTTATTGGCCAGTTGTATATCTAATGTGGCCGCCAACCCCGCAGGGTCCATGGTAGAAAAATTGGGCAGCTGAAGTGCCTCTTGCAAGGAAAGGGTGGTCATAGCATCTCATTGATTGTTTTGTATGTTAGTGGGTTATAATAGTGCCTCTTTAAGCAATACCCAACGTTTGTGCGCAAATTAGGAACAACAATGTCCATTCGACCCCTTAAACACGTTACTCCAAAGATTGACCCCAGTGCGTTTGCAGACGAAGAGTGTATTATTATTGGCGACGTTCATATTGGTGCAAACTCTTCTATCTGGCCATACAGTGTAGTGCGCGGAGACGTCAACCACATTCGCATTGGCCATTCCACTAGCATTCAAGACGGCTCAATTTTGCATGTCTCCCATAAAAACGCCAGCAACCCAGCCGGCTATCCGCTAATCATTGGTGACCAGGTTACCGTAGGTCATCGCTCTATTTTACACGGCTGCATCATTGGCAACCGCATATTGGTAGGCATGGGCAGTACCATTATGGATGATGTTGTAGTGGAAGACGACGTAATGATTGCCGCCAATAGCTTAGTGACACCGGGAAAGCGTTTGGTAAGTGGCTTTTTATATGCGGGCAGCCCCGCAAGGCAAAAACGCCCTTTAACTGACGACGAACTCGAAAGCCTTACCTATATGGCCAACAATTACGTGAATCTTAAAAACCAGTACTTAGCACAGGAAAACCCATGAGCAACCCTTATAACAAAGACTACCCCATTTCTTGGGAAGAATTACACCGCAATGCCCGTGCGTTAGCTTGGCGCCTATTAGACCAAGGCCCATGGAAAGGCATTATCGCCATTACCCGTGGTGGTTTAGTGCCTGCAGCCATTATTGCCCGTGAGTTGGATATTCGCTTAATCGACACCATTTGCATTTCTAGCTATGGCCAGCTTGAAAATGGTGTTGAAGCCAGCAAACAAGGGGAATTAAAGCTACTAAAAGGTTTTGATGGCGACGGAGAAGGTTTTCTATTGGTTGACGACCTCGTAGATACGGGTAAAACAGCCGCCGCAGTACGCGCCATGGTGCCTAAAGCCACCTTCGTTACCGTGTACGCCAAGCCTGCCGGCAAACCCACTGTAGATATGTACATTACCGAAGTAAGCCAAGACACATGGATTCGCTTCCCATGGGACATGGCTCAGAGTTTTGCCACACCCATTGCAGACCTGCAAGCATAAATTCAATATATCCTAGCCAAAAGGAAGCGGCGTGACACAATTCTTATACTTATCCACGGTGTTGATTTGGGGCACCACTTGGATCGCCATTCATTGGCAATTAGGTGAAGTTGCGCCATTGGCGTCGGTGTTTTACCGCTTTGCTTTAGCGGCAGCCATTATGCTGCCGTTAGTAGTGCTTAGCCGTCGCTTACAGCCTACCACCAAACAAGACCATGGATTTATGGTGTTGCAGGGTATGTGCTTGTTTTCACTTAATTTTGTGTGTTTTTATACGGCAGGATTGGCCATTTCTAGTGGCTTGTTGTCGGTTATTTTTTCTGCGTCCACCTTATTTAACGCCCTAAACAATCGTATTTTCTGGGGAGAAAAACCCACTCGTGCCGTGTTCGGTGCAGGTATTCTAGGCATCATTGGCCTAAGTTTAATGTTTTGGCCAGAGTTAGCAGCCGATTCTGACAGAGGGGTAGATTTTGGTAGCATTGGCCTGGCCTTTTTAGGCACTTTTTTCTTTTCCTTGGGCAACATGATCTCCGTAAGGCACAATAAAAAGGGGCTAAAACCCTTTACTAGCAACGCTTACGCTATGATTTACGGCACCTTATTTTTAGCCGCCTTACTCTTTATCACCAGTACACCCCTCACCTGGGATACTCGGCCTCAGTACCTTGGTAGCTTGTTCTATCTGGCTATCATAGGCACGGTGGCAGGCTTCACTGCTTATCTTTCATTGGTAGGCCGCATCGGCGCCAACAAAGCAGCTTACGCCACGGTGATGTTCCCGGTAGTCGCCCTTGCACTATCCACCGTATTTGAAGGCTATGTGTGGACCCTAAGCAGTGTGAGTGGATTAGTGCTTGTATTGCTGGGTAACGGTCTAATTTTAGGCCTCCAACTACCGTTTGGTCGGCGCATCGGGAAAATCTAAGATGATCTAGGTTTTTCCATTGCTTTGCGGGAAATTTTTAATACCACCTTGCGTGGCAAAAACGGCACCACCCAGTTTAATAAACACTTAAACTTGGCTTCGTTAAATACTACCAACTCACCCCGCATCATGGCTTTATAACCACACTGCGCAACGGACTGTGCAGTTTTTGCTTGGTCAAACACTGCTACGCCATCCAAATCTGCCGCCGCTACAAAACCCGTTGCTACTGGGCCTGGGCAAAGTGCCGTGACCGTTACATTGTTGCTAGCCACTTCTTCCGCTATGGCTTGAGAAAAGGATGTAACATAGGCCTTAGTGGCATAATAAACCGCTTGTAATGGCCCCGGCATAAAAGAGGCAGTAGACGACACATTGAGAATACGACCTCGACTGCGCTCAACCATGCCTTGAAGGTACAGGTGCGTTAAGCTAGTTAAAGCTGCCATATTCACTTGTATCATTGCTTCTTCGGCTGTTAAATCTCTAGTATGAAATAACCCATGCCCACCAAAACCCGCGTTATTAATCAGTATATCGACCTCTAGGCCCAGAGAATGGATTTATTTACCGGCCAAGAAATAGTAATGGCTAGCGCTGCGCCGAAGCTAATGCCAGCGGTTGCGTAATTGATTGGTTTTTTGTATTCATTTATACAACTCCTTCTGCAGTGAAGCGTGAAAACCCGGCCAAATGGCACCGAAGTCATCAGCTGTAGCTTTCACCTAATCAAATATACAGGTAAAATTAATTAGAAATTTACCAGTGGACAAATACCATGGGCAGAGCCTACCAAAACAAAAAGTTAGACATCGCCAAAACATCCGACGCTAAAGCAAAGGTGTATAGCAAATACGGCCGTGAAATTTACGTTGTGGCTAAATCTGGTGGTGTGGAGCCCGATGGCAACTTGGCGTTACGCTCACTAATAGATAAGGCCAAAAAAGATCAAGTACCAAGCCACGTAATCGATAAGGCATTAGATAAAGCCAAAGGTGGTGGCGGTGAAGATTACTCCACTGCACGTTATGAAGGTTATGGCCCGGGTAGCAGCATGGTGATTGTAGATTGCCTTACCGACAACCCAAACCGTACTTTTGGTGATGTGCGCCAGTGCTTCACTAAGACCAAATGCAAAATTGGCACCTCAGGCAGTGTAGGCCACATGTTTGATCACAGCGCTATTTTTGTATTTGCCGGTGATGACGAAGATGCCGTACTAGAAGCGTTGATGGAAGCCGACGTAGATGTGACCGACGTTGAATGTGAAGATGGAAAAACGACCGTGTTTGCCCCACATACCGAGTACAACAACACCAAACAAGCCCTGATTGAAGCCCTAGGTAACGACAAAGGTGAGTTCGAATTTGAAGTGGATGAAATTCAGTTCATCCCACAAAACACTAGCCCTGTTACGGGTGATGACGCGGTGATGTTTGAAACCTTTTTAGACATGTTGACGGATCTTGATGACGTGCAAAACGTTTATCACAACGCCGACCTGGGTTAAGAGTAATATTAAGCCTGCAGCAATTTTATGATCGTAGCTAAGCTGGGCATAGTGGCAAACTGATGCCCATGGGTAGGTATAGTTTGCCAAGGGGGCCTGGAATCTAAGTGCATATGTAATACCACTTGAGACGTTACTGGGCCTTCTAGTAAGCCGGCAGGAATCCAGTATTTACCCGTTGCATCCAGTGTGTTTGGTGCCGGACAGCCACAGTTTTGGCAGTAGTGAGCGCTAAAGCCCGTGCCTTTTTGGTAGCTGGTTATAGCATCTTGGCCTTTGAGCCAATTAAAGTTCGCTTCATCAACAAGGGTGGCGGTGTTGTGGGAACCTCCCGTTTGTTTCTGGCACAAAGAACAATAACAGTGATACAGGTTGGGTAATTGACCAGCGACTTCAAATTCAACCGCACCACACAAACACGCTCCTTTCATACGATTACCCCTTCAACTCATCCCTCAAGCTCGATAAAACCTCGGCCGTAGGCGGCAACACGCCACGCCATAGGTTAAAAGACTGAGCCGCCTGCTCTACTAGCATGCCTAAGCCGTCATCGGCTGCAGCTGCACCTTGGTCTATGGCCCAAGCGTTAAATACGGTGGTTTGGGCAGCGTACATCATGTCGTAGCAACGGCTTTTATTGCTGAGCAGCCCCTCTGGTAATGGGGGCAGGTCACCGGATAAGCTGGCTGAAGTGCCATTAATAATCCAATCGAATGGGCCTTGTAGTTGATCCATAGGGGTGGCCTCAATGGCACCTAAATTTGCAAATGAGGTGGCCAAGGTTTGGGCTTTGCTAAAGGTACGGTTGGCGATAATTACCTGGGAGGGTCGTTGCTCAAGGATAGGTTGCAATACCCCCCTAACCGCCCCGCCTGCGCCTATAATTAAGATTCGCTTTGCGCTCAACTCACCACCAAGGTTATGGCAAATATCCCGCACCAGGCCTGTGCCGTCTGTATTATCTGCAACTATCTGACCCTGGGCATTTAAATAGAGTGTGTTAGCGGCCTGGGCCATTTTTGCAGCAGGGCTTAAAATTTCCGCCATTGCAAACGCACGCTGCTTAAAAGGCACTGTAATGTTAAGGCCTTTGCCCCCTTGTGCAAAAAACTCACTCACCTTAGGTTCAAAGGCATCTTCTTCCACCAGCTGCGCTTGGTAGTTAATGTGTTGGCCGGTGGTAGATGCAAAGGCTGCATGAATGTTAGGTGACTTGCTTTGGTGAATGGGATTGCCAAACACGCGGTACTGATCGGTTGAAGATTCTATGGTCATAATTTATGCCAGCCAGTCTTTTGCGGGTAAATAATCTCGCCTTAATATTGCTTCTTCTGAATTTTCTTCAATTTGGTAATCGTAGCTCCAACGCACTTCACTAGGCAGTGACATGAGAATAGACTCCGTACGGCCACCGGTTTGTAAGCCAAATAAAGTACCACGGTCATAGACTAGGTTAAATTCTACGTATCGTCCACGGCGGTGTAATTGAAAATCACGTTGTCGCTCGCCATAAGGTATGTTTTTGCGGCGCTGTATAATGGGCCCATAGGCCTTTAAGTAGCTGTTGCCTATGCTCTGCATAATGGCAAAGGCTGTCTCAAAATCTGGGTCGTTCAGGTCATCAAAGAATAAACCGCCTATACCACGCGCTTCTTCACGGTGGGGTAAATAAAAGTATTCGTCACACCATTTTTTAAGCCGTGGATAAAGCTCGCTGCCAAACGGATCACACGCCGCTTTAGCTGTGGCATGCCAATGACGACAGTCTTCTTGGTTGCCGTAATAGGGGGTAAGGTCGTAACCGCCGCCAAACCACCACACGGGGTCTTCACCTTCTTTTTCGGCCACAAAGAATCTTACATTGGCATGCGAGGTAGGCACATAAGGGTTACGTGGGTGGATTACTAAGGAGACCCCCATGGCTTGAAAGCTTCTCCCTGCTAGTTCTGGACGGTGAGCCGTGGCAGAAGCAGGCATCGAATCGCCCATCACGTGGGAGAAATTTACGCCGCCTTTTTCAATCACCGCTCCACCCGCCAAAACTCGGCTTATGCCCCCGCCGCCGGCTTCGCGCTGCCATTCATCAGCGATGAAGTGAGCGCCGCCGTCGAGCTCTTGCAAGGCGTCGCAGATATTTTGCTGAAGGCTTAGTAGGTATGTTTTTACTGCATTTATATCAACGCTAGCCACTCAATATTCCTTAAATATAGGGTTAAGCAGGCCTAATCACTTGGCCAGTAACAAGGTCTTTCACTTGGCTAGGTTGTTTGTGAAGACCTAGCTCTCCATTAATCACATAATCTAGCTGCCGCCCAAAAATGCGTTCTATGTGCAACCTACTCATGGCCGGCCTACGGCCTGCTAAATTTGCCGAGGTAGACACAATGGGCCCTTTAAAGCGGTCGCATAACGCTGCAACGAGTGGGTGCGCCGACACACGCAAAGCCACGCTTTGGTGTTGCCCTTTAATCCATGGCGGCACCCAATTTGTTGGATCTGGAATTAGCCAAGTGGTTGGTCCTGGCCACGAGAGGTTAAGTTGCTCTATTTGTGCTTCCGACAGCCCCTCGATTAAAGGCTGCACCTGATTCCATTGCGAGGCCACCAATATTAAACCTTTGTACATGGGGCGTTTTTTTAATGTCAGTATTCTTTCTACGGCATCGGCGTCCCATGGGTCACATCCTAAGCCCCACACAGCTTCTGTGGGGTAGGCGATAACACCACCCATAACCAAGGTTCGGGTAGCACATTTTAAATGCCAATCATTGAGTTGCATAAACTTCCTAAGGCTCGTACGACCTAAAATACTTTTTCATAACCTCCGCCGGTCAAGCGTACCAGGCCAAGTAACTCTAATTCTACCAATTGAGCAGCCACTATATTATAGGGTTGCGCTAATTGAGCACAAAGTATATCAATAGGAAGCGGATCATAGCCAAAAACTCCGAGTAATAATTGTAATTCTTCTGCAACACCCTGCAGTTTTTGCTCGTTGGCGTGGTGTTGAGGCCTATATCGTTCCAATATCTGCTGTAGGTGCGGTGCAAGCTCAGCCAAAATTTGTTGTGGCTGATCCACCAACAAAGCACCATCTCTAATCAACTGATGGCAACCTTGCGCCTGCACATTATGTACGCTTGATGGAATGGCAAATACCTCTCTACCTTGTTCTAAAGCGGTTTTGGCGGTGATAAGAGATCCGCTTCTCACAGCGGCCTCCACCACCAATACCCCCAAGCTTAAGCCACTAATAATGCGGTTGCGTGCAGGAAAACGGTAGGCCAGAGGTGTTGCCTTAAGCGGCCATGGAGACACCAGCAAACCCGCGCCTGCAATAATGCGCTGGGCTAAAGCCTGATGTTTAGCTGGGTATATTTGGGCTAATCCGGAACCTAGCACCGCAATGGTATCTGCTTGTGCATCTAACGCACCTTGGTGGCATGCCCCGTCAATACCCAAGGCCAGCCCACTCACAATAGTCAGTCCGCTAGCGCCTAGTTTGCCGGCAAAGGTTTTGGCCAAATCCATACCGTTAGCCGTGGCTTTACGGGCACCCACCATGGCAATGCTCGGCTCGTTAAGCAAATTTGCTCGGCCCTGTATCCAAAGAAATGCAGGCGGGTGGTGTATTGATTTTAGGGCATCCGGATAATTTTCATCGTCATACAGAAGCAAAGTGGCTTGATTGTTTTTCATCCATTCCAATTGCGCCACCAAACTAAGGGGCAAAGCTTGAGACGTTAAAAGAGCTAAATGCTGTTGTTGCGAGGGGTTAAGAACTTGCGCAACCTGCTGGGAGTTTTGTTGCTCCAAGAGGGTTGATCCATGGCCATAGAGCTGGGCCAGTTCATAACTTTGCTTAAACGTTAAATTGAGTTCGCTTAGCGCCAGCCAAGCTAAATGATGATCATCCATAATCATTCCATTACCAGAAGCAGATAAGAGCGAGATAGTGGTATAATTCTAGCCTATGAATATTTTTTTGCGCAGCATTCATCAACCATGCTCCGCCAGACCCTAACGAACACAGAAAACCATGGCACTATTACCTATTTTAGAATTTCCAGACCCACGGTTACGCAAAGTAGCTGTAGATATAACAGAAATTAATGACGACATTCGCAAGCTCGCTAAAGACATGATTGAAACCATGTACGATGCGCCAGGCATCGGCTTAGCGGCGTCACAAGTTAACGTTCACCAACGTTTGGTAGTGATCGACGTTAGCGATGATGGCGACGACCCTAGGGTGCTCATTAACCCTAGCTGGGAGCCATTAACAGACGAAATGCAAAACTACCAAGAAGGTTGTTTGTCGGTACCCGAGTTTTATGACGATGTTGCACGCTACAGTAAGATTAAATTGAATGCTTTAAACGAAAATGGCGAGACCATTTCTGAAGAAGCCGAGGGCTTGTTTGCGGTGTGTATTCAACATGAGCTAGACCACCTTAACGGTAAGTTGTTTGTCGATTACCTTTCCAATCTTAAGCGCGATCGAATTCGCAAAAAGCTAGAAAAGAAGCACCGCGATGATATAAAAGAGGCCCTTTACACAGCTCAAGCCAAGGCTAAAATGGCACCCCAACCGTGAATCAAGCGGGTTTAAAAGTCATTTTTGCAGGCACTCCAGATTTTGCAGCCCAACATTTGCAAGCACTGTTAAACAGCCAACATCAAGTGATCGCTGTTTATAGCCAACCGGATCGCCCCGCTGGCCGTGGCCGCAAGCTTACAGCCAGCCCAGTAAAGGCATTGGCCGTTGAACACGGCATTGATGTACAACAGCCCCTCAGCCTAAAAGATATCAATGCCCAACAGGTGTTAGCTAGCTACAATGCCGACATTATGGTGGTGGTGGCTTATGGCTTACTTCTGCCTCAAGCCGCTTTAGACACGCCTCGATTAGGCTGTATTAATGTACACGGGTCACTATTACCACGTTGGCGCGGCGCGGCACCTATTCAACGTGCCATATTAGCAGGTGATGCGAAATCGGGTGTTACCATAATGCAAATGGAAGCCGGTTTAGATACGGGCCCAATGTTACTAAAAGCAGAAATACCAATAGCCCCTACAGACACCAGTGCTAGCCTGTATGAAAAACTGGCTATTCTAGGCTGCAGCAAGCTTATAAAGGCTTTAGATAACTTACAAAGCTCTAGTGCGACTGGGTTAGCGGCACAAGTGCAAAACGATGCCGAGGCCAGCTACGCAACCAAACTGGTTAAAGCCGAGGGCGCCATTGATTGGCATCAAAGTGCGCGGCAAATTTGTCTGCAGGTGCGCGGACTTAACCCATGGCCCGTGGCTTACAGCGACTGGCAAGGCAACAGACTACGTATTTGGCTAGCCCACGCTATAGACACTCCCAGCAATCAGCCAGCAGGCACTTTATTAAGCCTTGATAAAACCGGCTTAGAAGTGGCCTGCGGTACCGGACGCCTTAAAATTACTCAGCTTCAGTGGCCAGGTGGTAAAACGCTAGCATTGAGTGAACTAGTGAATTTAAAACAAAAAATGAGGATTAGTGACGCCTTCACTAGTCTCAAAGTGGACAACTAATCATGGCCAACCCACGCTTATTAGCGGCCCAAGCCCTCACCAGTGTGTTGAGCAATAAGGGTTCCTTAGCTTCTAGTTTGCCTAAAGCTTTAGAGGCTGCTGAACACGGCGACCGTGCCCTTATCCAACAGCTATGCTACGGTACTTGTCGGCACTTCCCTCAGCTAGAGCTCATTGCAGAGCAGTTGTTACACAAGCCCATGAAGGCTCAAGATCAAGACATCTATGCCTTAATTCTTATGGGCCTATATCAAATTAAGGCCATGCGCACGCCAGACTATGCCGCTGTAGACGCTACCGTGCAGGCCGCTAAAGCCAGTGGCAAACGCTGGGCCGATAAGCTTATTAACGGCGTACTACGATCGTACATTCGCGGTGGCGAAGAGCTGGCAGAAGTGCTCAACGAACATGACGCATATCGTTACAATCATCCTCAATGGCTGGTGTCTAAATTAAGCCACCACTGGCCGGATCATTGGCAACAAATATTAGCCGCTAATGATCCTCAGGGGCCATTAACATTACGTGTTAATACTCGTAAGATCAGCCGTAATGACTATTTGGCCAAACTGGCTGAGGCCGATCATCTCGCCCATGTTTGTGAGCATAGCCCAGTGGGGGTACAGCTTGAAAAAGCCTGCGATATTATCCAACTGCCGGGTTTTGAAGAAGGCTGGTTTAGTGTGCAAGATGAAGCGCCGCAACTTGGTGCCGGCTTATTAGAACTAGAAGCAGGCCAGCGGGTATTAGATGCCTGTGCGGCACCCGGCGGCAAAACCTGCCATTTATTAGAAGCACAGGACGTCAGCGTGGTTGCTGTGGAACTAGAAGAGCGGCGTATTGGACGCATGGAAGACAATCTATTTCGCATGGACCTTCAAGCACAAATTATTTGTGCAGACGCCAGTGAGCCAGATCAATGGTGGGATGGCATCGCCTTTGATCGCATATTGTTGGATGCTCCCTGCTCGGCAACTGGCGTTATTCGCCGCAATCCCGATATAAAAATGTTGCGCACCAGTGAAGATGTTTTAGAGTTGGCCCAGTTGCAGCTCAAACTCCTCAATAATTTATGGCCATTATTAAAGCCTGGTGGCTATTTGCTTTATGCCACATGCTCGGTTTTGCGCCAAGAAAACGATCGCCTTGTGGCGCGCTTTTTAAAACAGCAGCCACAGGCCAAGCACTGTGCAATTAACGCAGACTGGGGCATTGAAATGGATGTGGGTCGCCAATTATTGCCCAACCCAGCAAGCCACGATGGCTTTTATTACGCCAAACTCCATAAGCCATTATCAGGGTGATAACCATGGTGGTAGATTCTGCCATGTGTTCTGCTATCATGTGGTTATAAACAGCTCTTGAGGCATTTTGCTCTAGTATGAAAATCATCATTCTTGGTGCAGGTCAGGTTGGCCGCACTCTTGCTGAAAACTTGGCCAACGAGGCCAATGATGTGACCATGGTGGACCAAGAAGCAGGTCACCTTAAAGATTTACAAGACCGCCTGGATATTCGCACCGTACGAGGGCGTGCCTCTCTACCCAATATACTAGCCAGTGCTGGCGCCGAAGATGCCGACATGCTGGTGGCGGTAACCAACAGTGACGAAGTCAATATGGTGGCCTGTCAAATTGCCAAAACCATGTTTCAAACCCCTACCATTATCAGCCGTATACGCGAGCATCAGTACTTGGCAGAGCGTGAATCTTTATTTAAAGAAAAGCCCCGTGCTTTTCCTATCGACGTTATTATTAGCCCAGAAAAATTAGTCACGGCTCACGTTCAACGCCTCATAGAAAACCCAACTGCGCTACAAGTGCTTGATTTTGCTAAAGGCAAGGTGCAGTTGGTGGCAGTAAGCGCATGTCACGGAGGGCCTCTAGTAGGTAAACCTGTATCAGATTTACGCAGTCACATGCCTAACGTCGATAGTAGAGTGGCGGCCATTTTCCGTAACAACAAAGCCATTGTGCCTTCGGGTAAAACCCATATTCATGTGGATGATGAAGTGTTTTTTATTGCCGCAAAGCCCGACATCAGTAAAGTGATGAGCGAACTTAGGCAGTTAGAAAAACCCTATAGGCGCATTATGATTGCCGGCGGCGGAAACATTGGTGCACGTTTAGCCCGAAACTTGCGTAAAGACTTTCGGGTAAAGTTGATTGAGCGCGGCTTAGAGCGCTGCGAGCAACTGGCCGACAGCCTGGATGATGTGATCATCTTACACGGTAGCGCCTCTGACAAAGAGCTGCTGATTGAAGAGAATATTGAATCCACAGATGTGTTTTGCGCGCTAACCAATGATGACGAAGCTAACATTATGGCCTCCATGTTGGCCAAACGTTTAGGTGTACGCACCGTAATGACCCTGATAAGCAACCCAGCTTACGTAGATTTAATAGAAGACGGCACCATTGATATTGCCATATCACCACAACAAACGACCATAAGCAGCCTGTTAACCCATGTACGTCGGGGTGACATCGTGAACGTGCACTCTTTAAGGAGGGGCGCGGCCGAAGCTATTGAAGTGGTAGCCCACGGCGACGCCAAAACATCTAAAGTGGTGGGCCGCAGCATTGCAGACATCCGACTGCCTGAAGGTACCAGCTTTGGCGCCATTGTCCGTGGTGAAACAGTACTTATTGCCCACCATGACACTGTTATAGAAAATGACGACCATTGTATACTTTTCTTAACAGATAGACACATGATTCACGATGTTGAACGACTATTTACCGTTACTCTCGGATTCTTTTAGGCCTTAATATGCACTTTCGTGTTACTTTAAAAATTATTGGCATGCTGCTCATGGCCTTCAGCGCCTCAATGCTGCCATCATTAATTATCGCCCTAAGCTTTCACGATGACACTGCCGAGTGGGCTTTTGGCTTATCTTTTATCATCACTTTTATAGCCGGGCTCCTACTCTGGATCCCCTTTGCAAAACATAACAAGGTACTGCGCACCCGAGACGGTTTTGTCATAGTGGTGATGTTCTGGAGCGTGCTGGGTCTATTTGGCGCTCTGCCATTCTATTTTTCCACACCCTTGTCAACTCTCAACCCGAATTGGAGCTACGTAGACGCGTTGTTTGAGTCACTTTCGGGCCTTACAACCACCGGTGCCACAGTCATCAGCCACCTTGATAGTTTACCAAAATCACTATTGTTCTATCGCCAATTTTTACAATGGTTTGGTGGCATGGGTATTATCGTCTTGGCGGTTGCCATTTTGCCCATGCTAGGTATTGGTGGCATGCAGTTATATCGTGCCGAGACCCCGGGCCCGGTAAAAGATTCTAAGCTCACCCCTAGAATTACAGAAACGGCCAAACAGCTTTGGTATATTTATCTTACTCTTACCGTCACCTGTGGCCTAGCTTATTGGTTTGCGGGCATGAGTGCGTTTGACGCTATTACCCATAGTTTCTCTACGGTTGCCATTGGTGGATTTTCTACCCACGATGCCAGTCTGGGTTATTTTAACAATGCTGCAATCGAAACGATTGCCATTATCTTTATGATGCTTGCGGCGGTTAACTTTAGCCTACACTTCCATACGGCTCGTACCATTAGGCAAAAACACTATAAAGCCAGCTTACTACATTACTGGAAAGACGAAGAATTTCGCTTCTTCTTAAGCGTCATTGCCAGCATCAGCATTGTCACCGTAGGCACTTTGTGGCTCACCAATAATATGAGTTTTAACGACAGTTTCCGTCAGGGTGTATTTGAAGTGGTCTCCATTGCCACCACCACAGGCTTTGCCACCGCAGACTTTGCCCAATGGCCCGGCATGTTGGCCTTTTTATTGTTTAGTGCCGCCTTTATTGGTGGTTGTGCCGGCTCTACAGGCGGTGGTATGAAAGTGGTGCGCGTACTTATCGTACTTAAACAAGGCTTGCGAGAAGTCCAAAGGTTAATCCACCCCAATGCAATCATTCATGTTAAATTGGGGTCTAGCCCCATTCCCGACCGTGTGGCGGAGGCCGTGTGGGGGTTTTTCTCTGTTTACACTTTAGTCTTCGTTATAATGATGATTGCTTTATTAGCCACGGGCATGGATCAGGTTACTGCTTGGTCTGCTGTAGGGGCTACCTTAAACAATCTTGGCCCAGGCCTAGGCGACGTTGCATCAAACTATAGCTCAGTGAGTGCGTCCGGCAAGTGGATTTTATGTTTTTCTATGCTTCTAGGGCGACTAGAAGTGTTTACGCTATTAGTGCTTTTCACTCCTATGTTCTGGCGCAACTAGGAATATTTCCTAGATTAGCTGCAAACTACACACAGACTTATCCACAGGACGTATCCCCATGCCTGAACGCTGGAACCAACGCTATGCCCTGCCTTGTGAACTGCCTCAAGTCAGTTACGGCCTCCTAAAGCACTCTCACCTATTACCTAAAGATGGCATTGGCTTAGACCTTGCTTGCGGCCTAGGACAGAACTCAATATTCCTTACAAAACATGGCCTTACAATGCATGGATGGGACTATTCAGAGGCTGGGTTAGCGCAAATGGCAGAGCACTGCTCTGCTCAAAAAGTTGAAGTAAATCAACAGTGTTTAGACCTTACTAATACACCATGGCCAGAACAACAATTTAACTTGATCTGTGTTAATGCCTATCTAGAGCGAGCACTTTGTCCACAGATTATTGAACACCTTCAGCCGGGTGGCATTTTGGTCTATCAAACATTTAATCAAGTCACTGAAATTGCTGGAGAATCCCTTCGTAAACCCAATAGGCCACAGCTATTATTAGCAAGCAATGAACTACTAAAGTTGTTTTCAGAGCTTGAGCCTTTGGTCTATCACGATGAGCAAGAGCTGGCTGAAATCACCCACCCTTTGGCGGGTAAGGCGCTGTTGATCGCTAGAAAGACCGACTAATGCCGCTAAGTTTCTTGCTCTAGGGTGTGCTTAAAGCGTCGATATTCCCATTGATATTGTTCTGGAGCGCTGGTCACCAGTTTTTCTACTGCAGTATTCATAGCTTGTACTTGGGCTGCCAATACAACACTATCATGTTGACCGGCTTGGACCACTTGGCATTGATCCGTAATGTCTTCCAATTCTATTTCAAAGCCTTGGCTAGAATCTAAACGCCTTGCGTAGCCTAAAATAATGCGCGTATTTTTGGTATTAGCAAGTTGGCTGGCTAAGGTCATAGTATAAGCTGGGTGATTAAACCATTGGCTAATGATTCCGGCGGCGGGTGGTGGCTCTTGATCTGGTAAAATCAAATTCACCTCGCCCTTAAGTAAGGCTCTTTTTAACTGCATCACCCCTCTTGCGGTAGCTGGCGCAAGCTTCATTCCTGCATGACTTCTTGCATCATGTATCAGCTGATCTAGACCTGGCAATTTGGCAGGTTTATAGAGCGCAGTCACCGTAGCTTGATGGGACGCCCAGTTAGCAAACAGCTCCCAATTGCCCAAATGAGGAGTGAGCAAAACCACCCCCCCAGTTTTGAGTGCCGACTCTAAGCACTCGGCCCCTTGGACTGATTTTATACTCTCCAACCCCCTTTGGCTTGGCTGAGTCCAGTTGATCCCCATCTCTAATGTAGCGTACAAAGTGTGTGTTAAACTTTGACGCGTCAATTTTTCCTGCTGCTGACGGGTTAAATGAGGCCAGCAACGCTGAATATTAAGGCGGGTTTGTTTAAAACTTTGGTTTGGTACCACCAACAACAGCCCTAACAGCAGCCTAGATATGCCATGTAACCAGACTAACGGCAACTTGCCCAAGAAACGTAATAAGCCAACGGCAAGAATAGATTTTAAGTTTTCAGGCATATTTTAATCGTAAATTCGTTACACAAGCCTTAAGTTTGGCTTTATATCGCCATGATACCCCGTAAATGACCTATAAACGAGCCATTAGCACGCTTTTAGATGCATGCCAGTTGCTTACTGCTAGTGTATAATGTGCGGCTTAAATCTTGCTCTTGACCCTATGTGATGGTGCAACTGGCAAACTTTTTTACTTAATGTGTGGATTTACGTGGATAAAACAACCGATACCAGCACTTTCCAGGGCCTTATTTTTGCCTTGCAACAATACTGGTCTGCCCAAGGCTGTAATATTATGCAACCCCTCGATATGGAGGTGGGTGCTGGCACCTTTCATCCGGCTACTTTCCTTAAGGCGATTGGCCCTGAGAGCTGGCGCGCAGCCTATGTACAGCCAAGCCGCCGCCCTACGGATGGCCGCTACGGTGAAAATCCTAACCGTTTGCAACATTACTTTCAGTTTCAAGTGGTGATTAAGCCCTCGCCTGCTAACTTTCAAGAATTGTATTTGGAGTGCCTAGATCATTTAGGCATAGATACTCAAGTACATGACGTACGCTTTGTTGAAGACAATTGGGAATCTCCTACTTTAGGGGCATGGGGTTTAGGCTGGGAAATTTGGCTCAACGGCATGGAAGTCTCTCAATTCACCTATTTTCAGCAAGCTGGCGGTATAGAGTGCTTCCCTGTAATGGGGGAAATAACCATTGGTTTAGAGCGTATTGCTATGTACCTCCAAAATGTAGATAGCGTATACGACCTCGTATGGAGCCGTGCCGCTGATGGCACTACGGTGAGTTATGGTGATATTTTTCATCAGCAAGAAGTAGAGATGTCTACTTACAATTTTGAACACGCCCAGGTGGATACGCTATTTGGCAATTTTGATCACTATGAGGCAGAATGCGCTCGCATGGTTGAGGCCAAGCTACCTTTGCCCGCTTATGAATTTGTACTTAAGGCCTCACACGTATTTAACTTGTTGGATGCGCGCCATGCCATATCTGTGACCGAAAGGCAGCGTTATATTTTGCGAGTACGCACCCTTGCACGCCAAGTTGCCTTGGAATATTACGCTGCGCGTAAGGCGTTGGGTTTCCCCCTAGCAAGCCAAGAATTAAAGGACGCGCTATTACAGGACGAGGTGCAAGACTCATGAGCCATGCGGATTTCCTATTTGAATTAGGCACTGAAGAGTTGCCTCCTAAGTCATTGATATCTTTGTCTAAATCATTACAAACGAGCATTACCAGCCAGCTAAAAGATCTCGGTTTGGCCCATGGGCAAGTCACCCCTTATGCGACACCACGTCGCTTAACGGTCATTATTGAAGCCCTAGAGGTGCAACAAGCCGACCGCCAGGAAAGCCGACGAGGCCCTTCGGTTAAGGCGCCAGAAAAAGCTGTAGAAGGGTTTGCGCGCTCTTGCAAGGTAAGCCTTGAAGATCTTGTGATTGTGGATACCGACAAAGGCCAATATTACGAGTTTGAACGTCATATTACAGGCGCAAAAACCTTAGATTTATTAGCCGAAGTCATCGATAAGGCTTTAGCTAATTTGCCCATCGCTAAGCGTATGCGCTGGGGCGCTTCGCGCAATGAATTTGTGCGCCCCGTTCAATGGTTTATCCTCTCCTTAGGTGGTCAGCTTGTCGACACCCGGCTGTTTGATTTGAACAATGGTCATGCCAGCCGAGGGCACCGGTTCCACAGCAAAGGCGATATCATCATAGACTCACCACGAAGCTATGCCCAGCAACTAAGGTCTGATGGGTATGTGATTGCAAGTTTTGACGAACGTAAATCCATCATTCGCCAACAAATAGCCGAGCAAGAAAAGGCTCTTAAGGCTACCGCCGTAGTTGATGAACAGTTGCTTGATGAGGTGGCCGGCTTAGTTGAATGGCCGGTCTGTTTAGCGGGCCGGTTTGATAAAAGTTTCTTGAAAGTACCCGCTCAGGCGCTAATTTCTTCCATGAAAGAACACCAAAAGTACTTTCACTTTGTCGATGATAATGGTGATATTTTGCCAATGTTCCTCACCGTAAGTAACATTATCAGCAAAGATCCTAGCCGTATCATTTCTGGCAACGAACGAGTGATTCGTCCACGCCTTGCAGATGCCGCATTTTTCTTTGAAACAGACAAAAAAACTCGCCTCGACAGTCGCAACGATGCCCTAAGCAAGGTTGTATTCCAAGCTCAGCTGGGTAGCGTGTTGGACAAAACTCAGCGCGTGGCTCAACTCGCCAGCCACATTGCATCACTGATTAGTGCCGACAGCAGCTTGGCTGCACGTGCAGCCACCTTGTGTAAAGCCGATCTCAATACCAACATGGTATTAGAGTTTAGTGATCTACAAGGCCTTATGGGGCATGTTTACGCCCTTAATGATGGCGAAGACCCAACCGTTGCTGCGACTTTAGAACAACACTATTGGCCTAAGTTCGCTGGAGATCGGCTGCCAGAGTCTTTAGTTGCGAGCTCTGTTGCCATTGCTGACCGTATCGATACCCTTGTGGGGTTATTTGGCATAGGGCAACCGCCCACGGGCAGCAAAGACCCCTATGCCCTCCGCCGAGCCACGGTAGGTCTGTTACGCATTATTATTGAACAAGATCTAGAACTGGATCTAGCGGGCTTACTGGAAACGTCTTATGCTTTGCATTGTCAGTTGTCTGTGCCATTAGATGAGGTTAAGCCACAGTTATTGAGCTTTGTATTTGACCGTTTGCGAGCATATTATGATGACCAGAAAGTACCCGTTGATATTTATTTGGCGGTGATGGAAAACAAATCTAACTCGCCGCTAGATTTCGACCGCCGCGTTCAAGCCGTAAGCGAGTTTATGAAACTTGAGTCAGCCCCAGCCCTTTCTGCAAGCAACAAACGTGTCGGTAATATCCTAAGCAAAAATGGTAAGGGTAATACAAAATTTCAGCCTGCTTTGCTGATAGAGGCGGCAGAAATTACTTTAGCAGATTCATTACTCAGGGTTAAAAATAGCAATCAGGCCGCTATGGGCCAAGGTAACTACCAAGGCGCACTACAAGAGCTAGCACAATTAGCAGGTCCGCTTGATCAGTTCTTCTCTGATATCATGGTGATGACCGATGACGAAGCCACTAAAAACAATCGCTTATCACTACTTGCTGAACTGCAGATTGAACTTGGCCATGTTGCCGACATTAGCTTATTGGCACATTAGGCCTTTGTTGATTTAGTGTTTCACGTGAAACACTAAAGGCTTAGTGTCTATTTTTGGACGATTATTCACTCACAAAAAAGCCTCCGTATGGAGGCTTTTTTATGGGCTAAGCTTCTAAGTGGTAAGCTTAGAAATCCAGGTTTGCTACTCGCAGTGCATTTTCTTCTATGAACTTCCTGCGTGGTTCTACTTCGTCACCCATGAGGGTGGTAAACATTTGGTCTGCTGCGATTGCATCCTCTATGGTGACACACAGCATGCGGCGCTGGTCAGGATCCATTGTGGTTTCCCACAGTTGCTCCGGGTTCATCTCGCCCAACCCCTTATAGCGTTGCACTGCAAGACCGCGTCGAGCCTCTTTCATTAACCAATCTAAACCTTGAGCAAAGCTCTGTGTTGGGAACGTCTTTTCACCCCGCTGGAAATAACCATCTTGATCCAGCAAACCAGACAAGGCTTCGTTAAGGGCTGCGATGGAGCGATATTCACCGGAACTCAAGAAATCAAAGCCAATCATATAATCATCGGCAATGCCGTGGGTGGTAATAGTGATCATTGGCAAATAGCCATCTCGCTCTGGATTTGAACGAACTTGGCCATCATACATTGCCCCACCCACTTCCTGACCTTCCAAGCATTCAAGTACCGAATCAAGCCATGCTGCAACTTTGTCTTGGTCGTGCAATGCTTCCACAGCCAACACAGGTGCGTAGATCATCTGCTCTAAGATAACCGCAGGGATAATACGCTCAACACGTTTAATTGTAGCCATAACCTCCCTGTATTGTTTAGCAAGCGTTTCTAGGCCGGTGCCCGTAATAGCGGGGGCTCCCGCACCAGAATACAGCGCTGCGCTGTCCATGGCCCCCTGCAAAAGGAAACCGTCTAAAGCAGGATCATCTTTTAAATATTGCTCCTGCTTGCCCTTCTTAACCTTATACAAAGGTGGTTGAGCAATAAATAGGTGTCCATTTTCAATTACTTCAGGTAAATGACGGAAGAAGAAGGTAAGCAACAGGGTGCGGATATGGGCGCCGTCAACGTCGGCATCCGTCATAATAATAATGCTGTGATAACGTAGCTTTTCAATATTAAATTCATCTCTGCCAATACCGCAACCTAAAGCAGTAATCAGTGTTCCCACCTCGACAGAAGATAGCATTTTATCAAAACGTGCCTTTTCTACGTTTAGTATCTTACCTTTCAGTGGGAGGATTGCTTGAGCTCGTCTATTGCGACCTTGCTTAGCAGAGCCGCCCGCAGAATCGCCCTCCACTAGGTAAATTTCTGAAAGTGCTGGGTCTTTTTCCTGGCAATCGGCCAGCTTACCGGGCAAGCCTGCGATATCCAAAGCCCCCTTGCGTCGGGTCATTTCACGGGCCTTACGGGCCGCTTCACGGGCGCGGGCTGCATCAATCATCTTGCCTACAATCATGCGCGCTTCTTGCGGATTTTCTTGCAAGAAGTCAGATAAACAACGGCCCAATTCCTGCTCAACAGCCGACTTAACTTCAGATGAAACCAGCTTATCTTTAGTCTGCGAAGAAAACTTAGGGTCTGGTACCTTAACCGAGATAATCGCCGTTAAGCCCTCCCGTGCGTCATCACCCGACGTAGCCACCTTGGCTTTTTTCTGCGCTGACTCAGCTTCTATGTAGTTATTTAACGTACGCGTTAACGCCGCACGGAAGCCACTTAAGTGTGTGCCGCCGTCTCGCTGAGGAATGTTGTTAGTGAAACAATGGATGCTTTCTTGGAATGAGTCATTCCATTGTAGCGCCACTTCAACCCCCACTCCATCTGCATGCTTCGTGTCAAAGTGCATACATTTATGAATTGGCGTTTTGTTAGTGTTTAAGTATTCAACAAAAGCAGCCACGCCACCCTCATATGAAAAAAGTTCTTCCCTACCAGAACGCTCGTCCTTTAGACGAATAGCGACGCCAGAATTTAAGAAAGATAATTCACGTAAACGCTTTGCCAATATATCAAAATGGAACATAATATTAGTAAAGGTGTCTGGAGAAGCTGTGAATGTGCACGTGGTGCCCGTGCCTTCTGTTGTGCCCACAGGAGCCAGCGGCGCCTTAGGCACGCCGTGGTTATATATCTGCTCGTGCACTTGCCCATTGCGTCGAATGGTTAATGTAAGCTCAGTAGATAGCGCATTTACAACACTTACCCCTACTCCATGCAAGCCCCCAGAAACCTTATAAGTGTTGTCATCGAACTTACCGCCAGCGTGCAACACCGTCATAATAACTTCTGCAGCCGACACTCCCTCTTCAGGATGTATATCAACAGGAATGCCGCGGCCATCGTCCATTACCGTAACTGTGTCGTCGGATAGAATGGTGACACTAACCTCACTACAGTAACCTGCAAGAGCTTCATCGATACAGTTGTCCACAATTTCAAATACCATATGGTGCAAACCCGTACCGTCATCCGTATCCCCAATATACATACCTGGGCGTTTGCGCACTGCATCCAGCCCTTTAAGGACTTTAATACTGGACGAATCGTAGCTTGTCTCTTCGCTCATTAATTACTCCGAAATCATTTTCATAAATCATGGCGGCCAAACCTAGATGTATAATCTAGTGTTGACTCACTTGTCCGTGTTTCACGTGAAACATACTCACTTCTACTTCTTGTGGCCAACAATCTGTTAGCTCATCAGGGCCAACACTGGTGACGAACACTTGTGTGTCCAAATTCACCAATTGTTGGCATATCTCTTTCCTATGGGGCCAATCTAACTCTGCCGCCAAGTCGTCTACCAAAAATATACACTTTCGGCCTTTAGCCTCACTTAGTAACTTTCCCTGAGCAAGCTTAAGCGCCACAACAACCAGCTTTTGCTGGCCCCGAGATAACCGCTCAACAGCATTAACCCCATGCAAAGTGAGCTTTATATCCGCCCTTTGTGGACCACGCTGGGTATACCCCAACTGCAAATCTCGCTCTAAGGTTTCTTCCAATACGTCGGCATAATGACGATTAGCCGACCAGCCAGAGTAATATCCGAGCTTTAAATCTGGCAAATCCACCAAACCAGCCAATAGCTCGAAGAATACCGGCTCAAGGAGCTTCAAATAAGCCGCTCTAAGCGTATTCAACTGCTCCGCTACCTCAACCAAACCAGGGTCGAAACTAGCTCTTACAGTGGCATTCATTGTACCACATTTCAGCGCGCTGTTACGTTGTTTTAGCAGCCTCTGGGCCTGTTTCCAAAGGCCAAAAAAACTAGCATTGTGATGATAAACTCCCCAGTCTAAATATTGCCTACGCACACTTGGCCCAGCCTCTATTAGCCCCGCAGTATTAGGGTCTATCAGCTGTATAGGCAAGAGGCTCGCAAGCTCGGCGATAGACGACAATTTTTCACCATTAAGGCGGATACTATGGTCTCCATCTAAGCGGCGATTCATGCCTAAAGAGACGGCAACACCTTGGGGATTTTGCACTTTTGCAAACAGCAAACAATCGGTATGATTTTGTGCAACAACAGAGGCCAGCTTTAAGCTGCGAAAAGAACGACCTAATGCCAGCATGTGAATGGATTCCAAGATACTGGTTTTGCCACTGGCGTTGAGGCCATATAAAAGATTGATGCCTGAGCCGAATTGAATATCAAGCTGGCTCAAATTACGCAACCGCTGAATGCTTAGTTGCTGTATAGACATGGGCAATCAAGCCTGTGGATAACACCTAATAAAAGTTGTGTATAAATAATCATCACAGGCCTATCCAATCACTGCTAAAAAGGTGTTTTCCAGCTTAACAACCGGTTCAATTACAAGCGCATCGGCATGATGACGTATTGAGCAGCACCGTTGCCACCATCTGCAAGCAACGCACTTGAATTAGAGTCACTCAGGGTGATCTTAACTTGGTCACTATGCAGCACGTTGAGCACGTCAAGAACGTAGCCCACATTAAATCCAATTTCGATTTGTGCACCTTGATAATCAACCATCAAACTCTCTTCGGCTTCTTCTTGTTCTGGATTATTGGCGACAACTTGCAAGTTAGTATCGCTCACAGTCATTCGTACACCGCGGTATTTTTCATTAGAGAGAATAGCGGCACGGCTCAGCACTCCGCGCATTGCCAAACGGTCAACAAGCACGATCTTGTCGCCATTACGTGGCAATACGCGCTCATAATCTGGAAACTTCCCATCAACAAGCTTAGAGGTAAAAATGAATTCACTGGTAAATGCACGAATATGACTAGCGCCAATCACCAAACGAACAGTGGCGTCTTCCTCGTTCATCAATCGAGCCAACTCCAATACTCCCTTGCGAGGCACGATGAGCTGCTGGGTGGCTTGATCTGGCAAACCAACCGGCATACAGCTGGTTGCCAAACGGTGTCCGTCTGTGGCCACGGTGCGCAACTGACTATCTTTAATCTCAAATAACATGCCGTTTAAATAATACCGCACGTCTTGTTGAGCCATAGCAAAACCGGTCTGGTCGACCAGCTGTTTAAGGGCCATTTGAGGCACTTCAAACTCGAAAGATTCGGGGCTATCTTCTACGTTTGGAAAATCGCTTGCAGGCAGTGTGGATAACTTAAACTTACTACGTGCGGAGCGCACCATAACATGCTCTTCTTTAAGCACCACCTCAATCATTGCATGGTCTGGCAATGACTTACAAATATCCATCAGCTTGCGAGCGGGAATAGTAATACTGCCATCTTCGCCAGCTTGATCCAAGCTCACTCGGCCAACCAGCTCTACTTCTAAGTCTGTGCCAGTAAGCGTCAGCTGATCACCTTCAACCACGACCAATATATTGGCCAGCACAGGCAGCGTTTGGCGCCTTTCAACAACACCTGCAACTAAAACTAAGGGCTTTAAAAAGGCTTCTCGAGCGATGGTAAATTTCATACTGCAATCCTGTTAAGGGTTTGGCTCTGCAAACGATCTGTTTAGACCGTTAATGAGCGATATAAGTTATCATAATCATCGTGAATGTCACGATCAGCTTCACGTAATTCTTTAATCTTGCGGCAAGCATGCAATACCGTAGTGTGATCGCGACCACCAAAAGCATCGCCAATTTCTGGCAAACTGTGATTAGTTAATTCTTTGGCTAGCGCCATGGCTAATTGTCGCGGCCGAGCTACGGATCTCGAGCGCCGCTTAGATAAGATATCAGCTATTTTTATTTTGTAATAGCTCGCCACCGTTTTTTGAATATTATCAATACCAACCTGGCGATCCTGCAATGCTAGCAAGTCTCTTAGGGACTCTTGTATAAACGGCGTAGAGATTGCCTCTCCTGTAAAGTGAGAATTAGCGACCACGCGTTTAAGGGCGCCCTCTAACTCACGAACGTTAGAACGAATTTTTTTAGCCAAGAAAAATGCGGCATCCTCTGGCAAAGCGATATTGGCTTCGGCGGCCTTTTTCATTAATATGGCGACACGAGTCTCTAGCTCTGGAGGCTCTACCGCAACAGTTAAGCCCCAACCAAAACGTGACTTTAAGCGATCCTCTAAGCCCACAATCTCTTTAGGGTAACGATCACAGGTTAAGATCATCTGCTGGCCACTTTCTAATAATGCATTAAAGGTGTGAAAAAATTCCTCCTGGGAGCGCTCTTTGCCTGCAAAGAATTGTATATCATCTATCAGCAGAGCATCAACTGAACGGTAAAAGCGCTTAAATTCATTAATTGCATTTAATTGCAGCGCCTTAACCATGTCGGCAACAAAGCGCTCGGAATGCAAATAAACCACTTTGGCATTAGGGTTTCGCTCTATTAAGGCAGCGCCTACGGCATGCATTAGGTGGGTTTTACCTAAGCCCACCCCGCCGTATATAAATAAAGGGTTGTAAGAGCTGCCCGGATTTTCAGCCACTTGCTTGGCAGCGGCCAAAGCCAGCTGATTAGACTTACCTTGAACAAAGCTAGAAAATGTAAATGCACGGTTTAAATAGCTTTGATGGCGCACAGAGCCTTCAACCTGAACTACGCGCTCTGGGGCAGGCTCCACAATCGAACGGGGATTAGTAATAGTAGATTCTGTTGCAAAGCGACTAACCGACGAAGACTCCACGTCCATAGTAGGCGTAATAATGGGACTCACTGGTGCCGATGTGGGGTGCACAATGGATGAAGGCTTGCTTGCTGTGCCAACAAGGAGCTCCACATCCAGCGTGTCATCGGTTGCATACTCCGCAACCAACTGTCTAATTCTGGAAAAGTACTTATCTTTAACCCAGCCCTGCACAAACCGGTTGGGCGCCAATAGCTGAATTACACGGTCTGCCTCGTTCACCTTTAAAGGCCGAATCCAAGTGTTATATTGCTGGCTTGGCAACTCGTCTTGAAGACAGGCCAAACACTGTTGCCAAACTGCTTGTGACATATATTAACTAGTGCCAAATTACACCAAACTCCTGCAACAAAAAATAGGAACTTAGCTGATCATATAAAGAAGGCCATTTTATCACCAACTGCCTAAAGTTATCCACAGAGGCCGCCTAATAAAGGAAGATAAGGTTGTTATTATCGACCTAAATAATAATATCCGGCTTTTTTAGCTGATTTAGTTAGCAAAACCCCTCATCCGACTTGCTATTAGATACTGCCTCTCATATAATTGCGCGCCTAGATTTTCAAAGCCAACCTTTTGGCCATTTACTAATTTTGCGAGACCGATCATGAAAAGAACGTTTCAACCTAGCGTCCTAAAGCGCAAGCGCAGTCACGGTTTCCGTGCACGTATGTCAACACCTGGTGGCCGCGCCATCATCAATGCACGTCGTGCTAAAGGCCGTAAAAGCCTAAGCGCTTAAGCGCCTGTTGCACGCATAGCGTATGACTGAATTCGACTTTTCCCGGCAACGACGCCTGTTGAATGCTGGGGACTTTCGAAGGGTCTTTGATCAAGCTGAATTCAAAGTTTCGGATCAGCACCTACTGATTTTAGCCCGACCAAGCTTACACAACCACTCCCGTCTGGGCTTGGTGGTTGCCAAAAAAGGCATAAAACTCGCTGTTCACCGAAACCGTGTTAAGCGAGTTGTACGCGATAGTTTTAGAACCCTGTGCACACAAACCAACGAATTCTCCCCTCCTTTAGACCTTGTTATATTGTCTCGAAAAGGTTTGGGCGAACTCGATAATGCCACCTTGCATCGCCTTATTAGCAAGCAATGGGCAAGATTACGTAAAAAAACCGCCCAAACTGGCTAGATTTTGTGCAGTTCCGCGGCCTGCCCATTGCCAACAGAACCACAAGCTCTATAATCAAACTCCTTATCACTACAACTAACGACGATTTGTTTCTATGGATTTTCAACGCATTATTTTGATTGCCGGTGTCGCCATCATTTCTTACTTAATGGTACTGCAATGGAACCAAGACTACGGTACCGACGCCCTCGCGCCACAACAAGTCACCAGTGTGTCTGCTTATGATACGGAAGCCGTCAACACGGATTTTGCCGTAGTCACGCAGCCCAGTAACAACGCTGAAATCGCTGTAACACAAACCAACAACGCCAGTGCTGGAGCCCTTATTGAGGTGAATACCGATACTTTGCAGGTGGTTATCGACACCCAAGGTGGCGACATCATCCAGGCCTCATTATCTGGCTACCTTGCAGAAATGGATCACCCCGATGTGCCATTTACTTTGCTTGAGCAAAATCAACACCGCACCTATGTGGCTCAAAGCGGCCTCATTGGTATCAACGGCACGGATATAAAGTCTCGGCCCATCTTTAGGTCAGCACAGTCTAGCTACGACTTATTAGACGGCCAAAACGATTTAGAAGTGGTGCTTAGTTTAACGGACACCAATGGTGCTGTGATCAACAAGATCTACACCTTTTCCCGTGGCAGCCACTTAATTAACTTAACCTACGCTGTGGATAACCGCGGAAACCAGCCTTGGTCTGCCAACTTATTTGGCCAAATAAAGCGTGACCGTTCTGCAGACCCTAGCGCCACAGGCGGCATGGGAATGTCGGCATACTTGGGCCCAGCCTTTTCTTTCCCAGATGACAAATACTATCGTTATGATTTCGATGATATGGACGAAACCAACTTAAAGCGCAGCGCTCCTGGTGGCTGGGTTGGCATGTTACAACATTACTTTGTAACCGCATGGGTGCCTAACCCAGAGCAACAGCATAACTACAGTACACGCGTAAGCAAGAACAACTATATTGCTGGTTTTGTTAGCCCTGCGTTAGAGCTACAAGCTGGTCAATCTGGCTCTACTTCAGCCCAATTTTATGCCGGCCCTAAGATTCAATCAGACCTGCAAGCCATTTCTGAAGATTTAGACTTGGTGGTTGACTACGGTTGGTTATGGTGGGTGTCGCAACCCTTATTCTGGTTGTTGAACACCATGTTTGGGTTTGTGGGTAACTGGGGTGTTGCCATCTTGCTAGTCACCTTATGTGTAAAAGCATTCTTCTTCTATCCGTCGGCTATTTCTTATCGCTCAATGGCTAAAATGCGTGCCCTAGCACCTGAAATTGCCAAGCTTAAAGAGAAGTTCGGTGACGATCGTGCCAAGATGTCCCAAGGCATGATGGAACTTTATAAGCGTGAAAAGGCTAACCCCTTAAGTGGTTGTTTCCCTATTATCATTCAAATGCCGGTGTTTATTGGTTTGTATTGGATGTTAATGGAAAGCGTTGAATTACGCCATGCGCCTTTCTTCTTGTGGATTCAAGATCTATCGGTTCAAGATCCCTATTTTGTACTGCCGGTCATCATGGGGGCCACCATGTTTATTCAGCAAATGCTTAACCCTACACCTCCAGACCCAATGCAGGCCAAGATCATGAAGATGTTGCCTATTGTGTTTACTATCTTCTTCCTTTGGTTCCCTGCCGGTCTTGTATTGTACTGGGTATGCAACAACATTTTGTCGATCTCTCAGCAGTACGTGATCACCAAGCGAATTGAAAAATCCATGGCAGCGCGTAAACATTAACCTATCGCGCTAAACATGATACAAAGGCCTCTTAATGAGGCCTTTTTTGTAATTAGTACCGCAACCACGGAGCCCAAGGTTGCTTCGGAGCCATATCACCATGCAAACAGATATAGATACCATCTGTGCTCAAACCACACCCCCAGGTCGCGGAGGCGTTGGCATCATCCGCCTGTCTGGGCCAAAAGCACTGGCCTACGGACAGCAGTTGAGCCAAAACAAAGGCACGCTTCGCCATGCACACTATGGCCCCTTCTTAGACGTAGCTGGAGAGCAAATAGATGCAGGCATCAGCCTCTACTTCAAAGGCCCAGACTCCTTCACTGGTGAGGATGTTTTTGAGTTTCAAGGCCATGGCGGCCAAGTGGTCATGGACCTTCTGCAACGCGAACTCACCCAATTAGGTGCTCGTATCGCACGGCCGGGTGAGTTTTCGGAACGCGCATTCCTAAATGACAAATTAGACCTAGCCCAAGCCGAATCGATTGCTGACCTCATCGATGCAAGTTCAGAGCAAGCCGCTAGAAATGCATTACGCTCATTACAGGGTGTATTTTCTACCCATGTTAACGCCTTAGTAGAAAGTCTCATTTACCTACGGCTTTATGTTGAAGCTGCCATCGACTTCCCTGAGGAAGAAATCGACTTTCTGGCCGATGGCAAGGTTGCAGCCTTGTTACTACAAGTGCAATCAGATCTCGATCAACTGCTGCATCAGGCCCATCAAGGCAGCCTATTACAAGAAGGCATGCAAGTGGTCATAGCGGGTGCCCCCAACGCTGGTAAATCCAGTTTGCTTAACGCCCTAGCAGGGCAAGATCGCGCTATAGTGACAGACATTGCTGGCACTACCCGCGACATACTTAAAGAATCTATCCATATCGATGGCTTACCATTACACATCATAGACACCGCAGGTTTACGTGAAAGCCCAGATAAAGTTGAGAAAATTGGTATTGAGCGTGCTATTGCAGCCATAGGCGAAGCAGACCAAATATTATTGCTGCAAGATGCTCAAGACAAGGTGTCGCCTCAGCAGCATTGGCAAGACCTCATGGGTAACCAGCCCATGCCCAACCAACTCACCTTAGTGCGCAACAAAATAGATCTTGCTCAATGCCCTGCTAACCTAACGCAGGTCAATGGTGTAGACTGTATTTACCTAAGCGCAAAGCAAGGCCAAGGCCTAGATTTATTAAGACAGCAACTCAAACAAGCCGTAGGCTACCAAGCCACACCAGAAGGCGGATTTAGCGCCCGTAGGCGCCACCTGGACGCGCTACAACGCTGCTATACCCTGTTGCAAGACGGCGCAGAACAACTGGCTTATAGCCAAGCTGGCGAGCTGTTAGCGGAAGACCTGCGGTTGGCTCAAGATTGTTTGAGCGAAATCACTGGCACCTTCACGAGTGATGATTTATTGGGCCGTATTTTTGGGTCTTTTTGTATCGGGAAATAACCACCTATGTCTAACCATCACCATATTTTATGTATCGAAGATGAACTTGATATACAAGAGATTATTGCCTACAACTTACACAAATCGGGTTATAGAGTGACCTTGGCCAGCGACGGCCTAAGTGGATTAAATTTAGCTAAAAAACACCACCCCGATTTGATCCTACTCGACATCATGCTGCCTAACCTTAATGGCATGCAAGTATGTGCACAGCTAAAGGCAGATACAAAAACTCAATCCATTCCAATCATCATGTTGTCTGCTCGAAGTGAAGAGGCCGACGTTATTGGTGGCCTTAGCCAAGGCGCTGATGACTACATTACCAAACCCTTTAGTCAGGCAGAGCTTTTAGCCAGAATTAAAGTGGCTCTGCGCAGAAAACCCACCACCAATACTTTAACCATTGGCTCATTGTCTTTGAACTTAGACGGCTACAGCTGCAGTCTATATGGGCTAAGCGTTAAACTGACCACCACAGAATTTAAGCTATTACACACCTTAATGGCACAACCTGGCAGAGCTTTTTCTAGGGAACAACTGATTTTGTCTGCTTTGGGTGAACAGTCTGAGGTGGTAGATCGTAACGTGGATGTACATATCCGTGGCGTGCGTAAACAATTGGGTGCTGCCGCATCAGTTATAGAAACTGTGCGCGGTGTGGGTTATCGCTGCAACCCAAACCACTTTAAAACCCCTTCCAGCGAAGCCCTCTAAGATGCGCCATTCGCCAATATTTTTACGCCTCTATGCAGGCTTTGCAGTGGTTATACTATTTAGTATCCTGATTGTTGGCTTAATGGTGCAACGACAAATAGAGCAAGCCAGCCTAAGAGATATCAGCAACAACCTGTCTAGCCAAGCGTTTATTCTGCAGCAATCTTTTGCCGACATCGGTCAACAGGACCAACAGCAGGTTCAGCTGCGGGTAGAGCAAATGGGCCTTCGCATTGACACCCGTATCACTTTATTAACAAAAGACGGACAGGTGATTGCAGATTCAGAGTTTAGCCCGCTGCAAATGGATAACCATCGCTATAGGCCAGAAATTATCGCCGCTAGTGTATCCAAAATTGGGCAATCTAAGCGTTACAGCAGAACCTTAAAAAAACCCATGTTATATGTGGCGGTGGCGGCCATAGCAAGCAACTCTAACCTTGGTTATATCCGCACCGCGTTATCCACCCATCGTATTGATGAAGAAATCAATTATTTACGGCGGGTAATTATTATCGCCGCAAGCCTTACCGGCCTCATTGCGTTATTTATTGGTTATTGGTTAGCCATGAGTTTTGCCCGCCCCCTAAAACAAATGACATTGATTGCCAAAAACTATGCCCATGGCCGTTATCAGCTGCGCATCCCTAGCCATCGACGAGATGAAATAGGCGATTTAGCTCGCTCACTTAACCAAATGGCTGATATTTCAGCACAGCGCTTCGACATTATTAAAACCGAAAGAGACCAGCTTTCAACCATTCTTAAGAGTATGAACGAGGGTGTCATCACAGTCACTAACGAAGGCCTCATCACCCACGTTAATGCTGCAGCTTGCCGTATGCTCCGTACCAGCAGTGATCGCTGTTTGGGACAAGCTTTAAAAGACATCGACCCGTCTAAAAATCTAGATCAGGCGTTTATCCGGTGTCAGCAACAGCAAGCCAGCGTAGAGCGGCAGATTCAGTTAGACGGCTATACCTTTTCTCGCCATTACCGCCTGCACGTTACCTTACTAAAACAATCACATAAAGCCGACGCCATATTAGTATTGCAAGACATTACCGACGTTCAACGTATTGATAAAATGCGTGCAGATTTTGTTGCCAACGCTTCCCACGAACTCAAAACCCCTATAACCGCCATTCGTGGCTTTGCGGAGACTTTGATAGGCGATGAGCATATAGACAACACCATGAAACAACGTTTTATACGCAAAATTCATGGCCAATCAATCCGCTTGTCGGGCCTAGTTTCAGATCTGCTGGCGTTGTCTAGATTAGAAAGTAATGACGAGGCGTTTAACACCCAAGTAGATATTCACCAAGTGGTTCAACGGGTATGTGCCAATCTCCAAGCCGTAGCTCAAACCCATCAAGTGAGCTTACAATTAGACGCCAAAGACGGCCCTATCCTCATCTTGGGTGATGACAAAGCCTTGGGCCAAATGGCCACTAACCTCATTGATAACGCCATTAAATACACTCCTGAAAACGGGACCGTGTCGGTGACGCTTAATATCGCAGAAGGCCAAGTGGTGCTTGCCGTAAAAGACGACGGCTTAGGTATAGATACAGCAGATCAAGGTCGAATTTTTGAACGTTTTTACCGGGTCGACAAAGCTCGCTCGCAATCCCTGGGTGGCACTGGCCTTGGCCTTGCCATCGTTAAGCATATTGTACAAAGTCACAAAGGCCGCCTACACCTAAAAAGTAAGCTCAATCAAGGGTCCACCTTTACGGTTACGGTGCCCCTGCCAAGTATCCTTGAGTAATTGCTAAATAAATTCATAATCTTTATATTGCCTTAACAAAGGGTACCTATAATGCGCTGCATATATAGATATTCTTAATCTTTGTAGAGGCAGTTACTATGGCAAATCCTATTATGAGTTTGTTTGGTCAATCTCCGATCAAACCCTTACAAGATCATATGCACACCGTTGTACAGTGTGTAGACCTACTTAATCCATTCTTCCAAGCCGTCATCAAAGAAGATTGGGATGCTGTAGATGAGTGTTATAACACCATTGCCGAATTTGAAGGCAAGGCAGATGATCAAAAGCAAAAAATACGCCTGCACCTACCAAAAAGCTTGTTTATGCCGATCAATCGTTCAGACCTCATTTTGTTACTGGCCAAACAAGACAAGGTGTGTAACACGGCAAAAGACATAGCCGGTCTAATATTGGGTCGTAAGCAGGTAGTGCCTAAGAAAATTGCCAGCGATATGAGCGCTTATGTTAAGTCTGCCGTCGCCGTTGCAATGGAAGCAAAAGTTGTTATTGATGAATTAGATGAACTTATTGGCTCTGGTTTTGGTGGCCGAGAAATTGACCGTATTAACAAATGCATCACTAAACTAGAAAAAGCCGAAGATAAAAACGACAAGCGTCAGATCACCTTGCGTGCCAAGCTGCACGCAATAGAGGCCGATATGCCCCCCATTGACGCTATGTTCATGTACAAAACCATTGAAGCTATTGGCAATCTTGCCGACCGTGCACAAAGTGCCGGTGAACAAATTCAAGTGATCATTGCTCGCTAATCGCCACTAACTATACTGTCGAGAAAATACTATGGAAGTTTTAAACGAATACGGTCAAATTTTACTTATTCTTGCCATTATCTTTGGTGTATTTATGGCTTGGGGTGTGGGCGCCAATGATGTTGCCAACGCCATGGGTACCTCAGTAGGTTCAGGTGCAATTACCCTAAGACAGGCCATTGTTATTGCTATGATATTTGAATTTGCCGGTGCCTATTTGGCAGGCGGCGAAGTGACTGCAACTATCCGCAAAGGTATCATTGACCCATTAGCATTACAGGGCACCCCCGAATATTTAGTATATGGCATGTTGTCAGCGCTTTTAGCTGCGGGCACATGGCTACTTATTGCCTCTATGTTAGGCTGGCCTGTATCCACCACACACTCCATTGTGGGTGCTATTGTAGGCTTTGCTGCAGTCGCTATTTCAGTAGACGCCGTTAACTGGACCAAGGTATCTACCATTGTGGCAAGTTGGGTGGTTTCGCCGTTGCTTGCCGGAACCATTTCTTTCTTCTTGTTCCGTAGTGTGCAAAAACTCATTTTGGACACTGAAAATCCGTTTGTGAATGCTAAACGCTACATTCCCTATTATATGTTTGCTGTTGGTTTTATGATCGCCATGGTCACTTTGATCAAAGGTTTAAAGCACGTCTTTAAAGATATGGGTTTCGCCCTTAGTTACCCTGAAATGTTTTTAGTAGCAGCATTGTGCGGTATTTTGTCCGCTTTAGTAGGCACCTACTTCATGCGTCGCGCAGAACGTAATATGGTAGAAAACAGCCAAGATCGCTACGCCAACGTTGAAGGTGTATTTGCCGTACTGATGGTCTTTACCGCTTGTGCAATGGCGTTTGCCCATGGCTCCAACGATGTAGCTAACGCAGTAGGTCCAATGGCTGCAGCAGTAAGCACCATTAAGTCAGGCGCTATTACAGCTAAGTCTGCCATGCCGTCTTGGGTTTTACTTGTTGGTGGTATTGGTATTGTTGTTGGTTTAGCCACTTATGGCTATAAAGTTATGGGGACCATTGGTAAAAAAATCACCGAATTAACACCAAGTCGTGGTTTTGCCGCTGAACTAGGCGCCTCTTGCACCGTGGTATTAGCATCTGGCATTGGTCTGCCTATTTCCACCACCCATACCTTAGTAGGAGCGGTATTGGGTGTAGGTTTAGCTCGCGGTATTGCGGCCATTAATCTGCGCATTGTGGGCAACATCTTCACTTCTTGGATCATCACCCTTCCTGCAGGAGCAATATTATCCATCACCTTCTTTTACACCTTTAAAGCAGTTTTTTCATAACAATTTTTAGCTAAAAAACACCTATAAACCTCTGTGATAATTATCACAGGGGTTTTTTTGTGTCTTAATATGAAATACTTATCCACATATATAGTCAAAATTGGCTAATAATAAAAAATAATTTGAGAAATTTTTCAACCTAAACCCTGTGTATAAATTGCGATTCTATACATGAATAATTTGTGGATAATATATACCTGTGGATAAGTGCCTTGTTTATACACAAGTAATAATCAGCATATATCACCTACATTCAAGCTTAAATAACAACTTTATCATTGTTGTAATTTCTTGTTTTTAAAGTATTTTTTGTATTTATACATAAAAATATAGATGCCTAATAATAATAACAATAGTCATATAAAATATATATATTCTTTTAAACTATACAATTAACTAAAATACTAATTTGGCCATTTTATGACGATTTATTAACCCTATTAAAAACGTTATACTAACCAGCTAATATTTGTATATAAATGGGTAAGGAACAAGCCTTGGATTTTCCCTCACGTTTTGATGTCATCGTTATTGGTGGTGGCCATGCTGGTACAGAAGCCGCGTTGGCTAGTGCTCGCCTAGGCGCGCAAACCTTACTACTGACTCATAATATGGATACCTTAGGCCAAATGTCCTGCAATCCCGCTATTGGTGGTATTGGAAAAAGTCACCTAGTACGTGAAATCGACGCTTTTGACGGTGCTATGGCACGAGCAACAGATTTAGCCGGTATTCAGTTTAGAGTACTTAATTCACGTAAGGGCCCAGCAGTACGTGCCACACGAGCTCAAGCAGACCGTGGCTTATATCGTGATGCCATTCGCCAAATCCTTGAAAAACAAGAAAATCTATATATTTTTCAGCAATCTGTAGATGATTTAATTATTAAACAAGACCAAATAATTGGTGCTAAAACCAATATGGGTTTAAATTTTTATGCCCAACAAGTGGTGATGACCACGGGTACTTTTCTTGGTGGCATTATTCATATTGGTATGCAACAAAGCCAAGGTGGGCGAGCTGGTGATCCTCCAGCTAACGCATTAGCGCAACGTCTTAGAGAAAGACCTTTTCGTATTGAACGACTAAAAACAGGTACACCGCCACGGATTGATCGCCGCACGGTTGATTTCAGTGTAATGCAAGAACAGCCTGGTGATACCCCAATACCTGTAATGTCTATGCTTGGCAAGCTCAGCGATCATCCACAACAAGTGTCGTGTCACATCACTCACACCAATATTAATACCCATAATATGATCCGTGATAGCTTGGATCGTTCGCCTTTGTATGCGGGTGTGATAGAAGGCGTAGGCCCACGTTACTGTCCTTCAATTGAAGACAAAATAATGCGTTTTGCCGACAAAGACAGCCATCAGATATTTGTTGAACCCGAAGGCCTTAATAGTATCGAACTGTACCCCAACGGTATTTCTACAAGCTTACCATTTGATGTTCAGCTGGCTTTTGTACAATCCATTGTGGGTTTTGAAAATGCCCATATAGTGCGACCTGGTTATGCTATCGAATACGACTATTTTAATCCACAAGACTTAAAACCTACGTTAGAAACAAAGCTAATTAATGGTTTATATTTTGCAGGCCAAATCAACGGTACCACGGGTTATGAAGAGGCGGGCGCACAGGGCTTATTGGCAGGTACAAATGCAGGCCTTAAAGCTCTGGGTAAAGACCCATGGACTGCACGTAGAGATCAAGCCTATTTGGGTGTGATGGTTGACGATTTGGTTACTAATGGTACTCAAGAGCCCTACCGAATGTTTACTAGCCGTGCTGAGTATAGATTATTATTGCGGGAAGATAATGCCGACCAACGCTTAACCGAAATTGGATATAACCTTGGTTTAGTGGGTGAAGAGCGCTGGCGTGCATTTAATGAAAAATGTGAAGCTATTGAGCAACGCAAAAAACTAATGCGTGAAACCAAAGTTACCTTGCATAATGAACTAGGAAAAAAACTTGAGACATTGCTAGCCCAACCCCTGACTAAAGACACCAATTTATTAGATATTATCAAACGCCCAGAACTTGATTATCAAAAACTACACCATGTCGCACAGTTACCAGACGTGGATATAACAGTGGGTGAACAGATAGAAATAGATGTTAAATACGCTGGATATATAGATCGGCAGAAAGATGATGTTGAACGCCTAAAACGTCATGAATCCACGGTAATACCTGCTGATTTTAACTACCAAGGTGTGCATGGCTTATCCAATGAAGCCACCGCTAAACTAGAAACAATACGACCTGCTAATTTAGGTATGGCCAGCCGCATTCAAGGGGTAACTCCCGCAGCGCTATCACTACTTTTAATTTACCTTAAAAAACATAAGGTTGTGTCTAAAGTTGATGTAGCGGTTTAGCATGGTTACTGCCAATCAAATACAAATACCCCCAATTCACATCCAGTGGCGCAAGTTATTAATTAAAGGGTGTGCAGACCTTTCACTAAAACTAACTGACCAACAAATAGACCTGTTAGTTAGCTACGTAGAACAATTGGTAAAATGGAATAAGGCTTACAATTTAACGGCCATTCGCGACCCATTGGATATGATTAAGTTACATGTGCTTGATAGCTTGGCTATTGTTGCGCCATTGTCTAAACTAAACGCTCAGCGGTTTATAGATATAGGCACGGGCGCAGGTTTACCCGGCATGATATTGGCTATTGTTTGGCCTGAAAAAACCGTTCACTTACTCGATACCAACGGCAAAAAAACACGCTTTCTTACTCAGTTTAAACACCTTCATCAAATTAATAACGTAGAAGTATTTAACCAACGTTGTGAAACTTATTTACCTGATATGGCCTACGATGTAGTACTTTCCAGAGCTTTTGCGTCTATTATAGATATGCTTGAAGGCTGTCATCAGCTGGTTTCACCAAGGGGTGTTTTTGTAGCCATGAAGGGAACTTATCCACAACAGGAGCTGGATGCTATGCCCACAAACTATAGCCTGCTAAACTGTGCAACCTTGCAGGTACCCGGCGTAGATGCAGAACGCCACCTGTTAACCATACAAAAGCAATTAACGTAGGTCATTTGTGAGCAAAGTCATTGCTGTAACCAATCAAAAAGGTGGAGTGGGTAAAACCACCACTTGCGTTAATTTAGCCGCATCATTAGTTGCTACTAAGCGCCGTGTATTGGTGGTTGATTTAGACCCCCAAGGCAATGCCACCATGGGTAGTGGGGTTGAAAAAAACAACTTACGTTATTCTGTACTCGATGTATTGACCCAAAACGTAGATGTGAACCAGGTCTTACAGCTCAATACACCCGCCGGTTATGACTTATTACCCGCTAATGGTGATTTAACTGCTGCAGAAGTTGAATTGATACAGGTTGAACAAAAAGAAGCCAGATTAGGTATTGCCTTAAGTCAACTTCAACACCGTTATGATTTTATATTGATTGACTGCCCACCTTCTTTAAACATGCTTACGGTGAACGCGCTAGCATGTGCCCAGGGTGTATTGGTACCTATGCAGTGCGAATATTATGCACTAGAGGGTATAAGTGCGCTGCTTAATACCGTAAAGTTAATTAAAAGCAGCCTCAATCCGGGTTTGGTAATCGAAGGTATATTGCGTACTATGTATGACCCACGCAATAGCCTTACAAATGATGTATCACACCAACTCATTAATCACTTTGGTGATTTGGTTTACCGCACGGTGATTCCTCGTAATGTACGGTTAGCAGAAGCGCCTAGCCATGGCCTACCGGCCCTTTTTTATGACAAGCACTCCCGTGGCGCTGTAGCGTATTTGGCATTAGCGAGCGAATTTATTCGCCAACAAGAAAAATAACAGAGCATCATTATGGTTAAAAAACGTGGTCTCAACCGTGGTTTAGCAGCCTTACTTCAGGGCGCTGGCAGTCTCGATGTAGATTTAACGCAAAATTCACCCACCACAAAAGATGGCTTGCAAGAATTGCCAGTTGAGTGGGTGCAGCGTGGTGTATACCAGCCACGTAGAGATTTAGATCCCGAAACCCTAGAAGAGCTAGCCGCGTCTATTCGTGTACATGGCATTATGCAACCCATTGTAGTGCGCTCGGTGGGCATAGACCGTTACGAAATTATTGCCGGCGAACGCCGTTGGCGCGCTGCTCAAATCGCAGGTCTAGACAATATTCCAGCACTCATTAAAGAGGTGCCCGATGAGGCAGCTATTGCCATGGCGCTCATTGAGAATATTCAGCGCGAAGACCTTAATGCTATGGAAGAGGCCGTTGCTCTACAGCGACTACAGCATGAATTTGAGCTCACACAACAACAAGTGGCCGAGGCTGTAGGCAAATCTCGCAGCGCTATTGCCAACTTATTGCGTTTATTACAGCTAAGCGAACCTGTGCGCTTGATGCTAGAAAGGGGTGATTTAGAAATGGGCCACGCTCGCTCATTGCTCGCCCTTGACGAAACCCAACAACTACAGTTAGCACGAGAAGTGGTGGCTAAAGGCCTGTCTGTACGTCAGACCGAAGAGCTGGTGCGCAAAGCCCAACAACCCCCCAAACCCCTTACAAAACAAGCCACTGATGCAGATGTGAGTCGCTTACAAAACCGCCTTTCAGACGCAATAGGTGCGGCAGTAACCATTAAACAGATGGCTAAGGGTAATGGCAAGCTAACCATTAGTTATGCGACTTTAGATCAACTCGACGGTATTATATCAAGGCTTGAGCCCTAGTCTGGCGCGAGTCTAGTGTGGTTGCACCGAAACGAATGGACTACTAAAAAGCGGGATAATTGTTGAGATTTAGTTACAAACTCCCTATAATCTTGGGCGCTATGGTGTTTGATGCCAAAGCACAGGTAGTTTAGACCAACAACCAACGGATTTTTTAAGCACGTATGGCGCTCAATAAAGCCCCCAACTGGTTGCAAAAAACATTAACTTATCAGGCCCTTGTTGTGGCACTGGTTGGAGTGGGTTTATCTATAACAGACTGGGTTACGGGAATGTCCGTGATTCTTGGTGGTGCCATTTATAGCCTGCCTGCTTATTGGGCCTTAAGGCGAGAGTTTGCTCGTGGTAACAAGCGCAACTCAAACCCTACAGCCCTTGCAGATGCAAAGCTAACCTTGGCACAAATGTACGGCAATGAAATGCTTAAACTAGTCCTCACTGTTGTGTTGTTTAGTTTAGCCTTTGGTTTAGTGGCACCACTTAACCCATTAGCCTTGCTACTAGCCTTTACAGGCTCCCATTTGCTTGCGGCAATGTTGCCAGTGGTTATAGATAAACAAACTTCTACGAAATCAAAGTGAGATAAAGCATGGCTAGTGGCATGAGCTCCGCAGATTATATTCAGCATCACCTGACCAACTTAACCTATGGCAACCACCCCGTTAACGGATGGAGTTTTGCTGAATCTGGCCAGCAAGCCGCAGAGATGGGCTTTATGGCCATCAATGTGGACTCTATGGCATGGTCTGTTGGTTTAGGCATATTTTTCATCGTGTTGTTTAGCCGGGTGGCTAAAAACGCAACCACAGGCGTACCTTCCGGTACTCAAAACTTCATTGAGATGATTATTGAATTTGTAGATGACAACGTAAAAAGCGTATTTCATCACAAAAACGCCATTATCGCGCCCATGGCTCTAACCATCTTTGTATGGGTGTTCTTAATGAACCTAATGGACTTGATTCCAGTGGATTGGGTTCCATCCATCGCTGGCGCAATGGGCATTCACTTCATGAAGATTGTGCCCTCCACCGATTTAAACGTCACCCTGGGTATGTCCATAGCGGTGTTTGTTCTTATTATTTTCTATTCAATTAAGCAAAAAGGCATCATGGGCTTCTTAGCCGAGCTTAGCCTACAGCCGCTAGGCAAGTGGGCGCTACCGTTCAACTTGTTCCTAGAGTTGGTTGGCTTAATTGCAAAACCTATTTCATTAGCTTTGCGTTTGTTCGGTAATATGTACGCAGGCGAAATGATCTTTATTCTGATTGCACTACTTCCCTTCTGGGCACAGTGGTTGTTATCGGTGCCGTGGGCCTTGTTCCACATCCTAATCATCACTTTGCAGGCATTCATCTTTATGGTGCTGACCATTGTGTATTTGGCGATGGCTCACGACCATCATTAATCAGGACCTTTTTACTTTTAAATATTAATTACTAATCTCACTTTATTGGAGAAACAAAATGGAAATGGCATTACTTTATATTGCTGGTGCATTGATCTTGGGCATGTCTGCCGTTGGTGCAGCTGTTGGTATCGGCGTCTTGGGTGGTAAGTTCTTGGAAGGCGCTGCGCGTCAGCCAGAATTGATCCCACTATTACGCACACAGTTCTTTATCATGATGGGTCTAACCGACGCTGTGCCTATGATTGGTGTTGGTATCAGCCTTTACATCATGTTTGCGGTTGCCTAAAGGTCATCTTTAACCAACCCATACGGATGGAGGTCTTGCCATGAATATGAACATGACAATTTTGGGCCAGATCATTTCTTTTATTATCTTCGTGTACTTGTGCATGAAGTTCGTTTGGCCACCGCTTACCGCGGCCTTGGCAGAACGTCAAAAGAAGATCGCTGAAGGTTTGGATGCAGCTGATAAAGCCGCACGCGAACTAGAAGACGCTCAGCAGTCTGTGGAAGCAGCACTGCAAGAAAGCAAAGCGCAAGCCGCTACTCTTATAGAGCAAGCTAACAAACGCGCTAGTCAGATCGTTGATGAAGCTAAAGAAACAGCGACAGCCGAAGCCGACCGTATTAAAGCGGCCGCTGCAGCTGACGTTGAACAGGAAGTTAACCGTGCCAAAGAAGCGCTACGCGCTCAAGTTGCAACACTTGTTGTTGCTGGCGCAGAAAAAATCCTGGGCGCATCCATCGATGTAAACAATCACCAAGAGCTTGTCGATAAGTTGGCAGCCGAACTGTAAGAAAAGAGAGGTTAACGATGGCTGAATCCATTACCGTTGCCCGCCCTTACACCAAGGCCGCTTTCGAAACGGCATTGGCCCAAGGCGACTTGGGTAGCTGGTCGGAATTTTTGAATCTGGCCGCAGCTGTAGTTGCGGACGCAGACCTAGCCACAGTTTTGGATAACCCAGAACTCACGGCAGAACAAAAGTCCCAGCTGGTGACCGACGTGATAAGCGGCAGTCACCCCGTGTCCCAACAAGCACAGAATTTTCTGAACTTGTTGGCCGAAAACAAGCGCTTGTCATTGCTGCCAGAGGTTTCTAATTTATATGAAACCCTAAAGGCAAATCAGGAACAGTCGGTAGATGTATCTATCGTCAGTGCATTTGATTTAGGCAGTGAGCAACAAGATAAACTGGCTCAAGCATTAAACGCCATGTTGTCTCGCGAAATTAACATAACTAGTACTACCGACGAGTCATTGCTCGGTGGTGTCATAGTCCACGCGGGCGACCTAGTGATTGATGGTTCCGTTAAAGGCAAACTAGGCAAATTGGCTGAGGCCATGAATGCCTGAGTGTGAGGAATAAAGCATGCAACAACTGAATCCTTCAGAGATCAGTGAAATCATCAAGAAGCGTATTGAGCAACTTGATGTATCATCTGAAGCCCAAAATGAGGGCACAATTGTTAGCGTAGCCGATGGTATCGTATTGATCCACGGTTTAGCTGACGCAATGTACGGGGAAATGATTGAATTCCCTGGTGGTGTTTACGGCATGGCCATGAACTTGGAGCGCGACTCTGTTGGCGCTGTAGTTCTAGGTGACTACGAGGAATTGGTTGAAGGCCAAACTGCTCGTTGTACCGGCCGTATCCTAGAAGTACCCGTAGGCCCAGAATTATTGGGTCGAGTGGTAGATGGTCTAGGTAATGCTATCGATGGTAAAGGTCCGATCAACTCTGATCTAACCGACGCCGTTGAAAAAGTAGCCCCAGGTGTAATCGAACGTAAATCCGTAGACCAGCCAGTACAAACAGGCCTTAAGGCGATTGACGCCATGGTTCCTGTAGGTCGTGGTCAACGCGAATTGATTATCGGTGACCGTCAGACAGGTAAGTCTGCCATCGCCATCGATGCCATCATCAACCAAAAAGACACTGGCGTTAAGTGTATCTACGTGGCCATTGGTCAAAAGCAATCTACTATTGCTAACGTAGTACGTAAGCTAGAAGAACACGGCGCCATGGCTCACACCATCGTTGTCAACGCAGGCGCAGCTGACTCAGCCGCCATGCAGTTCCTATCGCCATACGCCGGTTGTACCATGGGTGAATACTTCCGTGACCGCGGTGAAGACGCACTGATTGTATTTGATGACCTGACCAAGCAAGCTTGGGCATACCGTCAAATCTCTTTGCTACTTCGTCGCCCTCCGGGTCGTGAAGCCTATCCTGGTGATGTGTTCTATTTGCACTCTCGTTTGTTAGAGCGCGCATCCCGTGTAAACGCAGAATATGTTGAAGCCTTCACCAATGGTGAAGTGAAAGGTAAGACCGGTTCCTTAACCGCGCTACCTATTATCGAAACCCAAGGTGGTGACGTATCGGCTTTCGTACCGACTAACGTAATCTCTATCACCGACGGCCAGATCTTCTTGGAAACTGACCTATTCAACGCCGGTATTCGTCCAGCCATTAACGCTGGTTTGTCTGTATCCCGTGTAGGTGGTGCAGCACAAACTAAAGTCATCAAGAAGTTGGGTGGTGGTATTCGTTTGGCATTGGCACAGTACCGTGAATTGGCAGCCTTCTCTCAGTTTGCTTCCGACTTGGATGACGCAACACGCGCCCAGTTAGAGCATGGTCAAAGTGTGACCGAGCTGATGAAGCAGCACCAGTACTCGCCAATGAGCGTAGCCGAAATGGCTATCAGCCTATTTGCAGCTAACGAAGGTTTCCTTACAGACGTCGCCCTTAACAAGGTTGGCGATTTCGAAGCCGCTCTAATTTCTTACATGAACAGCGAGCAAAGCGCCGTGATGGCCCAGGTTAATGAATCTGGTAACTTCAACGACGACATCGCTGCTTCTTTTAAGTCTGCATTAGAGCAGTTTAAGGCAACTCAAACCTGGTAATGCAATCGGCCTCAGCTTATTGTCAATAACTGAGGCCCAGCAATACCGAGGTAAGTTACTTAATAAATAGGTAAGCATATGGCAGTCGGAAAAGAAATAAAGACCCAGATTGCGAGTATCAAGGGTACGCAAAAGATCACTAGCGCCATGGAAATGGTAGCGGCGAGTAAAATGCGTAAAGCACAAGACCGCATGAATCAGAGTCGTCCTTACGCAGATAAAATGCGTGAAGTGATTGCTCATCTTGCTCGGTCTAACCCTGAGTACAAGCACCTGTATCTGCAGCAGCGTGAGCTGAAGCGGGTGGGTTACATTGTGGTTTCTTCCGATCGTGGTCTGTGTGGTGGTTTAAACATTAACGTGTTTAAGAAAACCGTGCAGAGCATGGCTGAGCATGATCAAAATGGCATAGAAATCGACGTCTGTGCCATTGGTTCTAAATCAGCAACCTTCTTTAATAACTACGGCGGCAACGTTGTATCAAGCAAGACTGGGCTAGGTGATAAGGCAGAAGCTGCCGAACTTATTGGCGCTGTTAAGATCATGCTTGATAGTTATGATGAAGGACGGTTGGACGCTTTGTATGTGGTATACAATAATTTTGTAAACACCATGACCCAAGACCCCAGCGTACTACAACTTTTGCCGTTGCAGGCAGCCCCAAATGATGAAGGCATGAGCCACCATTGGGACTACTTATACGAGCCGGACGCCCGTGAATTACTCACCGGCCTTTTGACCCGTTATGTAGAATCTTTAGTGTATCAAGCCGTAGTAGAAAATAACGCTTGTGAACAAGCCGCACGGATGATCGCCATGAAAAGCGCCACCGATAACGCGGGTGATCTGATTGATGACCTTCAGATGATTTACAACAAAGCCCGTCAATCCGCGATTACTCAGGAAATTTCTGAAATCGTGAGTGGCGCAGCTGCGGTTTAAACTGGTTTTCGAGCAAGAATTTTCGATAGAGGATAAAATTATGAGTAGCGGACGTATCGTACAGATCATTGGCGCTGTAATCGACGTGGAATTCCCACGTGATTCAGTTCCAAAAGTATATGACGCACTAACTGTAGACACTAAGGGCACCACCCTTGAAGTTCAGCAGCAGTTGGGCGACGGCGTAGTACGCACTATCGCCATGGGCCAGACCGAAGGTCTTAGCCGTGGTTTAGACGTATCTAACACTGGCGCAGCCATCAAAGTGCCCGTAGGCACAGCCACCTTAGGCCGTATCATGGACGTATTGGGTAACCCCATCGACCAGTGTGGCGACATAGGTGAAGAACTACGTATGCCAATTCACCGTAAGGCCCCGTCTTACTCTGAACAGTCGGCAAGTAACGAATTGCTAGAAACTGGCATCAAAGTCATCGACTTGGTTTGTCCTTTCGCCAAAGGCGGCAAGGTTGGACTATTCGGCGGCGCCGGCGTAGGCAAGACCGTAAACATGATGGAGCTGATCCGTAACATCGCCATCGAGCACAGTGGTTATTCTGTATTCGCAGGTGTGGGTGAGCGAACTCGTGAAGGTAACGATTTCTACTACGAGATGAAAGAGTCCAATGTATTGGACAAAGTATCTCTAGTATACGGTCAGATGAATGAGCCTCCAGGAAACCGTCTACGTGTGGCACTAACCGGCCTTACCATGGCCGAGCAGTTCCGTGACGAAGGCCGTGACGTATTGTTGTTCGTTGACAACATCTACCGTTACACATTGGCGGGAACCGAAGTATCTGCACTATTAGGCCGTATGCCTTCTGCTGTAGGTTACCAGCCAACACTAGCTTCAGAAATGGGTGTGTTGCAGGAGCGTATTACCTCCACTAAGATCGGTTCCATCACTTCTATCCAAGCGGTATACGTACCAGCGGATGACTTGACTGACCCGTCTCCAGCAACCACTTTCTCTCACTTGGACGCTACCGTAGTATTGTCTCGTCAGATCGCAGAATTGGGTATCTACCCAGCTATCGATCCACTAGATTCAAGCTCACGTCAGCTAGATCCATTAGTGATTGGCCAAGACCACTACGACGTTGCTCGTGGCGTTCAGGGCATCCTTCAGCGCTACAAAGAGCTGAAAGATATCATTGCCATCTTGGGTATGGACGAATTGTCTGACGAAGACAAGCAAGCGGTAACGCGTGCTCGTAAGATTCAGCGTTTCTTGTCTCAGCCTTTCTTCGTAGCTGAAGTATTTACCGGCGCTTCTGGTAAGTACGTATCACTTAAGGACACCATTGCTGCCTTTAAGGGAATTTTAGCGGGCGAATACGACGATCTTCCAGAGCAAGCCTTCTACATGGTTGGCGGCATTGATGAAGTAGTTGAGAAAGCCAAGAGCATGTAATTGTTAGGGCTAAGGCCGTTAGCAACCGCTAATGGCTTAAGCCTAGCTTAAGAGGATAATCACATGGCTACTAGTGTAGATTGTGACATCGTAAGTGCAGAAGAATCCATCTTTGAAGGTAAGGTCGAATTTATTTCACTTACAGGTACTTTGGGTGAGCTGGGTATTTACCCAGGCCACACACCGCTACTGAGTGAAGTAAAACCTGGCCCCGTGCGTATGCGCATGGCATCCGGCGAAGAAGACATATTTTATGTGTCTGGCGGTTTTTTAGAAGTTCAGCCCCACAAAATCACCTTGATGGCTGATACTGCACTGCGTGCAGCCGACTTAAATGAAGCTGCTGCAGAAGAAGCCAGTCGTCACGCCGAACAGGCCATGGCCGACCAGACTTCCGAGTTTGAATACTCACGTGCTGCAAGCCAATTGGCCGAAGCCACCGCTCAACTACGCACCTTGCGCCAGATTCGTCAGAAACTAGGTAAGTAAGTCGTTAGTGCAAAGCATCTAAAAAGGCCTCGATTGAGGCCTTTTTTATTGTCTTTATAAAATAACAATCTATAGGCTTCTAAGCTAGTCTTCCCAAGGGTTAAACAGCTCAGCCCCACTATGTTCCATGTCTTTACACATAAAAACGTCCATAGGCAATTGTGCTACAATCATACGCATTCAACTGCGCATAGGAAAAATTATGCAGCCACTTTATGATATTGATGCACCTAAACGTGCTACCAACCCTAGCCGCAAAACGAAGAGTATTTTTCCATATTTGTAGATGTACAAAGTCACTTGATAGCCAGTATGGATACGAGAATTGTGATTCCTCTTGGCGTATTAGATCACTTCAAATACGGTGGCTTAGGCCGGCTGACTCCAGAGGTAGAATATGATGGACAGAGCCTCATTATTCTAACCCCTCAGATTACGTCTATTCATGCAAAGCCACTAAGCAACCCAATTGGCAACCTTGAGCACCAGCGAGAAACAATACTTTCCGCACTCGACTTTGCCTTTTCTGGGCTTTAAGCTCGGCTTAAATTGCAGAAAATAAGTGAACTTTAGTGACCTAAAGCGTCTAAACTAAAGAACATAATTTCATACCGTTTCACAAGGATTGTTAATGTCGTTAGAAGTCATTATTCTCGCCGCTGGTAAAGGCACACGTATGTGTTCAGACATACCCAAAGTGCTCCATCCGTTGGCAGGTAAGCCTATGCTGGTGCATGCCGTTGAGCAGGCCCAAAAGCTGATGCCAACACACACGCATATCATTGTTGGCCATCGTGCCGAGCAAGTAGAGACGGTAGTCAAGCCGCTAGGCGCAACTTGCGTGCCCCAAGAACAGCAGCTAGGCACCGGTCACGCGGTGGCGCAGGCCATGCCAATGGTAGAAAATGACGCCACAGTCTTGGTTCTTTATGGTGATGTACCTTTGGTTCCTGCAACACTGATGCAGCAATTAACACGCCTAGCTGGGCAACCGAAACAGGGCGGCTTGGCCATTCTTACGGTGACATTAAACGACGCGACTGGCTATGGCCGCATTGTTCGTGATAACCAAGGTGCTATTCAAGCCATTGTGGAGCACAAAGATGCCAATTCAGAACAATTACAAATTAAAGAAATAAACACCGGTATTTTAGCCGCCAAGGCCAGCTTATTGAATGCTTGGCTACCTCGTATTGAAAGCAACAATGCCCAGGGTGAAATATACCTCACAGACATTGTGGCGATGGCGGTGGCCGATGGTATAGATATTAACCATCTCCAACCAGAGTTTCCGCAACAAACCCAAGGGGTTAACGACCGAGTTCAATTGGCAGAGCTAGAACGCTGGTATCAACGACAACAGGCCAATCAATTATTACGCGATGGTGTGCAATTAGCCGACCCTGCTCGTTTTGATCTACGTGGCGAGCTCACCACAGGCAGCGACATATATATTGATATCAATGCCATTATCGAGGGTAAAGTGCAGTTAGAAGACGGGGTGCACATTGGCCCCAATTGTCATATTAAAGATGCACATATTGGTGCGGGTACAAAGATACTAGCCAACAGCGTTATAGATCAAGCCAAAATAGCGCAACATTGCAATATAGGCCCTTTTGCGCGCCTACGCCCAGGCACTGTGTTGGAAGACGGCGCCAAGGTAGGTAACTTTGTTGAAACCAAAAAAACCCTACTGGGCAAGGGCTCCAAAGCTAACCACTTTACTTACCTAGGCGACACGGTGGTGGGAGAAAGGGTTAACATTGGTGCAGGCACCATTACCTGTAACTACGACGGCGTCAATAAATTCAAAACCATCATTGAAGATGGCGCTTTTATTGGCTCAAACAGCTCTATTGTGGCCCCCGTTACCATTGGCGCTGGTGCAACCGTGGGTGCAGGTTCTACCATTACTAAAGATGTGGCCGATGACAACTTGGCTATTGCCCGTGGTAAACAACGCAACTTAGCCTCTTGGGCTAAGCCGGTAAAAAGTTAAACAAGGAAGAAACGCATGTGCGGAATTGTTGGAGCTATCGCTCAACGTAATGTTAGCAGCATTCTAGTGGAAGGTTTAAAGCGCCTAGAGTACCGAGGCTATGATTCTTCTGGTGTAGCCATATTAAGTGACCAAGGCCTGCAGCGTACACGCCGAGTAGGTAAAGTGGCTAGTTTAGACGCAGCCCTAACATCTGACCCGCTTCACGGCAGGTTAGGCATTGCCCACACACGCTGGGCTACCCATGGTATCCCTAACGAAACCAATGCACACCCACACTGGTCTCACAGCAGTCTGGCGGTAGTTCACAACGGCATTATTGACAACTTTGAATCGATTAAAGCAGACCTTGTGGCCACGGGCTACGGGTTTGAAAGTGACACAGACACAGAAGTCATCGTCCACCTCATTCATCGTAACCGTCAGCAAGGAATGTCTTTAACAGACGCAGTGCGTGATGCCGCAGGCCGCTGTGAGGGAGCTTATGCTTTAGGCGCGGTGGATGAGACCCAACCGGATTTATTGTTAGCCGCCCGTAAAGGTAGCCCACTGGTGATCGGTTTAGGTAGTGATGAGAATTACATCGCGTCGGATCAGCTCGCCTTATTACAAGTGACCGACCAATTCATGTTTTTAGAAGACGGCGACATTGCCGAAATAGGCCGCGCCCATATTACGGTTACCGACGGCGTCGGAGCAATAGTACAACGCCCTAGTCATCGCTACGAACACAGCGAAGAAAGTAGTGACAAAGGCGCCTACAAGCACTATATGTTCAAAGAAATTAACGAGCAGCCCAAAGTCGTGGCTAACCTCATCTCACAGCAAGTGGTTAACGGCCAACTACAAAATATTTTGAGTGACAGCGATATTGAAGCGCTGTCTAAAGCCAACAACGTGCAAATCATTGCTTGCGGCACTAGCTACTTAGCGGGCATGGTGGCTAAATATTGGATCGAAAGCCTGGCAGGCATTGCCTGCCAGATAGAAGTAGCCAGCGAATACCGATACCGTCAGGCGGTTGTCCCTGACGACACACTACTGATTACCTTATCCCAGTCTGGAGAAACCGCAGACAGTCTGGCGGCCTTACGCCATATTGATAAAACCAAGTTAGCGGCAAGCTTAGCCATTTGCAACGTGCCTTCAAGTAGCCTAGTACGCGAATCAGACATGGTGTTGTTAACCCAAGCTGGGCCAGAGATCAGCGTGGCCTCTACCAAGGCCTTCACCACCCAATTAATCACCCTGCTACATGTCACCCTACTATTGGCTAAACAGCGTACCGATATTGACACACAGCCTATTATTGAGGCCATGCAAACCCTACCCGGCGTGTTGCAGCAATGTTTACAAATGGATAGCAAGATTGAGGCGGTTGCACAACGCTTCGCCGACAAACAACACACCCTGTTCCTAGGCAGAGGCAGCATGTATCCCATCGCCTCAGAGGGCGCCCTAAAGCTAAAAGAAATTTCCTATATCCATGCCGAAGCATACCCCGCAGGAGAGCTTAAACATGGCCCCTTGGCCCTTGTGGATGCAGACATGCCCGTCGTGGTCGTGGCACCCAAAGACGATATGCTTGATAAGCTAAAAGCCAACATGCAAGAAGTGCGCGCCCGTGGCGGTGAGCTATTTGTGTTTGCAGACGCCCATGCCAAAATGGCTGCAGACTCCGCCACCCACGTCATTGTTGTGCCAGAAGTCCATGAGTTGCTAGCCCCTATAGTCTATGCCATCCCTATGCAGCTGTTGTCTTACTATGTGGCCATTATCAAAGGCACGGATGTGGATCAGCCACGCAATTTGGCCAAGTCGGTTACCGTGGAATAGTTTTTCGCTATATAAATTTTATTCGATCCTCTCAAAGCATCATATGAGTAAATTTGTTTTACATCTTACATGTCTTTTGTATTTGCCACATATAGCATATATGGGTCAAAAATCATGTGGTCATCGGTGGACTTAATTGAGTTATTGCAGCAGTCGTCAAATTCAACATAGTTCTGGTCTCTAAACTTTTGAAGGTCCGGTCTAAAGCGATCAACGTATCGTGCGGACTGCCTTACTATTTGTTTCATATTTGTATTAGAACGGTCCCATTTTTCATACAAGGGGAGTTTATTAAAACTTGCCACTGTTGGGCCTCCCTTGCCACCATATGCTCCATTAGAAGCACTGTATTTGAGTAGTATATCTGGATTTTTGAGGACGTTAATCTGTGCAGCAACTAAGTCTTTGATACGCATCCCATTTGGCGATTCATGCTCGAGAAAGTCGTATCCTGCAATGGCTAATAGTTCAGTCCATGCCCCTAAGTGTAAAGGTATTTCACTTGAATATCCTAGTGCGGTTGCTCCACGACCTGCGGCATAAGGTACAAAAATGCCTTCTTTATCAAACACCTTAAGCAGCAGTTTAAGGTTTTTAATACCGGTATTGAATAGATCTTGATTTCCAAGTCTCACACCTAGTGCAAGCGCACCAGTCGTCGCTTTTAGCATTGGACTACCACAAGTATCATGGCTCATCTTGCCACTGTTAAGGCCCTTTGCTAAGCGTGAAGTTGAATAATAATCACAAGATTTCAAGCCTCTTGGAGCCGCGTTTCTCATGTCCACCTTTATCAACTGATCTGAGAAATAGGCTTCTACAATCTGGCGCTCTGCATCGGTATAATTAAAGTCTTCGTAGTGTATGGCATAGTAGCCCCCATACACTCCTAGATAACTTGCCATGGCATACATACGAAGTTGGTATTCACTAGCAGGCATCGACTTACCAGGCAATTTGAACACTTCATCCGTAGACCATTTAAGCATCATGTCCTCAAGATAGTAAGGTGTTGTTCCGAGATGAGATAACTGTTGAGCCATGGTCAATAAGCAGATACTTATAGGCCTGTGATAGACATCAAATGAACCCACGCTCTGAGATTTAGCCACCTCAACTTTCATACTGGCTTCCCAATCCATCATAAGATTAAGAAAGCAGCGGTCTACCGACGCTCCTTTCCAGTAAAAACCTGTTTTATTTGAAAATGCGCTTTTAATGGCGTTTCGTTCTTGATTGAATGCCGTGCTATTTTTTATGAGCGACATGTTTTTTGAAAGGGTTATTTTATCCAGCGGATTGTCTAGTGGGGCCGCCTTTTTGGATTGGGACGATGGATTGGCGACCTGTTCACATGCGATCCCGCGATTAGCCGCTTCTTTAATATGCTCCTGACCTCCTCCATTTTTAACCAAGCGGCACACCGTTTTGTCGGACCAGTGGGACATGTCTTGCGCTAGCGCACTTTGGGCGAATGTAAGCAAGGCAACTGGCAGAATTACTCGCAATAAATAGATCATATATGTGCCCATCCTCTATGGTTGGTTTGGCATTGGAACCGTCCAAGAGCCAAGCTTCTTTTAGGCGACCCTTATCAACCCTTCATTCACATCTGGCTATTTCTGAGTTGGCCTTATACATGATATACGGGTCTATTGGATTAAAAGCGTTCGTAGAGTTGTCGATGATGCCAAGCGCCAAATCATTAGCAAAGGCATAGTCGAACGTGCAATGTGCGTATTTCTGTAGTTCTGGCCTATATAGGTCCACATAACGGGCCATGTTTCTGACTAAAGATTCATAGGTTACCTTCGATTGACGACGAATTTTATTGGCCGACCACTTCTTATACTCAGAAGAGCGCACGCCTCGGTATTCTTTTGTTAGCTTTACGTATTTCCACAGCAGCTGCGGGTCTTCATAAATGTCGATTTGCTTGCCCATGATGTCTTTTATGAGAAGCCCGGAAGGTGTTTTATGGGCCAAGAAATCATACCCAAGGGTATGGAATATTTCAGTTAATACCCCAAGGTATTGAGGCACGTGAGCGGTATAGTGAAAAGCGTTGGGGCCTTTGTTGGCCCAAGTTGTAAATATGCCGTCTTTATCAAAATAGCTTAGCTGCATTTTAGTGTGTTTAATGCCTAGCTTAAAAAGCTCTTCATCACCTAAGCGTAGCCCTAAAACGATTTGCCCAACTAAGGCTTTCCACATGGAGCTGCCGCAGGCATTCGGATCGATGGAGTATTTTGAGATGCCCCGCACAGTACGGGACAAATTGTTTGGATTACACTCTTTACGCCCATCGTCCACCATGTATTTTGGGTTAAGCGTCTTGAGTTTTTTAGTTAAGTAGCGGTTAACTGCTTTTCGTTCCTCTGCGTTGAACGGGTATTCGTCGTAATAAATAGCATAATGAGCAGACATCACGGCAATGGCGGCAGTAGACTGATAATAATAATGTTGCTGGTGGTTTTTTTTGATATTACGAGGGACAGAAATTTCGTCGTTGTTGGCCCAATGAATTAACGCTGTCGATAAGTGTTCGGGGATTTTTCCTTTGCGCATACTGTCGGCAGACATTTCGCCTAAACAACGCCCAAAAGTGACTTGGCGATACATGTCCGTCTTCTCTTCGCCCAGCAATGAGTTAGACATATCAATTTCCTTAATAACCCCCAGCTCAAACTTCATTGCTTTGCGCCATTGAGTCATGACGGTGGCGCATCGCTCTTTTATCGCCGCGCCATAGTCACCATCAAAGCCTGTAGACCCTGCGTAAATTTTATAGCCTTTGCGCTCTTCTTCGAACTCGCTCATATTTTGGTATGGAACCCAATTTGAAGGAACGGTTAATTCATCTAAACCGTCGGGGGTGCTCCAACTAGAGGCTCCAGAAGAGCCAGACTGCTTTTGTTTGGCTTGTTTTGGTGCTTCGCAATTAAGTCCGCGTCGAGTAGCTTCTTCAAGGTAGTCGGATCGATTGTCATTTTTAATCAGGCGGCAAACGGTTTTGTCGGACCAGTTGGAAAAATCCTGCGCCATAGCCGTAGAGGCTGATAGCACAATGGAAGAAGAAATAATCATAGTATGCAACAGTTTCATACATCATCCTTGGAGCTAAATACGGTGCTTAATAATATTAGGTTCGGGCGACTTATTTAATAGATAGGTAATATTACCTATCATTAGCTTCTAAAAACAGAGCGCAAAATGTATAAATTGAGAGCATATGTACACATACTGAGCGTTCATTTTTACATTATGTTTGTTTGTGTTGCGCTGAAGGGCTTTGGCCCTGTATTTGCGATGGCCCAAGGTGCTACACGGTTAAATAAGTATGGCTGGCGGGTCCAGGGGGCTATAGGATTGTTGGCTCGTGGCGCCTCATGCTAAACTCACCGCACAAAGCGCCCTAATGTGGCTGCGCTTGTTCGCTGGTGTCGAATACAAGGGTTTGGGTTGTGGAAAAAGGTAGTCAATTACATTATTTGTTGCTCCCATCAACTTTGGTGCGTACGTTTTTGTGGCTTTTAGCCGTGGCGACGGTGTTGATGGTATTTGCTAGCCAGGTGATTAACGGCCAAAAGGTAACCTTCGACAGTAATGCCAAAGAGGCTATTGGCTACGTTCATGAACAGCTTATTATTAATGATGCGGCACTTTCAGGGTTTGGTAGCTTGCTCACCAGCGTTGGCCCTAGCAGTCTCCAGCAAACGCGCGACTTCACCAAGCGCATGCGCGATGCCTACCCCCATATATATATGTTTGAGGCGTTGGTTAGTGTGGACCCAAGCCTTAAGCATGAGCATGAAGCGGCCATGCAAGAGGCGGGTTATACAGACTACAAAATCACCCGCTATGTTTCAAAAAAGAACCCTACAAAACAGCCATACAATATGATCAAGGGAGTGCCAATGCACTTCCCGATCTTCTTTATAGACCCATACTTAGATTCCGTTAAGGGCCTGATGGGTTTTGACATGATGTCTGCGCGCAATATGAGGGACACTCTTTTGGCTTCTTTGGCTTCCGGTTCGCCAACGGCTTCACAGCCCTATCAATTACGCGAAGGCGGCAAGGGTTATGTGTTGATTAAAGCGCTTGATACCTTGGCAGAGTCGGGCCCAAAATATTCTGACGGAGGTCTGGCCGTTTTGCTTCTCATTAAAACGGATGCTCTATTGGCCGACGTAGCGGGTATTGTGCCGGCGGCAAATATTCGGTTGCTATATGGCGAAGATCGCAAATTAGCCGCACAACAAATTTTTCCAAAAGCATCACAACTGCCGTTGGTGGCAATTGACAGCCTAATGGTGGAACGTAAGTTTGATGACTTAGGCCAGCCGTTTACTTTATCTATCACTGGGACAGCTGGGTTTTATGCGCGGCACATACAGGTGATGGGGGTGTTGATTATTGTTATGTTGGTAGCCTATTGGTTTTATTACCGTAGTTTATTCGCTAAGTATGGTTTGCAATTACAGCGCGACGCGGCAGTCATTGAATTAAGCCAGCAACACGCCAAATTAGAGCTTATGGTAGACAAAAGAACCCAACAGCTACAGCGAAAAAGTGATGAAAATACGCGCCTGGCGCAACAGCTTATTCGGGTACAAGAAGATCAATACCACCACATTGCAAGAGAATTGCATGACGAATTTGGCCAAACCCTAACGGCTATTAAAATCAATGCGCACATTTTAGAAAATGCACAAACAGTGGAAGGAATTGGCACCTACGCTCAAGATATTACCAACCAAGCTGATGCTTTATATGCCACCATGCACGACATGATTGAAAGGCTCAGGCCAGAGGCGTTGGATATGTTTGGCTTAAAAGTGGCCGTTGAAGAATGTATATTGGGGTTCCACTTGGAGCAACAAAACATAGACTTAGACATTCACATTGATGATGCGGTGAATGATGTTGAAGAAATATACTCCATTGCTAGTTATCGTATTGTGCAAGAGCTGGTAAACAATGCGGTGAAGTACGCCAAGCTCAGTAAATTACGTGTGGTATTGGAGGTAGTCGACCACCACATGAACATTTGTGTTGAAGATGATGGTATAGGTTTTGATCCCATAGAGAACCAATTGGGCTTTGGTTTGTCTGGCTTGGACGAGCGGGCAAGGTCTTTAGGTGGTACTGTGGATATCAATACGGTCATCGGTGAAGGTGTACAAGTGTGTGTGCGCATACCGCTACAAACCCAATAAGTAAGTGGAGATAATGCCATGGATTTAGGTGCTAGATTAAAAGCCATTCGAAAACGTAAAGGGCTTTCGCAGCGCGAGTTAGGCAAGCGCGCGGGGGTGACTAACAGCACTATTTCTATGATCGAAAAAAACACCGTCAGCCCTTCTTTTAGCTCCTTGCTAAAGGTGCTGAAGGGGTTTCCTATGGGCGTAGAAGAGTTTTTTACCGCCGATTTAGTCATGAGCAACCAAGTGGTGTTCAAGTCCGAAGAGCAGGCAGATATGAGCGCTCAAGGTGTGGCCATTAAGCTGATCGGCCACAGTGTGGCCGACCGCCACATTTCTATGTTAAACGAAACCTATCCTCCAGGTGCAGACACCGGTGAGGAGATGATTAAGTACGATGGCGAAGAAGCCGGTATGGTGGTGCAGGGGGAGATTGAGCTCACCGTGGATTATCAGGTGTATCACTTATCCACAGGTGATGGGTATTTTTTTCACACCCACTTGCCGCACCGCTTCCGCAACTTAGGTGATGTGACTGCAAAAGTGGTGAGTGCCAATACCGGCACTAGTGGTTAAAGCATATCCCTTAAGCGATACCAAGCCATGGCTAGTACCAATGCGGGCGTCCGTAACAAAGTGCCACCGGGAAAAGGTAAGTGATTGATCTCATTAAAAAGATCAAATCTTTCCGTTTGGCCTGCTACGGCTTCCGCTAACAACTTCCCTGCTAAACCCGTGGCTGCAATACCATGACCAGAAAACCCTTGAGCAAAATATAAATCCTCACCTAAGTGGCCAAAATGCGGCCCACGGTTCATGGTTATTGCCACATTGCCGCCCCATGAGTAATCCATTTTTAGGTCTGCTAACTGCGGGAATACACTTAACATTCGCTGTTGCATCGAATGGGTTAGGTTAGGTGGGGTTAAGGTTGAATAACTCACACGGCCGCCAAAAAGCACTCGATAGTCGGCCGACATACGGAAATAATCCAGTACAAAATTGATATCTGCCACGGCCATGTTGTTTTTGATTAGGGCGCAGGCCCGCTCCTTTCCTAAGGGCTCCGTAGCGCCAATATAAGTGCCCACGGGCATGATTTTACGGCTAATCTCCGGGACTAGGTTGCCCATGTAAGCATTGCCACAAAATAACACTTGTTGCGCCGTCACTTGGCCTTGGTTTGTGTGGCAAACATTAGCTTTAGATTTTCGTGTCACCTTGGTCACCGCCGAATGGGTGTAAATAGTCACGCCGGCTTTGAGGGCGGCTTTAGCTAATCCAAGGGTGTAGTTTAGAGGGTGAATGTGGCCAGAATTGACATCAAAAAGCCCGCCAATGTAGCGCTCGCTGGCCATTTGAGATTGTACTTGTTGCTGGTCCCACAAGCTTAAACTCGTATAGCCATAGTGTTTTTCTAATGACGCTTGCCACTCTTCTAGCTCTTGCATTTGCCTTGGCTTTATTGCGGCATGGAGATGGCCTTGTTGTAAATCGCACTGTATTTGATGCTGATCTACACGGTTTCGTAAGATATCGATGGCTTCTATCGACATATCCCACATGGTTTTGGCAGCAGTTTTGCCGGCACACTTTTCAATCACTGGCATATCACAACCAAAACCAAAAATCATTTGGCCGCCGCT